>CALXJA010000126.1 GCA_944388465.1 uncultured Emergencia sp.
GTCAGATGTTTTGATTTCATGATCGTGTCCTTTCTGTCCCATGAACAGGCACAAAAACAGGATAACCGGAAATCAGTCTTACATAAAGCCTTAATGAAAAATATATTTCTGGAAATGAGAATGAGACCGGAAGTAACTTTTTCATTTTACGAAAGTTTCATATCTATTGTACGATAAGAAAAAATGAAAAAAAGTCGTTGACAACAGATGAAAGTTTTGGTAATATATTTCTTGCAGTGATTTGCGTGGCGGTGTAGCTTAGTTGGCTAGAGCGTCCGGTTCATACCCGGAAGGTCGGTGGTTCGACTCCACTCGCCGCTACCATTTCGGGCGTTTAGCTCAGCTGGGAGAGCATCTGCCTTACAAGCAGAGGGTCATAGGTTCGAGCCCTATAACGCCCACCACTGTTTCGCCTAAACGGCACAGTTTTGCGGCCTGGTAGTTCAGTTGGTTAGAATGCCAGCCTGTCACGCTGGAGGTCGACGGTTCGAGACCGTTCCAGGTCGCCAATTTTTATGGATTCCACAGAGAATTTCTGTATAAGGTGGAATCCGATGTGCTAAAATATTATTGCAAAAACTGATCCTTTTCGTTGACAGCGAATTGCATCGATTTTAGCCGGCAGAGAATTCGATGATAGCTTATGGTGGGTATCGTCAAGTGGTTAAGACCCAGGGTTGTGGCTCCTGTATACGTGGGTTCGAATCCCACTACCCACCCCATATAAAGATTTTCATGTATAACGTTGGGGTATCGCCAAGCGGTAAGGCAACGGATTCTGATTCCGTCATGCGCAGGTTCGAATCCTGCTACCCTAGCCAATTTGTCTGGGATGCGCAGGTCGCATCCCTTCCGGGGCGACATAGCCAAGTGGTAAGGCAGAGGTCTGCAAAACCTTTATTCCCCAGTTCAAATCTGGGTGTCGCCTCCAGAAGCATAGAGCAAACCGTTGAGACTATATAGTTTCAGCGGTTTTTTGCATGCTGGCAGAATATACCTCTCGGACTTCCAGAATTCACCGCTTGACGAACGAACATATGTTCGCTATAATGAATATACGAGGTGAGCATGATGAGACAAGAGTGCAGAGATATCGACATGATCTGTGTATTTTACAAAAATGGTCCGCCGATTCCGCTAAAGTTCCGTCTGAACAGAAATGACGGTTCCACGACAGTTGTCCATGTGGATCAGGTAAGAACAATCGAAGAGAAGCAGCCCGGCGGTCTGCACAGCTACATCTATACCTGCGCATCGGATCAGGGAGAGTACGTAGTGGAATATACGCTGACATATAAGGTCAGAGATCTGCGCTGGCAGTTTCTCTGGAATATTCAGTGACGGCGCAGAAGCCGCAAGTGCAGGGAAGGAGGATGACGCCGTGGAGGATGGCTACAGATACCTGTGCATTGATCTTAAATCTTTCTACGCTTCGGTGGAATGCGTGGAGCGGGGACTGGATCCGATGACGGCAGATCTTGTCGTGGCAGATCCGCAGCGAACGGATAAGACGATTTGCCTTGCGGTTTCGCCTTCGATGAAGGCAAAGGGTGTTCGCAACCGCTGCAGAGTCTTCGAGATCCCATCCGGCATGACGTATATCATGGCGCCGCCGCGCATGCAGAGATATATTGACTATGCCGCAGAAATTTACGGAATATACCTGAAGTATGTTTCCCGGGAAGATATTCTTATCTATTCTATAGACGAGGTGTTTATCGACATGAGCCGTTATCGGCTTTTGTACGGAAAAAGCATCAGAGAAACCGCGGAAAAAATCATGGCGGATATTCAGGACACGACGGGGATCCCGGCAGCCTGCGGCATCGGCACGAATTTGTACCTGGCAACGGTGGCCATGGACATTACGGCAAAGCATGCTGCGGCGAGAGGAAAAAAGGGAATCGGCGAACTGGATCAGTTGACTTACCGAAAGACGTTGTGGGATCACCGGCCGCTGACACATTTTTGGCGTATTGGGCGGGGGATTTCCGCACGTTTGGCCAGATATGGCATCTATACTATGGGTGATATCGCCTTAGCCAGCTTGCAGCAAGAAGATCTGCTCTACCGTCTCTTTGGAGTCGATGCGGAACTTCTGATCGATCATGCGTGGGGAGAAGAAAGCTGCACGATGGAAGATATCAAGGCCTATAGACCGCAAAGTGAAAGTCTTTCTTTCGGTCAGGTGCTTTCCTGCGCATATCCCTTTGAAAAAGCCAGACTCATTGTGGCGGAAATGGCCGATGCCCTGGCACTGGAGCTGGTAGCAGGCAATCTGCGAGCTTCGTCGGTTTCCCTGCATATTGGTTATGATAGAACAAGCCCGATGGGGCAAAAGGCGATGAGAAGGGATCGTTACGGGCGCTGGATCCCGGTACCGGACAGCGGTACCGTCAGGCTATATGCGCCGACAAATTCGCGAAAGCATATAACAAGCGAAATTATGGACTTATATGATCGTATCGTTTTGCCGCAGCTTTATATTCGCAGGATCAATTTGACAGCTAATCGGCTGGAATACGGAAGCGAGCAGCAATGCAGCCTTTTTCTGGATTCCCGGGAGCAAAAAGAAGAACAGGCCATGCAGCTTGCAATTTTGGATATTCAAAAGAAATTCGGTAAAAATGCAGTTTTGAAGGCTATGGATTTTGAAGAAGGAGCAACGGCCAGAGAACGAAACCGTCAGATTGGCGGTCACAGGGCATAGAAATTTATCATGGGCAGATATGACGAATATATAGAAATGCAGCGACCCGTTTCAAAAAAATACGGACGGATGCCGAGAAAAGATCGTGCGAAGCAATTCCTGCCTTTTGCCGCGCTCAGAGGATTTTCAGAAGCAATCCGCAGACAGGAGGAAAATGCCGCAAGCGAAGCCGCCGTTTCTGGAAAAACCGTCCGCAGCCGCTGACAGGGCGCGTGCGGACGGTGGTAAAGTAAAAAAATTTCCTGTACGGTGCGACATTTTCGTTTGTTGTCAAATGCTGTCAAACCAGTCTATAGGTCAGCTGATTTTCTTCCGCGAAATGGTGGGCGGCAGAGTTCTGTTTACAGAGGAGGGTGAAATAGTTGAGCCGATAAGCGCGGGCGTGTTCGTACATATAGCCGACGGCATATCGTCCCAGACGCTCTACCGATGGCGGAATATAAAGCTCCTGCAGATCAGGACAGGTATATATGGCAAAATCACCGATCTGCAGAAGACCTTCCGGCAGTACAAGTTTTTTCAGATAGCGCAGATCCTGGAAGGCTCCGTGACCGATGGAGGTGACAGAAGCAGGGAGTATGATTTCGCGGGGAACGCTTTTGACGCCAAGAGGCACGATGTCGCTTCCGATAGCGGTAATCGGCCGGTTTTCGATGTGAGAAGGCAGTTCCATTACCGGTTGCGGATTATCGATACGGGTAAGGACAGCTGTGCCGTCAAATCTTTGTTCGCTGCGAAGAGAATACAGATCGTCGTCTCTCATGAAGTGTTCCTCCTTAGTTATCCGTTATCATTAAGTCAAAGTGCACGTTTTCGGCAGCCCAGTGAACATCAGCCAGATATTGGGAGACTTTGCTGCTTCTGCCGCTTTCCAGCAGCTGCAGAATTTCCCGGTGTTGTAAATTGGTTTTATGCAGGATAGCGGCAGTTGATCCCAGCGGATCGTCCGTATAGGAACGTTTGAGAAATTTGTTCTTCAGCCCTGTGAGGTATTCGATCAGGGAATCGTTGCCGCAGCGATCCAGATAGATCTGGTGAAAGGCCTTTTGCTGAAGCAGGTACATATTATAGTTCTGGGAGCGTATAGCCAGATCCATGCTGTCTATATAGAATTCCATATCCCGGAAATCCTTTTCTGTCAGAAAGGGACAGGCAAGAGAAGCTGCAAGACCGTCAAGATGACCGATGATGACATAAAGCTCCCGGCCTTCTTTTTCTGTTATGCTTTTGACAACGAAACCTTTGCGCGGTACATTATCCAGTATTCCTTCAGAAGCCAGCTGGATCAGCGCTTCCCGCACAGGAGTACGGCTGATGGAAAGCTCCTGACAGATAGCGTTTTCATTGATTTTTTCTTCCGGACGAAGGGCGCCGAGAGCAATCTGCTCGGCAATGTAGTCATAAACATGATCTTTCAGCGATTTGAACCGGTTTACCATGGGCATTTCTCCTATTCTATTCCGTATCGCAGGTACAGAAACTAATCGGATGGACAGAGCAGCGGGGCAGATCGTCTGCGGATACCGGTATCCTCCGGAAAAGACAATATAGATATAATGGTAACACATTTTGCCGGAAGTGAAAACTGTATTTTATATAAATTATTTTATATTTTTCATAGAATCGTATTGACTAATAGCAGATATATTGTATATAATATATCTGAAAAACGGTAAACCTTATGTTTTGAGAGGAGAAAATCAGGATGAAAAAGTTTAATCATGTCATCGTAAGAAGACCGTGCAAAGCTATGGTAGACGGAATCACTTCCGCACCGGAGCTGGGCAAACCGGATTACGAGCTGGCGCTGAAGGAGCACGACGCCTACATCGAAGCACTGAAGCAGT
>CALXJA010000127.1 GCA_944388465.1 uncultured Emergencia sp.
GCTGATTCGCGTATCTGTAGGCTGTGAAGATATCGAGGATATCCTGGCCGATTTTGATCAGGCGCTGAACAGGGTAAGCAAATAAACAAAGAAGTAAAGAAACAAAAGGAAAGGGCTATCGGGCAAAAGTATTGGTAAAAACCGCTATGACTGTTGAAAATTCAATGGTTATGGCGGTTTTGCTGATTTGCAGGAAAAAGTCCGCGCCGGGCAAAATGCGTATGAACGCTGCGGATTCATTTGCCGAGTCTTGCCCGCGAAGCTTGCGACGTCTGCGAAGTTTGCGAAACCTGCGAAGATCCGGCGGCGCCGCTTGATGCTGCTGGATTAAGGATGGCCATGTTGACCGATTTTGCCGTTTCTGCGAGTTTAGTCAACATTGCTTTTTTTATAGCTTTTATACAGCTTTTCAGGCGGACTTTCAGGAAGCGTTTTATGCGGCGTGATCCACCCTTTTGTCCTGTAATTCAAAACGGAGCAGCCCAGCAGGGCTGCTCCGCGTTTCGTCACCGCATGATCAGCAGAGCCGATCAGTCGTAAATGGATTCAGATTCCATCTTTAAGACTTCGCCGGTAGATGCGCTGATTTCAAAATCGTATTGCAGTTCGTTGTAGATGATCTCGATCTCGTAGGTCAGCATTCCGCCGTCCATATCGGCCTCGGCCTTGACGACATCGCCGACGGTGGAGCCTTCAACCTGTGCAATAGCGACCTCCTTGGCTTTTTCAATGCCGATATCCTCGGCAGTCTTGTTGTCAGACGGAGTTGCAGAAGGCGTCTGTGCCGTTGTCTGGCCTCCGCCTATAGCCGTCTGCTCCTGGCTGTAAATTTCGCCGTTCTTGGCGAGAATCTTAAAATCGTAGGCGACATTATCATAGACCACTTTTACCTCGTACTCCATACGGCCGTCGTCAAATTCCTTGATCAGCGTAACGATATTCTCATCCTGTGCGCCCGGCACCTGATCCAGAGCGGCCTGGCGAGCCTCCTGCTCGCTGATTCCGCCGAAGACGCCCATAATGGAGCCTGCGGCAAAGACGATGATACCCAGGATGATGACTACAGCAGCGATGATGATAATGATTCTGTTCTTTTTTGGGGCTTTTGCTGTCTGTTCCTTGTTATCCATAATCTTTTGACCTCCTATCCGTAATATCTGTCTGCAGTTCAGGCAGATAGCGGCGGCTGACCGGTAAGCGGAGCCGGATCCTGTTGCTGAATGAGCTCCGGCAGGCAGCCATATTCCATAGTATACCACATTATTGCCGGTGTGGCTATCCCGAAGGAGGTTTTTTTAGCCGAGCAGCAGAAACAGACTGCTGCAGATTCTGCCGACCAGCAGAGAGAGCAGAAGACTTCCCAGCCAGATAAAGCCTGCGCCGGAGAATCCCTGCCGTTTGAACAGCAGGATCGTTGAATTGAAGCAGGGTACCGAAAAGATCATCATGAGCAGCAGAGTGACGATCTGGAATCCGTCGAAAGCGCCGGCAAAGGAAAGCAGCGAAGCCGAACCGAAATCCCGTTTTAAAACATTGAGCAGCAAAAGCCCGAAAGCTTCCGGTGGAAGATGCAGGAAGGTGTCCATTAAAGGCGCACAGATACGGCAGAGCGCATCAAGCAGACCGGAATACATAGCAACGCTGATGACGGCACTTCCCGCACAGAAAGTAGGAGCCGTTTCCAGGACAGAGAAAAAAGCGTTTTTTACTGCGGTAAGAAGATGCAGCTGTTCTTTTGCCTGCCGCGGCCTGCACATGTCGGGGTTCAATGGACAGAGGCGGGTAACAGAGAAATAGAGTGCGGCGGTGAAGCACACAAAAAGCAGAAAAAAGAGCAGAAAGACACGGACGGTGACCATGGAGGCAAAGGCGGCAATAAGCGCCAGCTGCGAAGAACAGGGAACGAGCAGGATCAGGATCCAGAGCATCCGCGCGCGCATGGAAGCGCTGTGCAGACTGTCCAGGGAGGCGATGGCGGCGGTAGTACAGCCAAGTCCGATCAGACTGTAGAGAAACTGGTTGACCAGAGGATCGTTTTCTTTAAGAAAAGGGATCAGCGGCAGGAGTCTTCCGGCGATTTCCAGCAGCAGGAGGATGGGAAAGAGAACAAGAAACAGATAGCGGGGAGCCAGTGTCAGCAGTCCGAACTCGCCGAAAAAAATGCAGAGGAAAAGAGAAGAGATATTATCCATTTCCGCTTTTGAATCCTTTCAAAGAATGGTATACTATACATGTATGTGCAGAAGTGCTTTTCATGACAGAAAGGGGTATAGCAGTGAGCCTTGCGGAAATGATTCTGTCCGTCCTTCTTGCGGCCGTTCTGATCGTTCTGCTTCTCGTGCTGGGGAAATTTTCCTCCATACAGAAGGAGATCAAGGCGTCGCGGATCGAGACGGTGCAATACATAAACAGTTCTTTTAAAAATTTTGGGGACATGGTGTCGGGAAATCAGCAGGAAATCACGCGCCTGCAGGACAGAAGACTGGAGGAGCTCAGCCGGCAGTTCAGCCGTATGGCGGTAGAAAATGAACAGAAGTTAGAGAACATCCGTCTTACCATGTCACGCAAGATCGGGGAACTGACCGAGGATAATAACCGGCAGCTGGAGCGGATGCGCCTGACTGTCGACGAAAAACTGCAGAAAACGCTGGAGGATCGTATCGGACAGTCTTTTCGGGTCGTCAGTGAGCGGTTAGAACAGGTATACAAGGGACTGGGCGAGATGCAGACCCTGGCCTCCGGTGTGGGCGATCTGAAAAAAGTGCTGTCCAACGTCAAGACCAGAGGCATATTAGGCGAGATCCAGCTGGGCTCTATCCTTGAGCAGATATTGCCGCCGGAGCAGTACGAGGAAAATATCACCACGAAGAGCACCGGAACGGAACGGGTGGAGTATGCGATCAGACTTCCGGGGGAAGGGGATAAACCGGTTTACCTCCCTGTCGATGCCAAATTTCCGGCCGACGCATATTCCCGTCTGGTGGACGCATATGATGCAGGAGATACGGCAGCGATAGAAGCCGCCGGGAAAAATCTGGAGAAGACCATCAAAGCCGAAGCGAAGGATATAAAAGAGAAATATATCGAACCGCCGAATACCACGGATTTTGGCATTATGTTCCTGCCCTTTGAGGGACTGTATGCCGAGGTGGTGCGCCGGGGCATGGTCGAAGTGCTCCAGCGGGAGTACAAGGTGAATATTGCAGGACCTACCACGATGGCCGCACTGCTCAACAGCCTGCAGATGGGTTTTCGGACACTGGCTATCCAGAAACATTCCAGCGAAGTCTGGGATATCCTGGGGGCAGTGAAGAACGAATTCGGAAAGTTTGAGGATGTGCTGACAGCCGCACAGAAAAAGATCAATCAGGCCAATGAGGATCTCGATAAGCTGGTAGGAACGAGATCCCGGATGATCCGGAGCAAGCTGCGCAAGGTAACGGCGCTTTCCGACGATGAGGCGGCGGGAATGCTGGATATAGAGGAGAAATAGATTGAATATATTTGCAATAGGCGATTTACATCTGTCTTTTGATGAGAGAATCCAAAAACCCATGGACATTTTCGGCCCCAGCTGGGTTGCACATCATGAGAAATTACGGCAGAACTGGGAGGAGCGAGTGCGGGAAGAAGATCTGGTCATCATTCCCGGAGATGTATCCTGGGGTCTGCGCCAGGACGAGGCGATGGCCGATCTGCAGTGGATCCATCAGCTCCCGGGGAAAAAGGTGATCACCAAGGGCAATCACGATCTGTGGTGGACATCGGTTACCCGGCTGAACCGGCTGTACGACGATATGACATTTTTACAGAACCACTGTTATATGACGGATGAAGGAATTGCAGTCTGCGGCACCCGCGGCTGGATATGTCCGGGAACGGAAGGGTTTGACGATCACGATGAAAAGATCTACAGCCGGGAACTTTTGCGGCTGGAATTTTCCCTGAAAGAGGCGGAAAAGGCGGGCGCGGAGAAAATCATTGCAGCGCTGCATTATCCGCCTACCAATGATAAACTGCAGGGATCGGGCTTTACGGCTATGCTGGAGGCGTTCGGCGTGAAAACCTGTGTGTACGGGCATCTTCATGGAAAAGAAGCCTTTAAGAACGGAATCAAGGGTGTGCTGAACGGCGTGGAATACCGGCTGGTCTCGCTGGATTACGCAGAAGGAGTTCCGCAGCTGATCTGCAGCACCGAATCAGAAAGCTGACAGCTGCCGGGATAAACAGAGAGGGTGAGAGAAATGAAAAGAGTCGTATTGATGGTCATGGACAGTATGGGCGTTGGAGCGCTTCCTGATGCAGAGCGCTATGGCGACAGGGGAGCCGATACCTTCGGGCATATCGCGGAAAACATGGAGGATTTTCAAATCCCTAATCTGCAGAGGCTGGGACTGGGAAATATCCGTGATGTGGCAGGCGGCAGGTTCCGCATAGAACATCCGCAGGGCGCTTTCGGAAAGCTGAAGGAACTTTCGCGGGGCAAGGATACCATTACCGGTCACTGGGAAATTGCAGGAATTGAGACGAAGACACCGTTTAAAACTTATCCTGCCGGTTTTCCCGAAGAGTTCATCGAAGTCTTTGAACGGGAGATCGGTACCGGCGTTTTAGGAAATTACCCGGCTTCCGGTACGGAAATCATCGAAGTTCTCGGCGAAGAGCACGAACGGACGGGGAAGCCCATCGTGTACACCTCGGCGGACAGCGTATTTCAAATCGCGGCCAATACGGCTGTGATTCCTCTGGAAAAGCTCTATTCGATCTGTGAAACGGCGCGGAAGCTGCTGACCGGCAAATGGGCCTGCGGACGGGTCATTGCCAGACCTTATGTGTTTGAAAACGGCAAACGGGTCAGAACGGCGGACAGAAAGGATTTTGCCGTTTCCCCGCCGGAAGAGACGCTGCTGGATAAAGTCAGGGCAGCCGGACAGACCGTGTACGCCATTGGAAAGATCCGGGATATTTTTAACGGTCAGGGCGTAACGGAAGCGGTTCATACAGAGAACAATATGGATGGAACGGATAAGACCATCGAGGCTCTGCACAAGGATTTCGGCGGATTGATCTTTACGAATCTGGTGGATTTTGATTCTCAGTTCGGGCATCGCCGGAATCCAACCGGCTACGGACAGGCTATCGAAGCCTTTGACCGGAGACTGCCGGAGATAGAGGCAGCGCTTCGGGATGAAGATCTTCTGATCATCTGTGCAGACCATGGTAACGACCCTGTCCACAGCGGCTGGGATCATACCAGAGAATATGTGCCTCTGCTGCTGTACGGCAGCAGCGTGCGTCCGGGAATCGACCTGGGTGTCCGGGAAACCTTTGCCGATATCGGCGCATCTATAGCGGCCTATCTCGGTGTTGAACCGACGGCGATAGGTGAAAGCTTTATCGAGGAGATAATAAGAAAATGAACATGATCGATATTATCCTGAAAAAAAGAGACGGCGGGAAACTGACACAGGCGGAGCTCCGTTTCTTTGTCAAGGGCTTTACGGAAGGCAGCATACCGGACTATCAGGCTTCGGCCTTGCTTATGGCCGTTTATTTCCGCGGTATGGATAAAGAGGAGATCTTTGAGCTGACCAATGCCATGCGTTATTCCGGCGATACCATAGACCTGTCTGATATACAGGGGATCAAAGTAGATAAACATTCTACCGGCGGCGTCGGAGATAAGACAACGCTGATCGCCGCACCTCTGGCAGCGGCCTGCGGTGTTCCCGTAGCAAAGATGAGCGGACGGGGACTTGGCTTTACCGGCGGAACGGTAGATAAGCTGGAATCCATTCCAGGCTTTCGCACTACCCTTGAACCGGAGGAATTTTTCCGGCAGGTCAATGAGAACGGCATTGCGCTGATCGGACAAACGGCGCATATCACGCCGGCCGACAAGAAGATCTATGCTTTGCGCGACGTGACGGGAACCGTAGAGAATCTGGGGCTGATCGCCTCCAGCATCATGAGCAAGAAGCTGGCGGCAGGAAGCGATGCCATCGTCCTGGATGTAAAATGCGGCAGCGGCGCTTTTATGGAGGAGCAGGAG
Organism: uncultured Emergencia sp.; assembly: GCA_944388465.1. Classification (GTDB taxonomy): domain Bacteria; phylum Bacillota; class Clostridia; order Peptostreptococcales; family Anaerovoracaceae; genus Senimuribacter. The sequence continues at coordinate 6,053 of CALXJA010000127.1, forward strand.
ACAGCAGTTGAACTGGGCAGAATGATGTGTGAAATCGGCGTGGCTGCCGGGAAGAGAACCGTAGCGCTGATCACCGATATGAGTCAGCCTCTGGGCAGAGCTGTGGGAAACAGTCTGGAAGTGAGGGAGGCCATTGAGACGCTGAAGGGCAGAGGACCGGACGATATTACGGAACTTTCGCTGAAACTGGCAGGCGTAATGATCTACCTGGGCGGCCGCACGAAAACGGCGGCAGAGGGAGAAATCATGGCGCAGCAGGCGCTGCACAGCGGAGCCGGTCTGGAAAAACTGCGCAGCCTTATTCTTCGCCAGGGAGGCGATGCAGGCATTATCGAAGAGACTGACCGTCTTCCGCAGCCTGCGCTGAAAAAGGACATTCTGGCGGAAAGCGCCGGTTATGTACAGTCCATAGACGCGAAATGCGTGGGACTGGTCTCGCAGCACACAGGCGCAGGGCGTCTGACCAGAGAAGACGATATCGATCTGTCCGCCGGCGTACTTCTGCATAAAAAGGTCGGTGACAGGGTGAACCGAGGCGAATGTCTGGCAACGATCTGCGGCAGCAGCAAGAGTAAAATTGCCGCTGCGGAAAAGGAAGCGCAGAAAGCGTTTGTCATAGACCGGGAAAAACCGCAGAAACCGACCCTGATCAAAGAGGTGTTGGGGCTGTAGAGCACGGCTGCGGCATTACCGGTGAAGATGATGGAATAAGATAGTGGAATAAAATAGAGGAAACAGCCCGCTTCGCTGTCAGAAGCCGGGCTGTTTCCTGCTTTTTGGGGCAGGCTGCGGCAGACCGTGAGCCCGAAGCCGCAGCACAAACGACCGGGAGCCGCAGCACAAACGATCGGGAGCCGCAGAATCAGCGCGGGACGGGCTGCAGGGGAAGAAAACAGAAGGAAATCCAGACGGAGGATAAAATCCTGTTGACAAACAAAAAATAAACAATTATACTTGTATACATAAAGAGAAGCGCATTAGCGCAGTGAAGCGCAGCACAACACAGCTGCATGCGGAGCAGACAGCGGCAGGCTGCGGCAGAAGCTTCGCCTGCAGTGCAAGGTATCAGGGAGGGAACGCCAATGCTTGAAATGTCAAAAAAATCGAACCTGCTGGAACAGGCCAGTTACAAATATTCTTTGCAGGATATCCGGGAACCGAATCTTTACCGGGATATGTACAATTATGACGAGGTGCCGAAGGTCGCCTTCAACCACCGGCGTGTACCGATGAACATGCCGGAGGATATCTGGATCACCGATACCTCCTTTCGAGACGGACAGCAGTCCATGGAGCCCTATACCGTCAAACAGATCGTTGATCTGTATAAGCTGCTTTCCAAGCTGGGGGGACCTTACGGCCTGATTCGGCAGTCGGAGTTTTTTATCTATACGAAGAAAGACCGGGAGGCCGTGGAAAAGTGCATGGAGCTGGATCTGAAATTCCCGGAGATCACGACCTGGATCAGAGCAAAGAAAGAAGACTTCAAACTGGTCAAGGATCTGGGCATCAAGGAGACAGGAATTCTGGTATCCTGCAGCGATTACCATATCTTCAAGAAAATGCAGATGACCCGGCGGCAGGTGGTAGACTACTATCTGGAAACCATTCGTGACGCCTTCGAGGCCGGCGTGGTACCGCGCTGTCATTTGGAAGACATCACCAGAGCAGATTTTTACGGTTTTGTGGTGCCTTTCGTCAATGAGATCATGAAACTGTCCGATGAAGCCGGTGTGCCGGTAAAGATCAGAGCCTGTGATACCATGGGATACGGCGTTCCGTATACCGAAGCGGCGCTCCCGCGAAGCGTAGCCGGTATTATTTACGGTTTGCAGCATTATGCCGGTGTTCCCAGCGAAATGCTGGAATGGCACGGTCACAATGATTTTTACAAGGCGGTGGCCAATGCGTCTACAGCCTGGCTTTACGGCGCCGGAGCGGTAAACTGCTCTCTGCTGGGCATTGGTGAAAGAACGGGAAATGTACCGCTGGAAGCGATGGTTTTTGAGTATGCTTCCCTGCGGGGCTCTCTTGACGGTATGAATCCGGCTGTGGTAACCGAGATCGCCCGTTATTTCCGTGACGAAATGGGTTATGAAATTCCGCCGATGACGCCGTTTGCCGGAGAAAACTTCAACGTGACAAAGGCAGGTATTCATGCCGACGGTCTGATGAAGGATGAAGAGATCTACAATATTTTCAACACGAAAAAGCTGCTGAACCGGGCGCCGGGCGTAGCCGTCAGCAAAACCAGCGGCCTTGCCGGCATTGCGTATTGGATCAACGAGCATTACGAATTGAAGGAAGAAGAGCAGGTACATAAAGATTCGCCGCTGGTGCTGGCCATGAAGGACTGGGTCGATGAAATGTACGCCGACGGCCGCACGACCAGCCTTTCCAATAAAGAACTGGAAAATAAGGTGCGCGAGTTGACCGGTGAAGGACAGAAAGAATAAAGAAAGGGGAGAGAAGAATCATGATCGAATATAAGACGGTATCTCTGGCAGATCAGGTTTATGACACGCTGGAATACAATATTCTGACGGGCGTGTATGCCTGCGGAGAAATCATCAGCGAAACCAGGCTTTCCGAAGAGCTGGGCGTCAGCCGCACGCCGATCAGAGAAGCCATGTCCAGGCTCTATCACGAGAAGCTGATCAAAGAATCGCCGAACGGTACGGTAGTCGTAGGCGTTACAGAAAAGGATCTGAAAGACCTTTTTGAAGTAAAACGCAGGATCGAGGTCATCGCCACCAGAAGAGCCGCGGAAAATATCAGCCCGGAGGGGCTGAAGGCGCTGAAAGACAATATCGATCAGCAGGAGTTCTTTGCCCAGAAGGGCGACGCCATCAAAGTCAGAGATCTGGATACAGAGTTCCACGATATCATTTATAAAGAATGTGGAAGCACCACCTTTGAGAGTATCCTGTCGCCGATCCATCATAAAATGATGAAATTCAGAAGAATATCTCTGGAAAAATCGAAACGGATCATGGCTTCCGTAGCGGAACACAAGGCGCTTTACAACGCCATTGCCGAAAAAGACGGAGATAAGGTGGACACCCTGATGCTGGTGCACATCGATCACGCATATAACAGTATAATGGAGGTAAGCGGTCAATATGGGACAGACGATAGCACAGAAAATCATTAAAGAGCATCTGCTCAGCGGAGAAATGAAGCCGGGATGTGAGGTGGCTCTGCGTATCGATCAGACGCTGACACAGGACGCAACAGGCACCATGGCTTATCTGGAATTTGAAACGATGGGTATTCCACGGGTCAGAACGGAACTGTCCGTGGCCTATATCGATCACAATACATTGCAGTCCGGTTTTGAAAACGCCGACGACCATCGGTTTATTCAATCCATGGCGAAAAAGTACGGCCTGTACTTTTCACGGCCGGGAAACGGCATCTGCCATCAGGTTCATCTGGAACGGTTCGGAAAGCCGGGAAAAACGCTGATCGGGTCTGACAGTCATACACCGACAGGAGGAGGGATCGGCATGCTGGCCATGGGCGCCGGCGGTCTGGATGTGGCCGTAGCCATGGGAGGCGGCGCTTACTACATCACCATGCCGAAGATGTACAAGGTGAATCTGACCGGAAAGCTGCGGGATTTTGTTACCGCTAAGGACGTGAGCCTGGAGCTTCTGCGGATCCTTTCGGTAAAGGGCGGCGTCGGCGCCATCATCGAATGGGGCGGCCCGGGGATCAAAACGCTTTCCGTGCCGGAAAGAGCGACGATCACCAACATGGGAACTGAGCTGGGCGCTACGACCTCCATTTTCCCGTCTGACGAGGTGACAAAGGCTTTCCTGGAGGCAGAGGGAAGAGGCGGGGATTACATAGAATTGAAGAGTGATCCTGATGCCGTTTACGATAAGGTCATCGATATCGATCTGTCACAGTTGAAGCCGCTGATCGCCTGTCCGCACAGCCCGGATAATGTGGTCACCGTGGAATCGCTGAAGGGAACGAAGGCGGATCAGGTGTGTATCGGCTCCTGCACCAATTCTTCGCTTTATGATATGCTGAAGGTGGCAGCGCTGCTCAAAGGCAAAACCATACGTCCGGAGGTCAGTCTGTCTATTTCGCCGGGATCGAAGCAGGTGCTGACGATGCTGGCAGACTGCGGCGCGCTTTCAGATATTCTGGCCAGCGGCGCCAGGGTCTTGGAATGTGCCTGCGGTCCGTGTATCGGTATGGGATTCTCGCCAAATTCGGGCGGCGTTTCGCTGCGGACATTCAATCGCAACTTTGAGGGAAGAAGCGGCACAAAGGATGGCCAGGTCTACCTGGTATCGCCGGAGACGGCTGTCGCGGCGGCTCTGACCGGAGAGATCACGGATCCGACGCTGCTGGGAGAGATGCCGGAGATCGTGATGCCGCAGAGCTTTAAGATCGACGACAGCGCGATCATCCCGCCGGCTTCACCGGAGGAAGCCGCGGAGCTTACGATCCTCCGCGGACCGAATATCAAGGAATTTCCGCAGAGCAAGCCGCAGGAGGACGTTCTGGAAGCGCCGCTGGTGCTGAAGGTGGGAGACAATATCACTACGGATCACATCATGCCGGCCGGCGCCAAGATTCTGCCATACCGCTCCAACATTCCTCATCTTTCTCAGTTCTGCTTCGGCGTCTGTGACGAGACCTTCCCGGAGAGAGCCAAAGAGGCAGGATCCAGTATTATTGTAGGCGGAGCCAACTACGGACAGGGCTCATCCCGGGAACATGCAGCTTTGGTACCGCTTTATCTGGGCGTCAGAGCGGTGATCACCAAGAGCTTTGCCCGCATACACGCGGCCAATCTGATTAATGCCGGTATCATGCCGCTGACCTTTAAGAATCCGGATGATTACGACCGGATCGATCAGGGAGACAGGTTAAAGCTGACAGATGTCTATGCCGGTATGGACAGCGGGGAGATCACCCTCACCGATGAAACGAAAGGCGAGACCTTTACGCTGACCTGCGCCTTTACAGAGAGGCAGAAGGAGATCCTGAAGGCAGGAAGTCTGCTGAATTATGTAGCGAAGCAATAGGAGAGACGAGAGATGGACAGAAACGCATATATAGAATCGGCTGTACAGCAGTTTGCGGAATTGCTCCGCGAGCAGCTGGAGAGAAACGACCGCATGAAGACCGGGGCAAAACCAAAGGATTTTTCATCTATGGTGCAGATCGTGATAGGTCTCTGCGGCGGGGACGGCATCGGGCCGATCATCATGGAACAGGCGGAACGCCTGGTAAAGAAGGTTCTGGAAGAGGAACGGGAATCGGGAAAGGTCGTGTTGAAGACCATAGAAGGACTGACCATAGAAAACCGTACGGCACAGGGAAAAGCTGTTCCGGACGACGTACTGGAACAGATCAGAGGCTGTGACGTCCTGCTGAAGGGACCGACCACCACGCCTAAGGGCGGCAGTCTGGAAAGCGCTAACGTTACATTGCGGCGGGAGCTGGATCTTTATGCCAATGTGCGGCCGGTACAGGTGCCGGAGGAGGG
>CALXJA010000128.1 GCA_944388465.1 uncultured Emergencia sp.
GATGAAGGCAAATAGGATCTGTTCGGTTGTGAGGATTTCTGCTGTCATCTGTGCCTCGCGGACGGGTTTCAGGTTATGTGTATGGCGGGTCTTTTTTCCCTCTTCTCCATCGCGCTGAGAAACTCCGTCAGCAGATGGAAGAGCCGGGGCTGCGGCAAACCCTCCGGCAACGCTTTTTCGGTCAGCTCCAGAACAAAGGAAGCCTGCATATACTTCTCCAGATCTTCGCCAATACGGAAAAAACTGCGCTTCACCTCCGCGCTGTCGATATTATAGTATTCTCCATTCTTATACAGCTCATAAACGCCGCAGGTAAACGGACGCAGAGCCAGTGCCGATCGTTTTTTCCCTTTTTCGCTGATACTGCTGCCGGCGCTGATCTTGCCGTATTTTTTTGTAAACAGGAGGATCATTCTTCTGCCGCCGGCAGCCTTTACCTGCCGGAACACAATCCCTTCCGCACTGCTATACATCGCCTATTCCCTATATCCGAAATTCGACAGGGCAAAATCGCTGTCCCGCCAGTTTTCCTTAACCTTGACCCACAGCTCCAGAAAGACCTTCGTTCCCAGCAGCGCTTCGATCTCCAGCCGGGCGCTCTTGCCTATTCCCTTCAGTTTTTTCCCCTGCTTTCCGATGATGATGCCTTTATGAGACTTTTTTTCGCAATAGATGACTGCGCCGATACGGGTAACATTTTTTTCTTCCCGGAAGCTTTCGATCTCCACAGCAACGCCATGGGGCACTTCCTCGTCCAGATAGGTCAGCGCCTTTTCTCGGATGATCTCGCTGACGATGAAGCGTTCCGGGTGGTCTGTCACCATATCTTCCGGAAAATACATCGGCCCTTCTTCCAGATAAGGCTCGATCTTCTGCAGAAGCTGCGGTACGTTTTTCCCATTCAGGGCAGACACGCCCATGATCTCGTCAAAAATGCCCAGTTCATCGTATTCCTCAAAGATCTGCCGGTATTCTTCCGCCTCCATGCCGTCGATCTTGTTGATGACCAGGATCTTCGGCGTATCCAGATCCCGGATCAGCTCCGTAATGTACCGGTCTCCGGGTCCCTTGCGAATACTTCCGTCTACCAGGAACAGAATCAGATCCACTTCTCTGAATGTGTTCAGCGCCATCTCCGTCATGGCGCTTCCCAGTTTATTTCTGGCCTTATGAATACCCGGCGTATCGATGAACACCATCTGCAGATCCGGTACGCCGTTTTCGTCCTTCCGGGTATAAATCCCCCGTATGCTGTTTCTGGTCGTCTGCGGTTTGTCGCAGGTGATGGCGATCTTCTCGCCTAATATGCTGTTTAACAATGTGGATTTTCCCACATTTGGCCGTCCGATAATACCAATAAACCCTGATTTGCTCATAATCTGAATCCCTCCGGTAAAAGTTCTGAAAGTCTGCGGATCTCCAGATGCTCCTCGTCGCTGCCGGTGATCACGATCAGCTCCGGCGCAAATTCATAAAGAAACTGGCGGCATATTCCGCAAGGGCTGGCCTTACCTTCGCCGGAAACCACAGCAAGAGCACGAAAGCGGCGAAAGCCCTCCGATACGGCTTTGACACAGGCGGTACGCTCTGCGCAGATCGTACCGCCATAAGATGAATTTTCCACATTTACACCGGTAAACACCTCGCCGCTCTCGGTCAGAAGCGCCGCTCCCACGGCAAAGTGGGAAAAAGGCGCATACGCATGAGGGAGCGCCCCTTTTGCCATTCTGTATAATTCTCTGTATTCCATATCGTCTACTGTCTCCCGATTCCCAGATAGTTCATAACGGCTTCTTCTTTTGCCCGCATACCGGCTTTGTCTTCTTCTGTCATATGGTCGTATCCCAGAAGGTGCAGCACGCTATGGGTAAACAGATAAATGATCTCCCGCTCAAAAGAATGCCCGAATTCCTCGGCCTGGCGCTCAGCCTGTTCTTTGCAGATCACTACATCACCCAGGCAGATCTCCCCCTCCTCCGGCATGTCTGCCGGCTGTTCAAACTGGGGAAAGGAAAGAACGTCTGTAACGCTGTCCACGTTTCGGTAATCCCGGTTCAGCTCCCGAATTTCCTGCGGACTGACAAAGGTAACGCTGAGCTCCGCCCGTTCTCCATCCACGCCTTCTTCCGCAAGGCAGCGGCAGGCTGCTTTTTCCATCGTATGCAGAATATGCCCGCTGACGGCCTGTCCGTCTTCAAAATAAATATCCATAGCTTTACTCCTCGATTTCCTCCGGATGTCTGCGATAATACTGATCGTAGGCGTTGATGATCTTTTTGACCAGTTCGTGGCGAACGACATCCACATCCCGAAGATAGCAGAAATCAATATCCTTTACCCCGCCAAGCACACGCTCTGCCTCGATCAGACCGCTTTTTCTGCCCCGCGGCAGATCGATCTGGGTAATATCGCCGGTGACCACCACTTTGGAGCCGAATCCCATACGGGTCAGAAACATCTTCATCTGCTCCCGGGTCGTATTCTGCGCCTCGTCCAGTATGATGAACGAATTGTCCAGCGTCCGTCCCCGCATATAAGCCAGCGGCACGACCTCTATATCTTCTTTCTCCTTCAGACGCAGGGCATTCTCCCGTCCCAGAATATCGTAAAGGGCGTCATACAGCGGCCGCAGATACGGATCCACCTTTTCCTGCAGGTCTCCCGGCAGAAAACCCAGACGCTCGCCGGCTTCCACCGCCGGTCTTGCCAGGATGATCTTCTGTACTTCTTTATTCTTAAACGCGTTGACCGCCATGGCGACGGCGATATAGGTCTTGCCGGTTCCCGCCGGTCCGATACCGAAAACGATATCTTTCTTGCGTATACTGTTCACATAATCTTTCTGTCCGATGGTCTTCGGTTTGATCGGCCGGCCTTTGCTGGTAAAGCAGATAATGTCCCTGCGGACATTGTTCTCCCGATAGGAGAGCCCCTGCTCTTTCAAACTGATGACATAGTTTACCTTCTGCACGTCCAGATTCTCACCAACCCGCAGGATATCCATCAGCTCGTTGAGGATCCCTTCGGCCAGATCCAGCTTTTCCCCCCGCAAAAGCAGGCAGTCGTCACGCTGGAATATCTCCACACCGGTTTTTTCCTGAATCAGATTGAGGTTTGCATCTAAATTGCCGAAAAGCTCAATGCGGTCCACATCATCCTCAATTCTGATCTTCTTCAGTTCTTCGCTGTTTTCTGTCAATGACAATCTCCTTTTCTTTTCCGACTTGTTCGCGGGTCTCAACGATCCCGTATACTTTTATTATATTTTCTTTCTCCTGAAAATGAAAGTCTTTATTTACAATTTGCGCATCCTCAGGCACATTTTCCAGAATCCAGGCGCGCAGCAGCGTCTCGGCCTCCTTCTGCCCTTCTCCCGGCTCCATGTAAAAGGAAAAATAGTACGGCACCCGGGCGGTGATCAGACCGTCGGCGTGCACATAATGCTCTGCCGTCTCATCTTTTTCCAGGGGATAAGACGGATGCTCGATGGGTACGGTTCCGGATATCAAAACCTCTCCTTTCTTCACATAATCGTCCTTTTTCACACTCCCTCTGCCGGCATAAACCTGAATCTCCTCGATATAACAGTCCTTTTCCGCTACGATATCGCAAGCTCCGTCTGCCGCATCCTCCTCGCTTTCCGTCTCTTCAGCCGGTTCGCTTTCTGCGATCTGTACCTCCACATAGTTTCCTTCATACGCGACCCTTGCCCAGACGATCTCTTCAAATTCCGTAAACAACCGTCTTTCGACAGCTTCACAGTCAAAATTTTTCCGTCCGCCTTCGTACAGCCCTTCTTCCCTGAGAACCTCCCGAATACTGTCCTCCGGAATACTCTTACATCCTATTATGTTGATCTCTCTGACAAAAAATGTCTGAGACACAAAGAAAAGCACGAAAAGGGCAATCCCCGCCAGCATCAGCCTGCTGCGTCTGAGCCTGGAAAGCATAGGCTCCGCACCGTCTTCTCTGATCATCGTCAGCCTGTACCGGCTTCCCGCCATCTTCTTCAGCTGGCGGAAACCGCTTTCGGATACGTAAAGCAGCACCTGTGTCTCGTCGATACGACAGATCTGCCGCATGACAATGCCCCGCTCCAGCGCTTCGGACAGCAGCCTTTCCGGTCGAAAGCCTTCAAGTCTGATGCGGAGCCGATGCCTTATAAAATTCGATTCCCTGGATTTCTCCTTCAAGTTCCATACGTCCTTCCCAGATCTCACCGATCACAAAGCCGTTTCCTCTGACGGTAACGAAAAAGCGGCCGGTATCGACGGTGACCGAGGTATCGCTGATCAGCACGACCTTATCTACATTCTCAATGACGGCTGCTTTTTCGGAGGCGGTAATCTTCGGTCCGGTGACGTCAAAGTCAAAGGCGATCTCGTTTATCAGTTTCATGGTTCAATATATGTAGGAAAAGTTCAGGTATGCAAAAAGACTGCTGGTATTCAGCAGTCTTTTACTATCCGAATTTTTATGACAGGAACTCCATCACAACCTCTTTCACCAGGTTGCCGTCGGCAAGACCTTTGACCTTGCCCATGACTGCTCCCATCAGCTTGCCCATATTCTGCTTGCCTCCTTCGATTCCCAGTGAGGCTGCAGTCTCCTGTACAATTTCAAGAACTTTTTCTCTTGACAACTGTTCGGGCAGATATCGGTTAAGAATCTCTATTTCTGCGTTATAGGCGTCGACCAGATCGCTTCTTCCGGCTTTTTCAAAATCAGCGAGGGCATCCTTGCGCATTTTTACCTGCTTGGATAAAATTGCGACTATGCCTGCATCGTCCAGTTCTTCTCTGTTGTCTACTTCGTATTGCTTAATCGCTGCACGAGCAAGGCTGATCGTATTTTTAGCTGTTTCGTCGTGCGCCTTCATCGCCTCTTTGAAATCAGCCATCAACTGTTCTTTTAAAGCCATTTACTCTCTCACCTCGATCCTAAATGACTAATACTTTTTCGCCTTTTTTCTGGCAGCTTCAGATTTTTTCTTTCTCTTTACACTCGGTTTCTCGTAGTGTTCTCTTTTTCTGAGTTCGCTCATCACGCCGTCTCTTGCGCAAGATCTCTTGAATCTCTTCAGAGCGCTTTCCAAACTCTCGTTTTCTCTGACGATTACTTGTGCCATACTCCAACTCACCTCCTGACTAACTTGAATATAAAGCCGGTAAGTCTTCCGCTTACAACGGATTAATTATACTATTTTTGTCCGGGATAGGCAAGCTCTATTTTTGCGAAACTTCGCCCCTTCTCTTAGGTTTTCTTACGCAAGGAAAAAGGAGATCAGAACCGGTATCGATGCAGTATGTACAAAACCGCAAATAAAGGAATACATGGCTACGTCGCCTCGGGTCGACCGTTCAATGACCGGCAGGCACACACCCATGGCCGCGCCCCCTGCCGCTCCTATGGCTTCCATATAGCCGATTTTCTTTGCGATAAACGGCACTGCCAGTACGGACGCGTATTCTCGCATGATGCAGTGCAGAAAGGAAACGGCTGCACAATGGACAAGACCGGCGTCGAGGATCATTCCCGGCGCTATGGTGTACCAGCAGAATCCGGCGCAGACCGCCAGGGTCTCTCTGAGCGTAAGACCGGTAAACGGGGTGCACAGCGCCGCTCCCGCCAGGGTAAGGGTGATGATCACCACCGGAAAAAGCACGATGCGGATCCCGACCTTGCGAAAATCCTCAATCACCTTTCCGTCAAAGCCGATGTTCATTCCGATAAGAAAAAGCAGCACGATCAATCCCGTACTGACGATGGCTCCCGCTCCGTTATCGAAGGCGGAAAGCTCCGCATCAGGCATATCCGCCGTACCAAAATAACCGGCCAGCATGCCTGCGGCTACCGCTAAAATGATGCCGAAGGACATAATTTTCTGCAGCAGATCGTTTTTCTTTTTCGATTTTTCTTCCGTTCTTTGCGGAGTTTCTATGGCTGCCGGAAATCCGTTCCCGGAGGCCGGGTCTCCGGCTTTACCCCGCAGCTTTTCTATCTTCCCTGTGACAGCAGGCTCTGCATCCGCAGCTTGCAGAACACTTGTCTGCTGACTGCCTGCCGCTCCTTTCGCCGCGGCTTCTCGCCGTTCCGTCATCCTGGCATAACGATCCATGCCGATGATCCTGCGGCACAGTACGGCGGCAAGCATCGCAAAGATCATCACTACAGCGGTCAGCGCCGCAGAAACGGCTCCTATACTTCCCAAATTTCCTGTCACTTCTTCGTTGGCGCCCATGCGCAGTCCCATCACAAAGATCAAAATCAAGATCGCGGCAGTCTGGACGACAGAAGTTATGCGCGTAATATCTGCCTTTCCCCTCCACTTACTTCCTATGAAATAACCGATGCCCGCAGCCAACAGCAATGTAATCAGATCGCCCATGAAGCCTCCCTCTCATCTGAACGTTTTTTCCTTCTCTTCTGCCCTCTTCTGCCGCCGCGCAGCCCGAATGCCGCCCGGCACAGCACGAAAATTATACCGTTTTTCCGTCCGCTTGTCCAGGCAAGCTGCGGTTCGATTTCTCCGGTTCGCGGCTGTCCATGTGCAGCCGGACAGCTCATCATCACGGCACGGTCTCTGGACTTGACTGACCGGAGATGTCCATGTTGACTAAAACCAGAAAAAACGGGAGTTCAGTCAACAAAATAGCCGAAAAAAAACGTCGCCAGGCTAAACGTGCGGCGAAATGTTGACCAGAGCAAAGGGAAAACGCGATTTTTGTCAACATTTTTCCCAGAAGTTCCCAGATCAGAAGAAAAAGAAGCAGATAATGTTGACAGATTCTGCTGGTTTTGCGGATTCAGTCAACATTGCTGTTTTGTGGCGGCGGAGGTGAAGAGGACAGAGTCCAGATTCAGGTTAAAAGCGGGACGAGCAGTCCACACATACGTCAC
>CALXJA010000129.1 GCA_944388465.1 uncultured Emergencia sp.
ATCGGCGCTGTAGAATCCCTGCTGGGCAGACTGATCAAGAGCGTACATACGCCGTTCCAGATGGTACTGACCACGATCCTCACCGCGATGTTCTGTATCGCTACCATGTGCGACCAGTATCTGGGACTCATCGTTCCGGCTTCCATGTACAAAGAGAAGTTCGACAATCTGGGTCTTGCCAGAAACATGCTGTCCAGAGCCCAGGAAGACGGCGGTACTCTCTGGTCGCCGCTGGTTCCTTGGTCCTCCTGCGGAGCCTATCACTCCAGCATGCTGGGCGTAGAGACCCTGTCCTACTTCCCGTTCTGCTTCGTCAACCTGCTGAACCCGATCGTATCCATCAGCACTGCGGCCTGGGGCGGCAATATGATCTATGCTGACGGATATCACACCGGTTTCTTCGGCGGCAAGCTGAGAAAGGGCAGTGTACCTGCAGCACCTGAGGAAGCACATGAAATCGCTATGAAGAGACTGGCCGAGCTGAGAGCTGACGGCACTTACAAATCTCCAGAGAAATAAATGAAGGTGTATAAATGAAGGTATATAAAGGTATCGTAAAAACGCATGCTCTGTATAAAAAAATCTTAGTTCTCGTCGCGTGTGTGATACTGCTATATATTGAGTACAATCAAAAACAGTGGTTTTATGTTCCGCTGACCCTGATTCTGATGCTGTCGGTATTCCACCACAAGGAACACGTCGTTTCCGAGGAAGGTGTGGATATCCGGTATTCACTGCTGGGACTCAAATCGGTCAACCGTTGGACCTGGGATCAGATCACCGGCGTTCAGCCCGATTATATCCAGGCACGTCCACACGCGAGACTGACGATCGAAAAAGGATCCGTGCTCAGATCCTTCCTGTTTACTCCGGAGGATTGCCAGGCCGTCATCAAACTGGCGGCAAAGATGAATCCGAATATGCTCATCGATGATTACACCGAAGAAGAGCAGGAGAAAATGCAGGAAGAGTTCCGCCGGCGTCAGGAGCAAATGCGAGCACAGCGGGCTCAAGCAAAAAATCAAAGAAAGAAACGTTAAACTGAGAAATATTTCCGTATGAATATACGCAGCTATGCCAATGCACAGCTGCGTATTTTTCTGTCGTTCTGCTTATTTACAGCCTTTGGCGCCTCCTTCAGGCACAGGCAGAATTTCCGGCTCACCGGCCTTTCCCTTTACTGCCCGGAAAAAGCATCCATAGCCTCTTCATCCCGGCTGCGCTTTTCCTCCAGGGCTTCCGCCACCATCATATCCTTGACCTTCATCAGCCGGGTCTGATTTCCACGCTCATTTTCATCCAGCTTCATGGTAATATAGCGGATCGTCGCCTGCAGCTGGGGGATCATCACATATTCCAGTGCATTGACCCGTCTGCGGGTCTTTTCCAGCTCCGCAGCCAGCAGCGCCGTCTCCTTTTCTCTGGCCGCCAGCTCAAGCAGCGACGGAAAAAGTGCCGACAGCTGAGAGATCGCATTATCCAGTTCCCCCGATGTTCTGGCAAAGCCATAGGAAAAAATATCGGTAGGATCTTCCGCCGTGGTCTTAAACGAAAAGACCGGCACATCGACACTCATGATATTTCTGGTATCCACCTCCAGGACGACGCCCTGCTTGGGAAACATCAGCGACTCTTCCAGAACCTCCTGGCTCATCATGGCGCTGGCTACATTGAAATTCCGGTACACCTCCGCCAGACGGCCTTCCACCTCCTGACGAAGACGGCCGTTTTCCCTGGCCAGCGCCAGGAACTCCTTCATCAGTTCATCCCGCTTGTCTTTCATCAGCTTGTGACCGCGAGTCGCTGTCGCCAGCCTTTTTTTCAGCGAGGTGAGCATCATCCTGGTGGGGTTCACATTCATTCTTTCCGCCACGGTCTATCACCTACCCTAAATATTTCTCCAGATATTCATCACGGATCCGCTTCAGCTCACTTCTCGGCAGCAGCCGCAAAAGCTCCCAGCCGGTATCCAGCGTTTCCTCAATGCTTCTGTCCGTATCGTAGCCCTGGTTCACATAGCGTTTTTCAAACTCCTGACTGAATTTCGCATACAGCAGATCCACCTCGCTCAGCGCCGCTTCACCCAGAATCGTCATCAGCTCCAGACATTCCTTGCCTCTGGCATAGGCCGCAAAGAGCTGGTTCATGGTGTCCGCATGATCTTCTCTCGTCTTGCCCTTTCCGATTCCCTTATCCTTGAGACGGGAAAGGGATGGCAGAACATCGACCGGCGGTTTTATCCCTTTGCGGTACAGCTCCCGGGAGAGGATGATCTGTCCTTCCGTAATATAGCCGGTAAGGTCAGGGATCGGGTGCGTCTTGTCGTCCTCCGGCATAGTCAGAATCGGAATCATGGTGATGGAGCCGTCGAAACCTCTCTTTCTTCCCGCCCGTTCGTACATGTTAGCCAGATCTGTATAAAGATAACCCGGATAACCTCTTCTCCCCGGAACCTCTTTGCGGGCGGCAGAAATCTCCCGCAGCGCTTCGGCATAATTGGTGATATCCGTTAAAATAACCAGCACGTGCATCCCCAGATCAAAGGCCAGATATTCTGCGGCTGTCAGCGCCATACGCGGCGTGGCGATACGTTCCACCGCCGGATCGTTGGCCAGATTCATAAACATAACCGTTCGGTCAATCGCGCCGGTGCGCCGGAAATCCGAAGCAAAGAAATCCGCTTCTTCATAAGTGATACCGATAGCCGCAAAGACGACGGCAAAATTGCTTTCTCCTTCAAGTACCCTGGCCTGCCGGGCGATCTGTGCTGCCAGTTCAGCATGAGGCAGACCCGAGCCGGAGAAGATCGGCAGCTTCTGTCCCCTGACCAGTGTATTCAATCCATCGATAGCCGATACACCGGTCTGGATAAATTCCGCCGGATAATCTCTGGCTGCCGGATTCATCGGCAGACCGTTGATATCCAGCTTTTTCTCCGCGATGATCTCCGGTCCTGCGTCTATCGGCCGCCCCATTCCGTCGAAGACTCTTCCCAGCATTTCCGGTGAAACACGAAGCTGTGTGCCGTGACCGAGAAATCGTACCGAGCTTTCCTTCAGATTAATGCCCGCAGCACTCTCAAAAAGCTGAACGAGAACATCGCTTCCGTTTATTTCCAAAACCTTGCACAGTCTGGTCTCTCCGCCGGGGAGCGCGATCTCCCCCAGCTCGTCATAGGATGCGTTTTCCACATCTCTGACCAGCATCAACGGCCCTGCCACTTCTGCTATTGTCTTGGATTCCTTAATCATCGACCTCAGCCTCCTCACTGATCAGCTCCGCAATCTCCTTTTTCAGTTCCGCGAAGGTTTCCGCATATGCCTCGTCGACCTGCGCCTCCTCGACATATTTGAAACGTCCGATCGTTTCTCTTACCGGCAAAGCCGCCAGACGGCTGAAGGAAGCTTTTCGGCTCACTGCGTCTTTCGCCAGCTCGTAATAATCCAGGATCAGCCTCAGCAGCTTATACTGTTTGTTCATGGAAGAATAGGTATCCACATCGTGGAACGCATTCTGGTGCAGATAGTCTTCTCTGATGGATCTGCTGGCTTCCAGCTTGATCCGATCTTCGGCGGACAGTGCGTCTGCACCGACCAGCTGTACGATCTCCTCCAGCTCTGACTCCTCCTGCAGCAGCATCAGCGCTTCTGCCCGCATCTTCGGAAAATCTCTGCTGACGTTTTCCTCGTACCAGCGGGTCAGCCGGTCAATATACAGCGAATAGCTCTGCAGCCAGTTGATCGCCGGAAAATGTCTCCGGTAAGCCAGAGAAGAATCCAGACACCAGAATACCTTTACGATCCGCAGCGTCGCCTGCGATACCGGTTCCGAAATATCTCCGCCCGGAGGAGAAACGGCTCCAATGGCAGACAGTGCCCCGGTTCTGCCTTCCTGTCCCAGAGATACCGTTCTGCCTGCCCGCTCGTAAAACTGTGCCAGCCGGGAAGCCAGATAGGCCGGATAACCTTCTTCGCCCGGCATTTCCTCCAGGCGTCCGGACATCTCCCGCAAAGCTTCCGCCCATCTGGAGGTGGAATCCGCCATCAGGGCTACGGAATAGCCCATATCCCGAAAATATTCTGCAATAGTGATACCGGTGTAAATAGACGCTTCCCGCGCCGCTACCGGCATATCGGAGGTATTGGCAATGAGCACGGTTCTCTTCATCAGAGATTCTCCGGTGCGGGGATCTTTCAGCTCCGGAAATTCCATCAGCACGTCGGTCATTTCATTGCCCCGTTCTCCGCAGCCGATGTAAACGACAATATCGGCGTCAGCCCACTTGGACAGCTGATGCTGCACGACGGTCTTTCCCGATCCGAAAGGCCCCGGAACCGCCGCTACGCCGCCTTTCGCAATGGGAAAGAGGGTATCGATCACACGCTGACCCGTGATCAGGGGCATTTCCGGTACCAGCTTTTCTTTGTAGGGGCGGCCTTTTCTGACCGGCCACTTCTGCATCATGGTCAGCTCAGCCGTCTGTCCGTCGTCCTTCCTGATCCGGCAGACCACATCCTCTACGGTAAAGGCGCCGCTCTCGATCGATTCAACAACGCCGCTGATGCCGCAGGGAACCATAATTCTCTGCTCGACGATCACGGTTTCCTGTACCGTACCCAGGATATCACCGCTCTCTACCCGCTCCCCTGCTTTGACCCGGGGTACGAAGTCCCATTTTTTCTCCCGATCCAGAGAAGGAACGCGTATACCTCTGGTAATATTGGAACCGGCCTTCTGCCGCATGACCTCCAGCGGCCGCTGTATACCATCGTACATGGTCTCGATCAGTCCCGGCCCCAGTTCAACAGACAGCGGCGCTCCGGTAGAAACCACCGGCGCTCCGGTACCCAGTCCCGCCGTATCCTCATACACCTGTATGGACGCTCTGTCGCCCCGCATCTCGATAATCTCTCCGATCAGTCCGAGATCGCCTACGCGGACAACGTCGAACATATCCGCGTCTTCCATGCCTGAGGCCACCACCAGCGGTCCCGATACCTTTACGATCTTTCCCTGACTCATCTATTTCTCACCTCCGAAAAGTATATCTGCTCCTACAGCGCGTTCCACAGCCTTTCTCACATTGTCCATTCCCGCCCCGGAAGCGCCTCCTCTGCCCGGCAGGGGAATGATGGCCGGAAGCTTTGCATCCTTGTACCGGTCGATCTCCGCCGGCATCTGCGCCGCCAGATCCTCCGTCACATAGATAATGGCATATTCGCCTGCCGCCAGCCGGTGAAGTACTTTTTTCGCTTCTTCGCTTCGGCTGCAAGGAAAAACATCAAGTCCCACGGCCTTGAAGCCCAGTACGGAATCCTTGTCGCCGATCACTCCTATTTTATACATAAGGCTCCCTCAATCTTTCCATGATCTGCTCTGCCGGCGCACCGGCCAGCACCCCCGTCAGGATAATGCGCAGATTGTCGATCTCCACTTCCTTGGCGTACCAGTAGCCGGCGATCGGCACGATACCGAACGCCTGGTATTTCGCCTGCTTGTTAAATTCCATCATACAATCATCGCACAGCTTCTCAAAGAGGGCAAAATCCCCGGTTTCTTTCAGCTCTGCTCCGCCTTCCTCCATGGGTCTCTTCAATCCGTACGGCGCCAGCCTGTCAGCCAGCTGCGCATACGTTTCCTCATAGCCTGCCAGGAAAAAGGACTCACTGATGTTCCCGCCTTCCAGAAAGACCTTGTGCAGAAAGCTCTGCGGCTTTCCGATCTGCCTCAGCCGGACAAAGGTCTTCAGGTTCAGAATATCGATCTGCAGACGGACGATGCCGGTCAGAAACGCTTCGCCGGTCTCCCGGGCTGCCTGCAGCATATCCCGGTAGCAGGCCTTATCCATGATGATATCGATCTCCTGCGGATCACGCCCCCGGCTGAACAGGTCAGCCGCCTCCATGACCGCATGTTTCATATTCACCGGCATGAATTCGTAGCTTCTGTCCCGTACCATAGCCACCAGACGCTTCCAGTCGATATCGCCGGTGGATACCAGGTAGTCCTCTGATGGTACGATCCCCAGAAATTCTGATTTCAGACAGACCTTCACATTGTGATAGTCGTAGGGAAACAGGCACAGCGCCAGCTCTTTTCTCTCCGGCAGCGTATCATAGATCAGATTGAAAAGCTTGTTTTGCTCTCTGCGGATAAACCATTCGATATCTCCGTCGTACAGCTCCCTGGCCTCACCATATCCGAACTCCTGCAGAACCGCTTCTGCCGCGGCAAGATCCCTGCAGGAAGCCAGTCTCAGCATATCCTGCCGGTTCATCAGATTCCGGACATAGCAGCCGATAAACGCGTCGGCAAAGATGTATTCTTCTGTTTTTCGCTTAGCCATCGGATCCTCTCCTTACCGGAACAGCCGTTCTGCCGTTTCCGCCGTCATCTGTTCCTTTGCTTCTTCCATCAGCGCTTCCAGCGTCGCATTGAGGTATACGGCGCCCTGTTTCAGCAAAAATCCGCCCCGGATTTCCCGCGTCTGACCGGAAAGCACGATACGGCATCCCGGTATCTCTGCCTGCGCCGCGCAGATCAGCGCCTCGCCGATCTCCTCTGCATCTGACGGATTCAAGATCAGTTCGCCGTCCGTCTGCCCGGTATCCTTCAGCAGACGGAGCAGAAACCCGACATAGCTCTCCCTGTCCATTGCGCGTATCTGTGTCTCTGCCTGAGCAAAACATTCCTCGATCAGCCGTTGTTTTTCCTGCAGGATGAGTTTTCTGCCGTCGATGTCCGCGGCCGCTTTGCTTCTGAGGATCAGTTTTTCTTTCTCTTTCTCCCCGTCTTTGCGAGCGTTTTCCGCGATCTGCCGCGCCTTCTCCTCGGCCTCCCTTCTGACCGCGTCACACTGCTGCTGATTTTCCTTTCTGATTACCAGAGCCTCGCCTTCGGCATCGCTGATGATCTTTGCGGTAATCTTTTCTATACTCATGATCTCACTTCCTTTATCAGAAGCCCAGATTGAACAGCATCAATATGGACACCAGCAGAGCGAATATGGCGTAGGTCTCGACCATAGCCGCATAGATGATCCCCTTTACCATCTGATCCGGACGTTTTCCCATCAGCATGATACCGGCAGCCGCCGCTTTTCCCTGTGCGATAGCCGACCACAGTCCGACGATGCCGATCGGCAGACCGGAGGCGAAAATGTAAAGCCCCTGGGTCATGGTCAGATCCATCATGTTGCCGCCAAAGAGCCCGATCCGCACAAAGATCAGAAAGGCCATCAGCAGACCGTAGATCCCCTGCGTGCCAGGCACAGCCTGTAAGATCAGGGTCTTTCCGAATTTCTTCGGATCCTCCGCCACAACGCCAGCCGCTGCCTGACCTGCAATGCCGACGCCTATGGCGCTTCCGATACCTGCAAAAGATGCGACTGCTGCACCGATCAGTGCCATTACATTTCCGCTAATCATTTTTTACCTCCATCTGTGTCATTTATTAGTCTGACATACTTTGTATTCTTTCTGAACGGCGCAAACTCTTCGCCGCCGTCCTCATAAAACTTCCCGAAAAATTCAATATACTGCAGTCTGCACGAATGGACAAACGCTCCGAGAGCATTGATCGCCAGGTTAAAGGTATGCCCTATGACAAAGGCAAACAGCAGTACCAGCGTGCCGACCGCACCGCCTCCGGCCAGTGACCCCATCAGATTGACCACCTGGGCGATAACGCCGGTGGCAAGACCCAATGCCAGGAGCCGGGCGTAGGACAGGATATCCGACAGATAGCTGGTGATATCATAGAGCGAACTGAGACCGCCGATCACTCTTCCGATCCCTTTTTTGCTCCTTCCGCCGGTCAGCAGGATCAGCGCCGCGCCGGCAGCAGCCACGTACATCCCCGGCTTTGACAGAGCAGGAGAGATACTGCTCCCGCCCAGCCACATGGCCAGACCGACGATAACCATATACCAGGAAAAG
The DNA here is from genome assembly GCA_944388465.1 of uncultured Emergencia sp. Taxonomy (GTDB): domain Bacteria; phylum Bacillota; class Clostridia; order Peptostreptococcales; family Anaerovoracaceae; genus Senimuribacter. The sequence continues at coordinate 7,938 of CALXJA010000129.1, forward strand.
ATGTCGCATACGGCATCCAGCCATTTCCCTTCCCGGATCAGCATTACGGCTTTGATCCCCATGCCAAAGAAGATATGCACGACGCCGAAGACCAGCGACCAGATCAGCAGCCGCGTCGGATCCTCTGTCGGATTAAACCACAACGGTTTAACGGTGATCTCCCGGTTGAAAATCACCTGCGCCGCCACCTGGAAAAAGTCGCCGAACCAGCCGCCGAACAGCGCGCCCCAGAATATGGTAGAAAGCCCGCAGTAGAAGAACATCCGGATCATCTTGCTGGTCATTCCTTCCAGCGGAAACCGCTTCAAAATGATGAAGCAGGCAGCGGCAATGATGATCCCGTATCCCGCATCGCTGAGCATGATGCCAAAAAACATGGCATAAAACAGAGACAGCGATCGCGTCGGATCTACGCTCCGGTAATCCGGCAGGGAATACATTTCCGTAATCCCTTCGAAAGGCCAGGCTGCGCCTCCATTCTGCAGCAGCACCGGCACCGCCTCATCCTCCTGCGGATCGCGGAACGCATAGCAGCACTGGAAGCGGTCAAACAGCTGCCGCGCCGCTTCGGTACAGGGCTCCGGGATCCAGCCCTCCAGACAGAAGGTACGCCCGGTCTTCAGCAGCTTACTCTTGATCCGTTCCTGATCCCGCTCCATGATCAGCTGATCGTACAGACATTCTATGTCCATCCGCAGATCCTGCAGGCTCCGCACCTGATCCTCGGCCTGCGCGCACCGGCGCTGCAGTTCTTCTATCTCTTCGGTCAGCTGCACAAGGCTGTCTGCGGCTGTTCCCGCAAAGCCGGTAAACGGAAGCGGCGTATAGCCGTGCTGTTTAAGCAGATTCAGCACTTCCTCCCGCTCCTCCTTCAGGGTGATCACGATCAGATAATATAGATCCTTATCCCGGTTCACTTCCTGCAGATAAACAGCATCTCTGTCTTCGCAGACCCTGTTCATGAGCTTTTCCATATCTGCTGCCGCCGGAATGACGCCCAGATCGATGCAGGTTCTCTGCGTCCGGGAAAGGTCAAGCGGCAGATCGTAGCCCAGCCACGGTCTGACAGCAGCTAAATCAGCCCTTTTTCGATTCTCCGCTTCTTTTAATCTGTGTATCTCATCGTTGAGCTGCAAAATGCCGTCAACATGAGCCAGAATCGTTTCCTTTTCGGTGAGGATACGGGCAAACTCGCTCTTTTTCATGGTTCTTCTGGTCGCAAAGAGCGGACTCTTTTCCGTACTGTATTTCTGCAGCGTCTCCAATGCCAGCGCCGTCCGGTTTATTTCCACGTCCAGCGCGGTCACCCGGTTTTCGCTGTCGTTCTCTGCCTGACCCTCACTTTCGCTGCCGGCAGATCCCATGGTTTTGTCCGGCTCCGTCAACTGGACAGCGCCCAGCTCCATCAACGCAGAAAGCAACTCTTCCCGAACCGAATCCATCCCGATGACGGCAGTCTTTTTCATCTTAACTATCGCCATTTCTTTTCACGATCCTTTCCATGATCCAGCCGACGGTCTCTGCCTCGCTGCTCCTGGCTTTTTCTATTATTGCAGCACATTCTGCGCGCTTCTGCTCCAAAAACGCCGCGTATTGTTTCTCTGCCTCCTTCTGTCCTTCGTTGAGCAAGGTACTGCGAATCTCCCCCGCAAGAACCCCGGCTTCCGAAACGACTCTGTCTGCCTCGGCCCGGGCATCGGCCAGAGCCTGTCTGGCTTCCGTTTTCGCCTGCTGCCGCAGTTCTTCGGCTCGCAGCTCGCTTTCCCTTATCTTTGCCAGCTCTTCTGCAAACACATCTCCACCTCCCGTTATAGTCAAAAAAATTCAAATTTTCCCACTTATTTCATTTTTACCCATATTTTAATCTAATAAACCCGTATAGTTTTAAAACTTTATCAAAAATTACTTCCCGGCTGATTCTAATACTATAGTATAAACAAAAAAAGACAGATTTACGCATCTGTCTTTTCCTCTCCAATACCTTAAACTTTACAGTTTTTCTGCTATTTCCTGAATTTTTTTCAACCGGTTATTCACACCGGATTTTTTCATCGGCGGATTCAGCATTTCTCCAAGCTGGGTAAGACTGGCTTCCGGATAAGCCAGCCGCAGCCGCGCGGTCTCTCTCAGCTTTTCCGGCAGAAATTCCAGACCCTTTTCTCTCTCTATCTTTCGAATATCCTCGATCTGCCTTTGCGAAGCATCCAGCGTTCTGTCTGTATTCGCATTGTCACAGTTGGTGATCCGCACCGTATCGTTGACCAGTCCTTTCTGTATCCGGATATTCTCAAACTCCAGCACATGCGCGTGGGCGCCCATGATCGCCAGGGTGTCGCTTATATATTCGGATTTCTTCATATAAACGATAAATCGCCCTTTTCTCTCTACCACCTTGGCCGATAGATCCACAAAGGTATTGATCAGCTTTCGCAGATCCTCCGCCAGATTACGGCTGCCGCAGACGATCTCCAGATGATAGCTTTTTCCCGGATCGCTGACCGTTCCTGCGCCCATGAAGACTCCCCGCAGATAAGCCTTGCGGCAGCATTTGGTCTTCACCAGACTGCCGTAAATGCCGTCGGAAATGTAATTGTTTCCTTCCCGAACCAGCAAAATTCCTGTTTCCCGAAGGATCTGCTCACTGCGCATCTGCGGATCGATGGTCAGCATATAGGCGTGCCCCTTTTTCGGTCCGGGAGCCTCGCCGATCTCCAGTTCTGTATCCACCTGAAAGTATTCCCGGATCAGCTTCTTATAGTGTCTTGCGACTGCCGGATTTTCTGTGGTGATCACAATTTTAAATCTGCCGCCGCCGATCAGCCGCAGACTTCCTGAGACCCGGAGGAATCCCGCTATTTCCGCTAACTGGCAGCACTTTTTTTCCGGTTCGATCCGGGCAAGCTCATTCTTCGTTTCCGCTGAAAATGACATGGTCATATCTCCTTGCCTTCACCTGCGCCTTCTCCTGAGAAACGAGAAGACGGCAGAGTTCTGAAAAAAGACCGCGGGCAGGAAATGCTCCGCGGTCTTTCGTTCTTGTTGATGTACAACTATTTCAGAGGAGCCAGGCCAAGGATCTCTCTTGCTTCTGCAGGAGTAGCGACCTCTCTTCCCAGCAGCTTAGCCAGTTTTACGACCTTCTCGACCATCTGGCCGTTGCTCTCAGCCAGAACGCCTTTTTCCAGATAAAGATTGTCTTCAAAACCAACTCTGACGTGTCCGCCCATGCTGATGGTTGCAGCGGCAATATGCCATGCGTTCTTGCCGATACCGGTAGCCGTCCAGGTGGATCCTTCCGGAATGGACTCTACCATGTAAACCAGGTCTCTTACTGTAGCGGTCATCTGTACGCCCAGTACGAAATCCCAGTGGATCGGCTTGGTCAGGTAACCCTTTCTGTAAGCCGTCTTCATGGCAACATCGATCATGCCCTTGTCGAATACTTCGCACTCCGGCTTAATGCCTCTTTCCTGCATGATCTTGGCAAAATTGATGATCGTATTATCGGTGTTGATAAAGATCTCGTCGCCGCCAAAGTTGCAGGTACCGCAGTCCAGAGTGGCCATTTCCGGAGTAGGAACGACTTCTGTCGACTGCAGTCTCTCCAGGTCAGTCATGCCTACGGCTCCACCGGTAGAAGGCTGGATGATGGCATCCGGACACTCTTTTCTGATGGCGTCGATACATTCCTGGAATCTGCCCTTGTCCTGCGTAGGTGTTCCGTCATCCCATCTTACATGAAGATGGATCAGGGAAGCACCGGCATCATAAGCCGATTTTGCTTCTTTGGCGATCTCTTCTACGGTGTAAGGGACATTCGGATTCTGTTCCTTGGTTACTTCCGCACCGCAAATGCAGGCGCTGATGATTAATTTGTCCATTGGTTGCTCTCCTTTATAAAAAACCACTAAAAATATTGACGTTGACTGACGGCAGCATACTGCCCCACAGACAGAAGCGCTGTCATCGCTAACTTTATTGTAGCACAAAATCGTACTAATGTGTAGAGCTAAATACCGGCGGACACGGGAAAAAACCGCTTCCGGCCGGGCGAGCCGAAAATGAATCAGCCAGCGCTTCCGTTTCGCCTACAGATCCCGGTGATGCAGCGTCACCCGGTAGCCGTCCTCCCGGAAAATTTCCGTCATTCTGTTGGCCATGGCCACAGACCGGTGCTGCCCGCCTGTACAGCCAAAGGCAATATTCAGATGATATTTTCCTTCTCTGACATAGCAGGGAACGACCGTATTGATCAGTGTCCGCAGCTGATCGATGAATTTCTGCGTGATCTCCTGCTTCATCACATACTGGGAAACCTTTTTGTTGTTTCCCGTCAGTTTTTTCAGGCTGGGCACATAATACGGATTCGGGATAAACCGCATATCAAAGACCATATCCGCTTCCATCGGGATCCCGTGCTTATAGCCGAAGGACGTCACGTTGACCGCGAAGGCGCTTTCCACCTCCATGCCGATAAACAGCTTTTCCATCTCCAGTTTAAACCCGGCCACCTTCATATTGGTGGTATCGATGATAAAATCTGCTCTCTGCCGCAGCTCGGCAAGCTGCTCTCTTTCCTTTTCGATGACTTCTCTGGTCGTAGAACCGCTCGACAGCGGATGATTGCGCCGGGTTTCGTTGTAGCGCTTGATCAGCGTCTCGTCGGATGCCTCAATAAACAGCACCTTGCAGTCGATATCGCCGTTTTTCTCCAGCTCGTCAAGGCACTGGCTCAGGTCGGTAAAAAATTCTCCTCCCCGGACATCCACCACAAAAGCCGCTTTTTCGATCTGCTTGTTTGAAAAGATCGTAAGCTCGATGAAATTTTTGATCAGCGAGGGCGGCATATTATCCACACAGTAATAGCCCTGATCCTCGAACCAGTCGGCGGCATTGGTCTTTCCCGCTCCCGACATTCCCGTCACGATGACGACTTTCATCTTTTCCATAGTATTTAAAGCTCCTCGATATTTACAATTCTCTCCATATCCAGACCGGCTCGCAGAGCCCGCTGCACACCGTTTTGAAAATCCCCCACCCGGTCAGGAGAATGGGCGTCGCTGCTGATGATGAACCGGACGTCTGCTTTAGCGGCGATCCGGATCTCCTCTTCCGTCAGATGACAATGACGGGTATTGATCTCCATCAGCGTATCGGTTTTTTCACAGGCCTCGGCAATTTCCCGAATAGCAAAACGACCTTTATCTCCGGGATGCGTCAGAATTTTGATGTCGTTTTCATAAAGCGCGTGCACCGTCATCTCCGTATTGAAACGCAGAAGCTTTTTCCCGCCTCTGTCCGGATAAAAGCCATGTGCATCCAGCCAGTTGCCGATGCAGCGGCCGCCGGGAATGCCGTAGTGATACCCTGCGATAAGGAAATCAAGATAAGACAGATCCTCACTTTGGACGTCCAGATGGTTTCCCTTCCCGATGATATTTGCCTCCACCCCCAGGTAAATTTCGATCTGCGGGTACAATTTCCTAAGCCTGTCCACCTCATCGCGCATCACAGGAAAATTCCTGCGTTTGACGCCATACGTCAAATGCCCCGGTCCGTGATCGGTGATAGCGACGCCTTTCAGGTTCTTTTCCAGTGCCGCTTTTACATTGTCCTCTATAGAACCCGTGCCGTGGGAAAAGGTGGTATGGGTATGGCAGTCAAAGGTCATACGGTAATGTTTTCCGTTAATCTCCAATGATCCGCACCTCCGGTTCCAGTCTGACGCCGAATTTATCGTAGACGATATTCTGCACCAGATGCATCAGATCAATGATATCTGAAGCGGTCGCGCCTCCCCGGTTGATGATAAACCCGCTGTGAAGCTCCGACACCTGCGCGCCTCCTACCGTCAGTCCTTTGAGCCCTGCATCCTGTATCAGTTTTCCCGCAAAATATCCCTCCGGCCTCTTAAAGAAACTGCCGCAGCTGGGATACTGCACCGGCTGCTTTTCGTTTCTCCTGCGGGCAAGCTCTGCCATTTCTGCGGAAATTTTCTGCGGATCGCCGGCGGTCAGCCTCAGTTTCACGGATACCGCGATATCGCCCGTCTTCTCCAGAATGCTGTGCCGGTAAGAGAAATCCATCTCCTCTCCGGTCAGCACCGCCGTTCCGCTTCCGTCCCGGCGAACGACCGTGACTTCCTCGACGATATCCTTCATTTCACCGCCATAGGCGCCGGCGTTCATAAATACGGCGCCGCCCAGGCTGCCGGGTATCCCGCTGGCAAATTCAAAACCGGAAAGCCCTTCTGCAAGAGCTTTGCGTGCTACTGCCGAAAGCAGCGCCCCGCTTCCGCAGAGCAGACGGTCTCCCTCCCGGCGTATTTCAGTGAACGCTTCTCCCAGCCTGACAACGATGCCGTCAAAGCCTGCGTCGCAGATCAGCGTATTGGAACCGTTTCCCAGTACGATATACCGGCTGCCCGACTCATGAATGCTGCGCATCAGCCCGAGCAGTTCCTCTGCTGTCTCGCAGACAACCATCTCTCTTGCTCTTCCCCCCGTTCGAAAAGAGGTATACTGCCCCATATCCACATTCTCTAATCTCTCCATTTACACGATATCCTTTCTGTCAATGTCATATTTGTTGTATTCCTGATAAGCCGATGTTTCGACCGGCAGCTCTTTCTTTTTCAATCGCTTCTCAATAAATTTTCCGATATAGTAGTAGATCAGTGCAAAGGCCGGTACGCCCAGCACCATACCCAGAAAGCCGAAAAGTCCTCCGCCGACAATGATGGCGAACATGACCCAGAAGCTGGCAAGTCCCGTCGTCTCCCCCAGAATCTTCGGCCCCAGAATATTGCCGTCAAACTGCTGCAGTCCCAGAACCATGATGAGAAAATACACCGCCTGAACCGGACTGGCAAAACAGATGATGATGGCCGAAGGAATGGCGCCGATAAACGGACCGAAAAACGGGATAAAGTTGGTCACGCCCACAATGGTGCTGACCAGCACCGTATACGGCAGCCGCAGCAGGCTCATCAGGATAAAGCAGAGTATCCCGATGATCAGAGAATCGATCAGCTTTCCGTTGATAAACCCGCCAAAGGTCCGGTTGGCAAAATAGGCGAATTCCATGAGCTCATCCGAGTGTTTCTTGCTCAGCAGCGCCAGGATCATCTTCCGCGTCTGCGCCTTGAAGATCTCCTTGCTGTTGAGAAAATACACGCAGACGATGACGCCGATGAAAAGGTTCAGTACGGTACGCAGGGTTATGATGAGCCCCTGGGAGATCTGGGTCATATAGACGCCGATCTGCGGAAGCAATTCCCTTTCCGTCCATTCCATAAACGAATCTCTCACCTTGCCCACCAGATTCTCAAAAGCGCTTGTCATCTCCGGATAATGCTCAGCGGTAAACGTCGTTTCCACCCAGCTGATCAGATCGTTGAAACGTTCCGGCATGACCTGGATCAATCCCAGAATACTGCGGACAGTCTCCGGAATCACCAATGCAAAGAGGCCTCCCACGACGCCAAAGAGAACGAGCAGCGAAAAAACCGTCGCTGCGACTCGGGCAAAACGCAAAGCCCCTTTCCCGGTTTTGCATCGGTTCCGCATGAGCCGATATATCCGCCGAACCGTCACGTTATAGACCGGGCAGAGAAGATACGCCATGACCAGCCCGAAGATGAAAGGCGACAAGATCGTACTCAGCGTCGACCAGGCCTGCCTGATATAATTAAAATGAACGATTCCTTCGTATAGCACGATCAGCGCCGCTCCGGCCGCAAAGAGCGTCAGCCCCAGCTTGACGCAGCCTTTATCCCACCGCTCTTTCAAAACGAAACACTCCCGTCTGTATCGCATGTCTATCGCAAAAACCTGTTTCTACTTTTATACTACCACAATGGGGATAGTTTTACCATAGATTCATACTTCCGCCTCCCATTTTCCCTCTTTTCGCGGCCTGGCGTGTATTTATTAATTTTTC
>CALXJA010000130.1 GCA_944388465.1 uncultured Emergencia sp.
CGCATAAAAATCCGGTCATCAAAGAGCTTTACAAGTCCTACCTGGGCGAGCCGGGCAGTGAAAAGGCGCATCATCTGCTGCACACGCATTATCAGGCGAGAAACTGAAGAACCAGAAGAGATAAGAAGGAACCGCGGCTCATAGACGGACACATCTATGAGCCGCGGTTCTTTTCTTTTTCGCCTGATGCAATGACGGTCGGGAGAGGAACTGCTGCGCATGAGCCTGCGGAAACGCCCGATGGAAGCGGTGACTGAAGGTGCTGTGATTCATACTCTATTCCTTATCGGCATAGGATGCTGCAGATAAGCGAAGGGGGTACAGAACTTGGGTGAAGAGGTAAGAATCGGCAGCGTGATCAAATTCGCCGGCGCGTACATTGCGCTGGAGATCGGCTCAGGCTTTGCTACCGGACAGGAAATCCTGCAGTTCTACAGCTCTTATGGCGTCATGAGTATACCGGCGGCGCTGATCAGCATGATCATTTTCGCCTGGGCCGGCAGCCGGATCATGGCTGCGGGGTTTATTCTGCGAGACAGCGGCGGCGTCAGACCCTACCGGCTCTTTTGCGGAAAAAAGCCGGGTATCGTTTATGAATGGTTCGTCCTGCTGTATCTTTTTGCCGGATTATCGGTGATGATCTCCGGCGCCGGCGCCAGTATCAAAGAGTATTACGGCGTCAATTACTATGTTGGCGGCGTGATGATGGCATTGCTGGTTTTCGCCGCTTTTGCCTTTGGTCGGAAAAGGCTGATTGACGCGGTGGGTCTGCTGGGACCGCTGATCATCGGTGTCACCATCTATGTGGCGATATGCGTCGTTTTGCGCAATGGGGAATCTCAGCTGTCAGATGCAGTTCTGCACGGGGCTTTGGAGACGCTGCGGCCCGCGCCCTTCTGGTGGATGAGCGGCATCCTTTACGCAGCGTATAACCTGGTCAGTTCGCTGCCGTTTCTCATGGCTTTGGGCGGCGAGGCTCATTCGGCAAAAGAAGCGTCTGCCGGAGGGATTGCCGGGGGCATCGTCTTGATGCTTACAGCGGTACTGATGAATATCGCGCTGCTTGCTGCAGGAGACGAGGTGCAGGGCAGCGTGGTACCGACACTGAAAATGGCTATGGCGCTTTCTCCGTTGACAGCGGAAATTTTCACCTTGATTTTACTCTGTGGAATTTTTTCCACGGCAGCGCCGATGCTGTGGACCATCTGCAAAAGTCTGGCCGGGGAGGGAAGCCGGAGCTCCAGGATCCTTGCACTGCTGCTCTGTTTAGATGCCCTGGTTCTCGGACAGCTGCCTTTTGACCGGCTGGTGGCGGCGATCTATCCGGTAAGCGGGTATATGGGGCTGTTTCTTCTGCTCTGCATAGGCCGGTGCAATGGAAAACAAAGCGCTGCAGGTGTTTGCGGACGCCGGAAGACCGACCGGCGCCGGTGCCAAACGGCGCGTGACCGGCAGGACAGATAACGGGAAGATTTTTTGCACAGAAAAACAGGCCGAAAGAGAGACGGCCTGTCATACATCCGGCGGCTGCAGGATGAGGATAAAGGGCAGGGCAAAAGGGAATACCTCAGTGATCCTGATCTTTTTGAAAACGGTTGTAATGCCTGGTCAGAAGCGTTTTTGCCTTGTCCATATCTCCGTCGATGATCGAATTGAGGATCTGCCGGTGCTCCATCATGGTCAGCATCCGCACCGTATCGATATACCACTGATCGTAGAGAACGGTCAGATAAAAGAGGTCTTCGATTTCCGTATACTGCCGGGTAATATAAGGGTTGCTGCAGCATTGGATAAACGCACCTTCAAAGGCGATGGAGTAGCGGACATATTCCTGATCCGTTTCCGCATTGAGGTGGCTGGTCTGCTCTTTCAGCGCTTTTTGCAGGAGCTCGATGAGGTGGTCGATGCGGCCGGTTCGTATGCAGAGCTCCAGCGCACCCAGAAGCATGCTGAGAATGGCCTGGGCGATCTGGCTCAGTTTTTCGTTGGAAAAGCTGATGACGCTGGGACCGGCGTTGGGGTAGATCTCCACAAGTCCATCCCGCTCCAGCATGGAGATGGCTTCGCGAACCGGCGAATTGCTGACATCCAGCTCCCGGGATATGGCGGAGATGCTCAGTCGCTGCCCGGGCATATACTTCCGTTCGATGATGCTTTCCTTGATGATATTGTAGATCTGCTCACGTATGGGCATTTTTTTTATGTTCTTTTCCATGTCTTTATTTTATCGGCCGGGAGATGGAAAGTCAAGGTAAAAGCTGAAAATATAGAATAATGGATAATGCCCGATGTTTTATAGAAAATCGACAGAAAAATGGGAGAAAATGAAGAGTGAAATGGGAATAAACGTTGAAAATATGAGAAGAATTGTCGTTCGCTCTGTCGTGATTGCACAATGTATACAAATGTTTATATAAAACAAAAAAATAATAAAAAATTTATTTTAAGAAACAATAAAAGTAAAAACCCAGAAAAAATTACGCCGAAATTGCGGAAAGAATTTGACAAAGTATTTTTGCAATTCTAAAATGAAGCTGTAATCAGAAAGGGGGTTCCCGATATGGTGATCAAAAATTTTCAAGCGTTGCGGGATATGGCCGCAACGGCCGGCAGGCGAACCGTCGCCGTGGCCTGCGCTCATGACGAACATACACTGGAAGCTGTGATCAAAGCCCATGAAGAGAGGCTTTTGGACTACATCCTGGTCGGAAAAGAAGCGGAGATCATAGAAAAAGGCAAGATCCACGGCGCATCGATTTCCCGCGAGGATATTGTAAACTGCGAGAGCGACGAGGAATGCGCTTCTCGGGCGGTGAGCCTGATCAACGAAGGAAACGCGGACTTTCTGCAAAAGGGTCTCATGCAGACCGCAACGCTGCTCAAGGCAGTGGTGAACAAGGAGACCGGTCTGAACCAGGGACGGGCAATTTCTCATGTCGCCCTGATCGATGTGCCGAAATACCACAAGATCCTGGGCGTGACAGACGGCGGTATGATCCTCTATCCGAATCTGGAAGAGAAAAAGGATATTCTGCGCAATGCGGCAGATATGTTCCACGGCTTTGGCTACGAAGAGCCGAAGATTGCCGCGCTTTGCGCCGTGGAGACGGTAAATCCGAAGATGCCGGAGACCCTGGATGCCCGTGCATTGAAGGAAATGGCGGAAGCCGGAGAATTCAGCGGCTGCTGCGTTGAGGGGCCGATTTCTATGGATCTGGCCGTGAACCGCGAGGCTGCCGCAATTAAGAAGTACGAAAGTCCTGTCGCAGGGGATGCGGACATTCTGCTGGTACCGAGTATCTATACCGGCAATATTATGGTTAAAGCGCTGATCGAGTTTGCCGGAATCCTGATGGCGGGCTGCGTGATCGGAGCAAAGTGCCCTATCGCGCTCAACTCAAGAAGCGCCAGCTTTGAGGAAAAATATTATTCGCTGCTGGCCTGCAGCATGATGACCGAGAAAAAATAAAGGAGGGAACGATCGATGAAAAAGTTACTGACAGGCGATGAAGCCATCGCCAGAGGCGCGTATGAGGCCGGTGTCAGACACGCTGCGGCGTATCCGGGCACACCGAGTACAGAAATCCTTGAAAATGTCGCAAAGTATGATGAGATTTACGCAGAATGGGCGCCAAACGAAAAAGTCGCGGTGGAATCCGCCATCGGCGCATCTATGGCCGGTGCAAGAAGCATGGCGTCTATGAAGCATGTAGGCGTCAACGTTGCAGCTGACCCGCTGATGACCTTCGCCTATATGCGTGTCAACGGCGGTTCCGTCATTGTTACGGCTGATGAGCCGGGCATGTTCTCCTCGCAGAACGAGCAGGACAACAGGAATTACGCTAAAATGGGAAAAATGCCGATGTTTGAGCCGGCAGACAGCCAGGAATGTCTGGACATGATGAAGGAAGCTTATCGAGTGTCCGAGGAATACGGCGCAGTTGTCATGATGCGCATGGTCACTCGCGTATGTCACTCCAAGTCCCTGGTAGAATGCGGTCCGAGAGAAGAGGTTCCGGTAAAAGAATGGAAAAAAGAGCCGCAGCGCTACGTCTGCCTTCCGGCTCATGCCAGAGTCATGCGTGTAGCGCTGGAGGAACGGACAAAGAAGCTGGAGGAGTACAGCGAAAAGAGCCCGTTTAACTATGCCGAGATGGGCGACACGGCTATCGGCGTTATCGCTTCAGGCCCTTCCTATTACTATGCCAGGGAAGTTTTCGGTGACAAGGCTTCTTACCTGAAACTGGGCTTTACCAATCCGCTTCCGGCAGGACTTGTCCGGGATTTCTGCAGCAAGGTAGACAAGATCTACATCGTTGAGGAAGACGATCCGTATATTGAGGAATTTGTACAGAGACTGGGCTTCACCTGCCACGGCAAGGACACCTTCCCTTCCTACGGTGAAATGACGCCGGATGTACTGAGAAGATCTCTGACCGGCGAAGTGCTGCCGCAGATCGAATACAACAGAGACAAGGTGACCAGACGTCCGCCTTCCTTCTGTGCAGGCTGCCCGCACAGAGGCCTTTTCTTCCGTCTTGGCAAGAGAAAGGATATCATGATCAGCGGTGACATCGGCTGCTATACACTGGCAGCAGGGGCACCGTACAACGCCATGGATTCCACCGTATGTATGGGTGCATCCATTTCCGTGGGTCACGGCGCACAGCAGGTGTTTAACCGTGCGGGAATCAAGAGAAAGGTGGTTACCGTTCTGGGTGACTCCACTTTCTTCCATACCGGTGTGAACTCGCTGATCAATACCGTATACAACAACAGTAATACCATCAACATTATTCTGGACAACCGGATCACCGGTATGACCGGTCATCAGCAGAATCCGGGAACCGGCTTTAATGTCAAGGGAGATCCGGCGCCGATGATCGATCTGGAAAAGCTGGTCAGAGCCATCGGCATCAAGCACGTGAAAGTGATCAATCCGAACGATCTGAAAGCGGTAGACGCGGCCTTTGATGAATTTATGGATCTGGATGAACCTTCCGTCATCATCACCAGATGGCCTTGCGTGCTGAAAAAATTCTCTCAGGCGGATCTGGATGAATTCCCGAATCTGTTCCAGACGAAGAACCGGATCGATGCCGAAAAGTGCATCGGCTGCAAGCAGTGCCAGAAGACCGGTTGCCCGGCGCTGATTTTTGATAAAGATGTAAAGAAAGTTCATATCAACAGAGCGGACTGCGTCGGCTGCGACGTCTGCACGCAGGTTTGCCCGGTCAATGCCATCGAAAAGGAGGAGTAGAGAGATGACAAAGAATATTCTGCTGTCGGGCGTCGGCGGTCAGGGAACCATCACTGCCGCTAAGATGCTGACCTTTGGCCTGATGGAGGCCGGATACGACGTAAAGATGAGCGAGATTCACGGCATGAGCCAGAGAGGCGGAGACGTGGTTTCGCAGGTCAGATACAGTAAGGAAAAGGTCTTTTCTCCGGTAATCGAAAAGGGAACGGCGGATATCGTCGTCTCCTTCGAAGAAATGGAAGCCCTGAGAACGCTGGAATATCTGAAACCGGACGGTGCTGTGGTCGTCAATACGGAGAGGATCCCGTCCATGACGGTGCTTACCGGTGAAGAAGAGTATGCTGACGATATCATCGAGGAGATCAAAAAGGCAGCCAGGCGCGTGCACACTCTCGACGCGTCTAAGCTGGCGACGGATCTGGGCAACGTTAAAGCGGCCAACGTTATTCTTCTGGGTGCGCTGGTCAGACTGATGGGTCTGGACGACATCGACTGGCCGGATATCATCCGTAAGAACGTGAAAGAAAAGTTTATCGACCTCAACCTGAAAGCGTTTCAGGTGGGAATGGACGCAGTAAAGTAGAAATTGACCGCCGCCTTGTATGGATCGGCTTACCGGTGAAGGCGGCGTCTGGGAAGGTGCCGGCGGCCGACGGCTTTCGTCCTGGTTGCCGCCGGCAGGAGAAAAAAGCAAAGGAGAGCAAAAATGCCGATAAAACAACTGATTATCAATCCGGGCTCTACCAGCACCAAACTGGCCGTCTATGAGGATGACCGGAAGCTTTTGCAGGAGACGATCGAACATTCTGCGGAAGATCTGGCGCCGTTTGAGACGCTGCCGGATCAGGTGCCGTACCGAACAAAACTGGTCAAGGCGTTTCTTGACCGCAACGGTATCGGTCTCGATCAGCTTTCCGGTATCATGGGCCGGGGCGGCATGGTCTGGGGAATCGAAACCGGCGGCTACAGAGTCAATGACGATCTGATGAAGGCTCTGGCCGACGAGGAACTGGCTTCGCCGCACGCTTCTAATCTGGGCGGTCTGATCGGGAAGCCTCTGGCTGACGAAGCAGGCATACCGGCCTTCATCTATGACGCAGTAACCGGCGCTTCTCTGCCTGCTGTGGCAAAGGTCACCGGTTTTCCGGAAATCGTCAAGCAAAGCTGCTGTCACGTGCTCAACAGCCGTGCCATGGCCATAAGGTATGCAGAAGAGAACGGACTGGACTACGACAAGATCAGTCTGGTGGTGGTGCATATGGGCGGCGGTATTTCCATGAGCGCTCACCGGAACGGGAAGATCGTGGATTCTATCGGAGACGATGAAGGGCAGTTTTCGCCGGAACGATCCGGCTGCGTGCAGCTGCTGGAATTTCTCAAGCTGTGCTTCAGCGGAAAGTACACCTATGCCGATATGAAAAAGAAATGCCGCGGTAAAGGCGGTATGGCAGCCTACCTGGGTACCTCCGATGCCAGGGAAATCGAAAAAATGATCGATGACGGCAATGAACAGGCCAGACTGCTGTACGATGCAGAAGCCTATCAGGTGGCCAAGGGCATCGGCCAGATGTCTGCGGCGCTATCGGGCGAGGTGAAGACGATCATCCTGACCGGCGGCCTGGCTCATTCCGCCAGACTGACGCAGGCCATTACAGATTATGTAAAGTTTATCGCACCAGTGACCGTGATGCCGGGAGAAAATGAGATGGAAGCTCTGGCGCTGGGCGGTCTGCGTATTCTGCGGGGAGAAGAGCAGGCGAAGGAGTTCCGGCTGTAAAACGGTAAAACGGTACCCGTGGCTTAAAGCCTGGGGCTGAAACGGACTTGTTTGCGAAAAAACAGAGAATTAGTCCGCCGTTGCTGTTCTTTGCAGGAGCGAAACGGACTTTTCAGGGAAATCCGTCAAAAACCGCCGCGTAAAATAGGCTGAAAGTAACGGAAACACACGAAAATTACGAAAAATTAAAAAGGGAAATTAGGTAATAATATAAAATAGGATTGCCGTTTTCCTTTCCATCCTGCGCACTTTTAGCGTCATCGCGGACTTTTTTACTAAAATTCTGTTTGTAGTCCGTTTCGCCGCCGCGAAAGAAAATTTTCGCGGCGGTTTTCGGTTATTTTTGGAAAAAAGTCCGTTTTCGACGGTTTGTCCCGGTGCAGCGAGTGCGGCGGTGCTGCGAGGGCTGCAGACGCGATGGACGGCGGCACACTCCGCGCAGGACTTGGAGAGATGCTTACCGGCCGGCTTCCTGGTGCCGTTTTTTCTGGGGCAGCAGTATGCTGACGATGCCGCAGACAGCCATCAGATACGGATAGAAGAGATAAGGGATGATGGCAAAAGGCGTAAGTCCGGTAAGGCTGGCAGCGGAAAGCAGCTGCGCGCCGTAGGGGATGATCCCCTGGAATACGGAGGCGAACATATCCAGCAGGGAAGCGCTGCGGGAGGCTTCGATATCGTAGTCTTCACTGATCTCCCTGGCGATAGGGCCGGCGATGACGATGGCCACCGTGTTGTTGGCTGTCGCCGCATCCACAACGGAGATCAAAGCCGCGATGCCGAATTCCGCACCCCGGTAGGTGTGGACACGCTGGTGGATCTTTTCCAGAATAAAGGCGAAACCGCCGTTTTCCCGCACCAGTGCGCCGATGGCGGCGACCAGGATAGAAATGACGGTGATATCGTACATGCCGGTAACACCGGAACCGATGGAAGTAAAAATTTCCGATCCGGGCAGAGTGCCGGTAAACAGCCCCACCAGCACGGAAAGCACCGTACCGCTGATCAGGACCACAAAGACGTTGATGCCGATCAGAGCCGTGACCAGGACCAGAATATACGGAATGACCTGAAAGAGGTTATAGTCCAGATCCTGTTCCAGGCTGAACCGGCTCCCCCTGGTCAGCAGGAACAGAATGATGATCGTAGCGACGGCGGCCGGAAGGACGATGAAGAAGTTTCGTTTGAATTTGTCCTTCATATCACATCCCTGTGTCCGGACGGCGGCAATAGTGGTATCGGAAATCATGGAAAGATTGTCGCCGAACATGGCGCCGCCGACTACTGCGCCGATACAGATGGCCAGATCAAAACCGGTTTTTTCGCTGATGCCTGCGGCGATGGGCGCCAGTGCGGCTATGGTACCCATGGAGGTGCCCATGGACAGGGAAACGAAGCAGCTGATAACGAACAGACCGATGACCGCGATTCCCGGCGGGAGCAGAGACAGCCCCAGATTAACCGTGCTATCTACGCCGCCTGCAGCGGAAACGGCGCCGGAAAAAGCGCCGGCTGCCAGAAAGATCAGACACATGGTGACGATGTTGTCATCGCCGATTCCCCGGGCGGCAATGGACAGCTTTTCGTTGAAGGTTTTGCCCCGGGTCTGCAGAAAAGCCACGATCAGCGCGATCAGAAAACCGACGACGGCAGGCATGGTGTAAAAGTCCTGCAGGATGATCCCTGTACCCAGAAAAAGGATCAGGAAAACGAGGATGGGAAGCAGCGCCCAGCCATTGGGACGGATAGAGGTTTCGTTCATGGTAATTTCTCCATGGTTTTGCGTTTTCTTCTGTAAAATGTATGGAACACTTCTGCCGGGGGGTTCGCCCGCAGAAGAAAAAACGGCCTTTGTGTCAAAGGCCGAAATGTAAGATCGCTTTGCGGTATCTATTTTACAATACTATGATCGCTGGTGCAAGGGCAGTTTCCGGATACGAAAACGCCGGTAGGGGGTATATAGCGCGCCCAGACTGCGGTTGTAGGCTTTGAAACCCCAGGTCGCGGCAAAAGAATGACGTTTTTTGTGCTTGCGGAGAAATTCTCTTTCTGTACCGCCGAAAGCCGCGATTCCGCCTTCTTTGACACAGGCGATCAGGTCGTTGTTGCAGGTGATCTCCCGGTCGAATTCTGTAAAGGCCATCCCGACGTACTCTTCTTTGTGGGAGTCGGAACCGCCAAAGCACGGCTTGCCGTATTTTTTTGCCAGAAGCTGAGCTGCCTGATTGGCATGTTCTGTCTCACAGGTGTTGAAACCTTCCAGAAAATCGAACTTGCGGATCAAATGCGGATTTTTCCGCATTTTATTGAAGAACATGGCGCTGGAACTGCGCGGTCCGAACGGATGCGCCGGTCCCAGTATGCCGCCCAGGTGATGGACGATCTTCTCCAGAAGTTCGACAGACATACCGCGAACCTGCAGCACACGTAAAAAAACATCGTCAGGCATAATGACGAGAAAATGTCCGGCATCCTTTGTATCGTATTCGATACCCATCAGAACGGTAAAGTCCTTGGGCATCTGCGGCTGATTCTCCTGCCAGTAACGATATCCCTTGTAAGAGTCGTGATCGGTGACTAACATACCGTCGAAGCCCTGCTCCTGCAGAAGACGGATGTACCGGTCGATGGGAATTTTGGAATCGATGGAGCCGGCCTTGGTATGGCAGTGCATATCAAACTTCATAGCTGTCTTCACTTCCTTCTCGTTTATAGTGTACACCCGCGTTACGGTTTATACAAGTCAAGAATTTGTGAAAAAAATTGGGAAAAATGGTTGACAAATAAGACAAGATGCGATATAGTTAGTTTAAGCTAACTCGAAGAGAAAACAAGAGTAGCCGATTTATTTAATCGATAGGCCGCGTAAATGACGCAGTAACTATTGATTTCTCCTTAAGTGATTTGATTTACAAACATGCAGTCATAAGCGGGTGCGACAGGCATCCGCTTATAACCGGCTGCTGAGTTAGCTGAAACTAACCAAAAGCTGACTGAAGGCTGACGAAAAGCTGAACGAAGTGGCTATACGCGCAGGCAGGAGCATTACCGGCTGTTTGTATCTGCCTGTTTTATGAAAGGAACTGTTTTATGGAAGAATACCTGATCGAGCATTGTTCGCCGACACTGGCATCTTTGAAAACATCGAACCTTTTCCGCTATGCTTACGGAACGCCCGAAGAGCTTGAACTGCGGATCCGGGAATTGAATGGCATACTGCAGCCCAAAGGCGTAAGGGTGATCATCCTCCATCAGTGCCGGAGAAGTGCGCTGATCTATGTTTTTCGGCCGCAAAGACTGCAGGCGGACCTGCAAAAAGAAGGTGTGCGGGATTTTCTGGCGGCACAGGGCTATGAGAGCGTTTCCGCTGCTGATGCTCTGGAACGACTCCGTTCCCGCTTTGTCTGCGGCGGACAGTTTCCCCATGAGATCGGCATTTTTCTGGGATACCCGCTGCATGATGTAGAGGGCTTCATTGCCAATGCAGGGAAGAACTGTGAGTGCTGCGGCTGCTGGAAGGTATACGGCAATGCGTGTGAGGCAGTCAGACTGTTCGCCCGGTTTGAAAAATGCAAGAAGGTTTATAAGCGGCTTTTTGAACAGGGAAAGACGCTTTTGCAGCTGACGGTGGCTGCGGCATAAAAAAGAAGAAAAGAGGTATAAAAGATGAGCAGAATCGCAGTCGTTTATTGGAGTGGAACCGGCAATACCGAGAAAATGGCCGAACAGGTCGCTGCCGGAGCGCGTGAGGCAGGAGCTGAGGTCGAATGCTTCCGGGCGCCGGCGTTTACGGCGGAAATGATGGATCGCTATGACGCCGTCGCCTTCGGCTGCCCGTCTATGGGTGCGGAGGAATTGGAGGAAGAAGAGTTTGCGCCGATGTTTGAACAATGTGAGAAAAGAATACAGGGGAAAAAGATCGCGCTTTTCGGTTCTTATGGCTGGGGAGACGGCGAATGGATGAGAACCTGGGAAGACAGGTGCATCGAGGATGAAGCGGTCATCGCCTGCGAGTGCGTGATCTGCAACGAGACGCCCGACGCAGAGGCAGAAGAAGCCTGCAGAAAGCTGGGAGGCGCACTGGCCTGAAACAGACAGGCAGACAGCAGATAAAGGAAAAAGAGGGATTTTCGTGAATTCGATGAGGAAGTGCTGGGCACTTCCTTTTTTGTCTATAATAGCTTATAATGATCATAAAGTTTCTATGACAGAGGTTCGTGATAACCGTGGCGGAATTGCCGGAAGAAATACAGATAAAGCATGAGGAGGAAAGCAATGGGGCTTTGTATCGATTCAAGAAAAATTAAAAAAGGGGACGTTTTTTTCTGCCTGAAGGGGGTGGAGACCGATGGCCATAAATATGCGGCGGCCGCGGCTCGGGCAGGAGCGAAGATGATCGTCCATCAGGAAGAACTGGAGGAGAAGATAGAGGGCGTGGAGTATGTCAAAGTTGACGATACCCTGAAAGCGCTCAACGAGGCCTGCGATATCTACTTCGATCATGTCAGCAAAAAGCTGAAGATGTTCGGCGTCACCGGAACCAATGGCAAATCAACGACAGCCAGCATTATTCGTCAGATCTACAATACCGTAGAGCCATGCGGTATGGTGGGAACGATCTCCATTTCCTTTGGCGGCGAGAACCGGGAGCCGGATCTGACGACCCCTGACGCCGTGCGGCTGCATCAGGAGCTGTATCAGATGTACGAAAACGGCGCAAAGGCGGCGGCGATCGAAGTCAGCTCTCATGGACTGGCCATGGGAAGAGTGGATGCCATCGATTTTGATTACGCTATATTTACCAATCTGACCTATGATCACCTGGATTACCACAAGACCATGGAAAATTACTTTGAGGCGAAAAAGAAGCTGTTTATCCAGTTAAAGCCGGAAGCGGCAGCTATTTTGAACAAGGATGATTTTACCTACGAGGAATTGAAAGCATGTACCAGAGCCAGATGCGTCAGCTATGGGATCCATGCGGCCGATGCGGATTACCGCGCAGAAGACGTGCGCCTTTTTGCCCGGCATACGGAATTTACCCTGCATTGTCCGCAGGGAGAGTATCCGTTCAGAACCAATCTGGCGGCAGAATACAATATCTATAATCTGCTGGGCGCAGTAGCGGCTCTGCACCTGGCCGGCGTGCCGATGGATGTGATCCGGCGCGAGGCCGAACATATTCAGCAGGTGCCGGGGAGAATGGAACGCATTGAAGAGGGACAGCCGTTTACCATCATCGTGGATTATGCGCATACGCCTGACGGATTTGAAAAAATTTTCCAGTATGCAAGATCGATCATGCCGGAGCATGGCAGACTGATCAGCGTCTTCGGCGCCGCCGGCAAGCGGGATAAACACAAGCGCAGCGTGCTGGGCGAACTGGCCGATAAATACTGCGACTGTATTTTCCTTACGGAACAGGATACCCGCAATGAAAAGGCGTCGGATATTGCGAGCCAGATCAGCGAAGGGATCAAACAAAAGGAACCGGTCTATGTGGAAGCCCGGTATATGGCCATAGAAGCGGCGATCCGCCATGCAGAGGATGGAGACTGCATCGTCATCCTGGGGAAAGGGGATGAACCGTACCAGTACAGAGAAGACGGACGGCAGCCGTGGATGGGCGACAACAACGCCGCCAGAGAGATCGTCCGCCGGGTCATGTATGAGATGAATGGAGAGCCCGAAGCCAGGTAAGCACGTGCCGGCATCCGGCGGTGAAAGAGGCGGCTTCGCCATGGGGTGATGCAGATGAAGAATACAGAGAAAAAAGAGCAGAAAGAGCAATTCAGGATAGAGCTTACGGTAGAGCAATTTCTAAAGGACTACTTCGAGCCGGAAATGACGGCGGCGCGCTGCCGCGCCTGTCCGGGATTCGGAAAAACCTGGGCGTGCCCGGATTTTGCTTTTGCTCCGCAGGATTTCTGGAAACGTTTTACCACGTATACCGTTTTGGTAGAGCGGCTCTGGGTAGCGGATTCGGCTGACGCAGAGGAAGCGCAGGAGAGACTTCAGCGAGAAAAGAAAGGCTTCAACCGCCGAATGCTGGAGCTGGAAAAAGCCTGCGGAGGAACGGCGCTGTACGCGCAGGAGTGCGAAGTCTGCACGACCTGTGCACGGCTTGACGGAGAACCGTGCCGTCTGCCGCAGATCATGCGTTATTCCATTGAAGCGTTGGGAGGAAACGCGGAGAAACTGATCCGGGACAAACTGGGATTTGCCATGCAATGGTCACATGACGGTTCGGTTCCGGACTATTATCTGCTTATCGGCGGTCTTTTGCGGTGAGACTTTATGGGCTGAGCGGAGCAGGATCCGCCTACTGAGACGGGGAAATTTCAAAAACAGAGGAAAGAACGAAGCTTATCCGGGCGTATCCCGGGGAGGATTCGTGGCTGAATGCCACTTGCGGCCGGCAGATTCTGCGGATTTGCCGGCCGGTACTTTTGGGAAAACTTTATCTTGAGTTTAGCCTTTTCTGGTATACTATAAAACAGGAGGGTGACACATGCTTCAGTTAAAAGACGTTACGAAGACATATATTACCGGCGAACTGACGCAAAACGCTTTAAAAGGCGTCAGTATCGCCTTCAGAGAAAGCGAGTTCGTTTCGATCCTCGGACCCAGCGGTTCGGGAAAAACGACTCTGCTGAACATTATCGGCGGCCTGGATCGTTATACCGGCGGAGATCTGCTTATTGACGGCGTTTCTACGAAAGAATACCGGGATGCGGACTGGGATTTTTACCGCAACAATTCGATCGGCTTTGTATTTCAGAGCTATAACCTGATTCCGCACCAGACCGTATTGGGAAATGTGGAAATGGCGCTGACGCTGGCCGGCGTTTCTCGCAAGGAGCGCAGGGAGAGAGCGGTCACCGTGCTGAAAAAGGTCGGTCTTGAGGAACATATGCACAAAAAGCCCAACCAGATGTCCGGTGGACAGATGCAGAGAGTGGCGATTGCCAGAGCTCTGATCAACAATCCGGATATTCTTCTGGCAGACGAACCTACCGGCGCGCTGGATTCCGCCACCAGCCTGCAGATCATGGAACTGCTGAAGGAGATCGCCGAAGAAAAACTGGTCATCATGGTTACGCACAATCCGGAGCTGGCGGAGAAATATTCCACCCGTGTGGTAAAGCTGCGGGATGGCGAGATCATCAGCGATACCGATCCGTATGAGGTGCCTTTGGAAAAACGGAGAGAGAGCAGACATAAGAAAATATCCATGCCGTTTACGACGGCGCTTTCCCTTTCTTTCAATAACCTGCGCACGAAGAAAGGCCGGACGCTGCTCACGGCTTTTGCCGGTTCTATCGGCATCATCGGCATAGCGTTGATCTTAGCGTTGTCCACCGGTATGAACGACTATATCACGGACGTGCAGAAAGAAACGATGACGTCCTATCCGATCACCATCAGCGATGAAACTCTGGATCTTTCGGGAATCATGGGTCTGCACAACGAGATCGTAGGGGAGATGCAGGAAGAAAACCGTGACAGGGACAAAAAGACAGAGGGTGTTTACGCGGACTATCGAGAGCTGGAGACGGTGGAAGAACTGGAATCCAGCATTGTGGAAAACAACCTGACGGATTTCAAAGCGTATCTGGACGATCCGGACAGCGATATCCGCCAGTATCTGGGAGAAAACGGCATCATTTATTCCTATGATGTGGATTTCCGCGTCTATTCTTATGATGAAGAAGGAAACTTTGTCGACAGCGACACCGATTTGGATGATACCTCTTCGATGATGACCGGAAACAGTCAATCCGAGATGATGGAGCAATGGGGCGTTTCGGCCATGACGGGCTCATCGGCGGGGGCGGCTAACTTTTCGGAGCTGATGCCGGGAAAGGATGGCAAAACGGTCAGCCAGGTCACGACGGACAGCTACGATGTGCTGTACGGCTCGTGGCCGCAGGCCTACGATGAAGTTGTTCTGGTGCTGAACCGAAACAGCGGAATTTCCGCAGGAACCCTGTATCAGCTGGGACTGATTACGGAAGAGCAGTATGATGCAGCGGTGGAAAAGATCGAGGCGGAAGAGGAAGCAGATGAGATCTGCCTGGATTATGAGGAGGTGTGCGGTCATACCTTCTATCTTGTTGCAGCCTGTGATCATTACAGCGAAAACGAAAACGGCACGTTTACTTATCTGGAAGACAGTATGCTGCATGAGGAAGAGCTGATGGACAGGGCGCTTCCGCTGAAGATCGTCGGAGTGGTGCGGCCGTCCGAGGACGCGTCTAACGCCGATGTATCGACTGCGGTGGCTTATACCTCTGAACTGACAGACTATCTGATCCGCCACACGAACGAGAGCGCAGTGATCGAAGCGCAGGAAAAAGATCCGAAGACCAATGTGCTGACGGGTATGGCTTTTGACGCTGAAGGAGATGAGGCAAAGGCTCAAAGCGCCAGAGAATATCTGGGTTCTCTGGGCATTTCGGAAAAAGCTTCTTTCTTCCAGCTGGTGATGTACTATGCCGCCAGAGATGGGGAAAACAGCGGAAGCGCCGGCAATCAGGCCGGTATGTCACAGCTGGCGGCTATGGACGAAAACGCTATGGCTGCGGCGCTGGATCAGTGGCTGGCCGGTGATCCGGATCAGGAGGTTCTGCTGACCATTTACGATGAATATATTGCCGGCTCCACCTATGAAGAGAATATGAAGTCTTTCGGCAAGGTCAGCTACGATGCGCCTTCCTCGATCAGTATTTATACAGACAGCTTTGAGAATAAAGAGAATATCGCGGATTGCATCGCAAAATATAATGAAAAAGCCGACGAGGATGCCCGTATCGTGTATAACGATTATGTGGCGATGCTGACCTCGTCCATTACCACCATCATCGACGGCATTTCCTATGTGCTGATTGCATTTGTAGCGATCTCCCTGATCGTATCCTGCATCATGATCGGGATCATTACGCATATTTCCGTCATGGAAAGAACCAAGGAGATCGGTATCCTCAGGGCGCTGGGCGCATCGAAGCGCAATATTTCTCAGGTGTTTAACGCAGAGACCTTCATCATCGGATGCTGTGCGGGCATACTGGGAATCGGCATTTCGCTGCTGGCGCTTCTGCCGATCAATTCGATCATTCAGAATCTGACCGGTATTCCGGAGCTCTCTGCACAGCTTCCGGCAGCTTCTTCGCTGATCCTTATCGTCATCAGCATCGTCATTACCATCATCGGCGGACTGCTGCCGGCGAAGAAAGCCGCCAAAAAGGATCCGGTAGTCGCTCTGCGGACCGAATAAGAACGATGCAGGCGACCTGGCGGCTGCTTATGCTGCGGCAGAGCCATGGGCGGTCAGGACAGCTGATATTTCTTTAGTTTTCTGTACAACGTGGCCAGGCTGATACCCAGTCTGGCTGCGATTTCTTTTTTGGCCTGCAGAGATCTGCCCTTAGCGGTCAGCAGACTCTGCAGCTGTTTCTTCTCTTCTTCTTCCCAGATCTTTTTCTGTCCGTTCGCTATACCGGATGCGGCGCCGTTTTCGTGAAGCCAGGCGGGGAGGCTTTCGCTTTTGATCACACTGCTGCCGAGGCTGTAGTTGATGGCGTATTCGATCGCGTTTTCCAGTTCTCTGACGTTTCCCGGCCAGGAATAGCGCTGCAGAAGAAACAAGGCGTCGTCGGTAATGCCGGTGATTTCCCGGTTCAGGATGGACGCGTATTTACTGCAGAAAAATCTGACCAGCGCCGGAATGTCCTCTACGCGGCTGCGAAGAGGCGGAATGTCCAGCGGGATAACGTTGAGCCGGTAATACAGGTCTTCGCGAAAACGGCCTTCTTCTATTTTTTCACGCAGATCCTGGTGGGTCGCCGCAATGACGCGCACATCGATAGGGATGGCTTTGGTACCGCCGATATGCTGTACCTTCCGCTCCTGAAGGACGCGGAGCAGCTTTGCCTGCAGATTCAGCGGCATATCACCGATCTCATCCAGAAAGATGGTTCCGCCTTTGGCCAATTCGAAGATGCCGGGCTTTCCGGAAGCCCTGGCGCCGGTAAACGCGCCGCTTTCATAACCGAAGAGCTCGCTTTCCAGAAGCGCGTCGGGAATTGCGCTGCAGTTGATGGGGATAAAGGGAAATTCGGCACGCAGGCTGGCATTGTGTATGGCTCGGGCGAAGAGCTCTTTTCCGGTTCCGCTTTCTCCGGTAAGCAGTACGGTAGAAGGGCCTTTGGCTATAGCGCCGGCTCGCAGTTTGACCTCGCGGAGAGCCTGGCTTTCACCGATGATATTGTGAAAAGCCGCGGAACCGTCATTTTGCAGCAGCCGCTGGGCGATGCGAAACAGGCTTTCATCGGTGTTGAAGGATTCGACAGCGCCCAGGAGCTGATCGGATTTCCGTACCAGGGTCACATTGGAGATAAGATGGATGGGCTTTCCGCCGGCATCGCGGTACTGAATGCTTTTCTCGTAGATGGATGCACCGCTTTTCAGGGCTCTGGCCAGCAGAGAACCGGGAAGGATCTCCTCGACAGGGCGGCCTGCGGCGGCCGTGCTGCTGATGCCGAGTTTTTCTTCGGCCGTCTGATTGAAGCAGGTGATTTTTCCGTCTGCATCGCAGGCGATGATTCCCTCGTGGACGGAGGCGATGATGGTATTCAGGTATTCATTGGTGGCGATCTGCTTTTCGGCGATAATGGATTCCCGGATCCTGGAAGCGAGGATCTCCGCCATCTTTCCGGTGAACCGCATAAACGGATAGCTGTTTTCTGTCAGATTTTTCTTTTGCTCTTCATTGAAAGCGGCCAGGCTGATGACGCCGTAGCAGTGATTTTCCAGCAGAATCGGATAGTAAAGACCGGCTTTGTAAAAACAGAGATTTTTTTCCAGGCAGCCGCTGCAGAGAGGATTCTGACCGGGATCAGACAGGAGGATCGGACGGCCGGTATCAAATACATGTCTGGTGATATGGGAATTGTACTCGTTCCATTCCCGGAACGGATCATAAAAGACGCCGCTGGTAGCGCCGACCACCTGCCATTCTTCGTCGATGATCTCTGTTTCTACGTGAAGCGATTCGGAGATGATCTCGGCGAAGTTCTGGGTTTCGGTTTTCATGTCGTAAAGGTAACTCATGTCGGATCTCCTTTCTCGTGCTGGCATCGATTTGGCTGAGAATATGAGAAAAATTCTCAATAATGAGAAAATGCTTATATTTCAAAGTATAGCAGAGAATGGTGCGAAAAAATAGAAAAATATTTCGCATTTATGAGAATAAGTAAAGCGCTTTGATGGGAGAAAGTGCACCTTTCGCCCTTGTCGGAGCTGGCATGTTTTTTGCTTCTATATTCAATACAATACAGTAAAGGTCTGTCGAATAGGCAAAAGGATAAGGAGGCGCAGAGGATGAGCGAAAAACGAGAGTATTTTACCCGGATGGGCGACGGTTCGCCGACCTATATGAC
>CALXJA010000131.1 GCA_944388465.1 uncultured Emergencia sp.
ATGTATCGGGTTACGCTCTGTCGCCTTCAGATTTTACCCGGCAGGAGGACGGCAGCTGGGTGGCGGATGTGACGGATGAGAGCAGCCATGCCTGGACGGAAATTTTTATCGAGGATTATGGCTGGACGCCGGTGGAATTCACGCCGGATGCCGCAGGAAATATTACCGCAGACTATCCGGGACTGGATCAGGAACAGCTGCAGAAGCTGCTGCGCTCCGGCGGCCTTACGGCGAATATCTCCGCAGGGGATTCGGAGACGGGAAAAAGAGGAAGCAACGACAGCGGCAGTTTTTCTTCTGCTGCGGCGTTTGCACCGGAGCAGTACAGGCAGGGGATTTTGCTGCTGCTGAAAGTTCTCCTTGCCGCTCTGCTCCTGTCGCCTCTCTTTCTTGTCTGGCGAAGGGCGCACAGGCGCAGACGTTTTGAACAGATGAACTGCCGGCAGATCTTCGGTTTGCTGATGGACATGCTGCATTTCGCCGGCCGTCTGCGCGGCTTGAACGGAACAGAGCCGGACTTTGCCGGCAAACTGGCAGATGCCGGTTGTGGGATCACTATGGAGGAAGCGGTCAGGCTGACCGCAGTAGTCAGACGTGCGGCTTACGGAAAAGAAGAACCGGGCGCAGAGGATACGGAATTTGTACGACAGTTATATCAGCAGGCAGCAGAACAGATCCGTAAGGAAATGCGCGGTCTGAAAAAGATAAGTTTTACCTGTCTGCGGGTGTTTTGCTGAGGGAAGACGCCAGGCACGGGAGAAGAAGGAAGAGTATGGAGAGAAAAAACAGGAAGCCGGATGCCATCCGCATCCGCGGCGCACGGGTACACAATTTAAAAAACATCGACGTAGATATCCCGCTGAACCGGATCGTAGGCATTGCCGGGGTGTCCGGATCGGGAAAATCTTCTCTGGCCTTGGGGGTCGTCTATGCAGAGGGGTCACGCCGGTATCTGGATTCTCTTTCTACCTATACCCGCCGGCGCATGACGCAGGCGGCAAAGGCAGAAGTCGACGAAGTACTGTATGTTCCCGCAGCTCTGGCGCTTCACCAGAGACCCGGGGTGCCGGGAATCCGCAGTACTTTCGGGACAGGCACCGAGCTGCTGAACGTTCTGCGCCTGATGTTTTCCCGGCTGGCCAGTCATCGCTGCCCCAACGGCCACGTGCTGCAGCCGACAATAAAAGTGGCGGCCGGTCAGGCGCTGATTTGTCCGCAATGCGGGGCAGAGTTTTATCCGCCCAGTGCAGAGGAACTGTCGTTTAACAGTCAGGGCGCCTGCCGCACCTGCGGCGGAACGGGAATCGTACGTACCGTCGATCGTGCGTCTCTGGTTCCCGATGAAAGTCTGACCATCGATGAAGGCGCTGTAGCGCCCTGGAATACCCTGATGTGGTCACTGATGACGGATGTCTGCCGGGAAATGGGGGTACGCACCGACGTGCCTTTCTGCCGGCTGACGGAAAAAGAGAAAGAAATCGTCTACAGCGGACCGGCTGTAAAGAAGCATATTTTTTATCACCCGAAAAACTCAAATCAGGCAGGCGAGCTGGATTTTACGTATTACAATGCGGTATATACGGTGGAAAACGCTTTGGCGAAGGTCAAGGATGAAAAAGGCATGAAGCGGGTGGAAAAATTCCTGAAGGAGGATATCTGCCCGGATTGCGGCGGAACCCGTCTGTCTGCTGCGGCCAGAGCGCCGAAGCTTTTGGAGATCGGTCTTGACGAAGCATGCCGCATGACACTGCGCGAACTGATGGACTGGACGGCCGGCGTGGCGCCATCGCTGCCTGCGGAAATGCGGCCGATGGCCGAAAGCATATGCCGGTCTTTTCTGGATACCGGAAAACGGCTCATTGATCTGGGACTCGGCTATTTAGCTCTTGACCGGGCTGCAGCAACTTTATCTACAGGTGAACGCCAGCGTATGCAGCTGGCCAGAGCGGTGCGGAATCGAACGACTGGCGTTCTCTATGTTCTGGATGAGCCGTCCATCGGTCTGCACCCTTCGAACATTGAAGGCCTTGCCGGCGTGATGCACGATCTGGTCGACGACGGAAATTCTGTGCTGCTGGTGGATCATGACGTGCAGCTTCTTGCCGAAGCCGACTGGCTCATTGAAATGGGACCAAAGGCCGGTGCAGAAGGCGGGCAGGTAATTGCAGAGGGCACGCCGGCAGAGCTGGAAAAAAAGGAAGCGTCTCTGATCGGTCCGTTCCTTTGCGGAAAGGAAAAGCTGCAGGTTTGCGCGCCGGATATGGAAGACTCCCTGTTTTCCAGGGGGCAGATAACTCTGTCGACCGGTGCTATACATACGGTAAAGCCGCTGAATGCGGTTATCCCGAAAGGCCGGCTGACCGTGGTGACCGGCGTTTCGGGATCGGGAAAGACAACGCTGGTTTTAGAAAGCCTGATCCCTGCTTTGCAGGCACATATCGAAGGCAGAACGCTGCCGGCGCATATACGCGCTGTGGAAGCCGGGGGAATAGAGCGAGTCAAGCTGATCGACGCCGATCCGATCGGTATCAACGTGCGCTCCACGGTGGCGACTTATGCAAATGTTCACGATGAGCTGCGCAAAATCTTTGCGAAAATGCCGGAGGCACAGGAACACGGCTGGAAACGCGGGGACTTTTCTTACAATACGGGAAGCCTGCGCTGCCCGGTGTGCGACGGTACCGGACAGATCAGTCTTGACGTACAGTTCCTGCCGGATGTGGATATCCCCTGTCCTGCCTGCCGGGGCAGCCGCTATGGAAGGGAAGCGCAGCAGATACGCTACCGCAGTAAAACGGGGGAATGCTGTTCCCTTCCGGAGCTGATGGCGATGGATATCCATACGGCGATTTCTGTCTGCGGTGAACTGAAAACGGTGAAGCAAAGGCTGCAGGTACTGGAGGATCTGGGACTTGGCTATCTGACTCTTGGTGAAGCGACGCCGGCGCTTTCCGGCGGCGAAGCACAGCGGCTGAAGCTGGCCAGCGAAATGGGAAGAGGTCAGGAAGATACGG
Source organism: uncultured Emergencia sp. (assembly GCA_944388465.1). GTDB lineage: Bacteria > Bacillota > Clostridia > Peptostreptococcales > Anaerovoracaceae > Senimuribacter. The sequence continues at coordinate 3,015 of CALXJA010000131.1, forward strand.
TATTTGTTTTTGACGAACCGACGATCGGTCTGCATCCGCTTGATGTGAAGACGCTTCTGCAGGTCTTTCAGACGCTTATTGATAAAGGCGCTACGGTCATCGTGATCGAACATGATCTCGATGTAATGCGCAGAGCCGATTATCTGATCGACATGGGACCGGGAGGAGGCGAAGAAGGCGGACGGATCGTAGCGTCGGGCACGCCGGCAGAAATTGCGGCAGATCCCCGGAGCATTACCGGAAAATACCTGCGGAAGCAGCGGGAAGGCCAATAAGGGGCATAAGATGAAAAAAGACAGTCCTTTTGGGGAGGACTGTCTCCGAACTGAGGCTGCTCTGTGCCTGTGGAGCGGACAACGGGAATCGAACCCGCCTCCTCAGCTTGGGAAGCTGATATTCTACCAATGAACTATGTCCGCATGAAAAAATTCCTCTATTATTATACAACAGGAAGCTGAAATTGCAAAGAGATTTTTGTCCCTCCTCTTGTGAGACCGTGGCCGGCTGTGAGACAGCATGCAACAGACGGGCAGTCTCTGCATATACTGTTAGTGCTTTTAAAGCAGAACGAAAAGAAGATATATCGATGACGGCTATCTATACAGACTCGTATTTCGTCATAAGCCGAAAGAATACAGGCTGCCGCAAAGGCAGTTCGAGATGGGGCAGGCGGCCGGCAGGTTCGCCTGCTTCTGTATTTTCCTATACCGGTTTTGTCGTTTACGGGAGAGAGAAATTCAGAAAATCTGCTTGCATTACCCATATAAATATTATATAATAATCGTTGTCAGTGGAAACATCGTGGGGCATTAGCGCAGCTGGGAGCGCGTTTGACTGGCAGTCAAGAGGTCACGGGTTCGAGCCCCGTATGCTCCACCAGAATGAGATAATCCGAACCTTTATCCGATCGGACATGGGTTCGGATTTCTTGTTTTTATCGAGGAAATCGCAGACCGGCATAACAAAGAAGGAGAGCAGTTCATGCGGCTGCCCTCCTGTTTTATTTACGCTTCCTGCTTTTCATCCAGAGATAAATATTTTATACCGGTATCGATTTCTCCTCCCGATGCTCCTGATTTTAGAAAGCAAAAGACCCCATCTTGCGATGGAGTCCTTTGCCAGCGATATTTAGCATTATTAATTAAGAAAGAACGTTCAAAAGTTGTGTGTGATCCATTTCTTTTGACAACTTTACTATAGCGCCTGATTGTGAAGGTTTTAAGAAGAAAAGCCGATGCTTCGGTGTAGTTTCAGAAAATACAGATTTTGCGCAAGGAGAACCAGATTTGACAGCGCGGCGGCGACGATGTAGCCGTAGATGTTCAGCGAAGGAACGCCGGTGAAAAGAAGGAGGAAGATCAATAAAAGAAGCTGCTGGAACAACGAATTGCGAAACGACTGCGCTTCCTGTCCGATGCTGATCAGCAGGCTGGTGGAGGCGGCCGTCAGGTAAAAAAGCGGCGCGCAGAGCCCGGTCAGACGGATCATTGCGCCGAGATCCTCCTGTTTGTAAAAGAATCTTCCCATTTCGTCGGCAAAGAGCCAGAAAACGGTTCCGGCACAGAGACCGATAACGAAAGAAAGAACCAATGCACGAAGCAGCAGTCTGTCTGCAAAACGATCTTTTCCTGCTGCGGTCATGGCGGCGATCCTGGGAACGACGATGGAACAGGTGGAACCAATCAGGATCATCGGATAATTCATCAGCGGGAAAACCATTCCCTTATATTTTCCCAGCAGAGAAAGCGCTTCGGCGGCAGTGTAGCCGATGGAACACAGCCTGGATTTGACGACCACCGAGGAAAACGCGTTGACGGATTCCAGCAGGCATTGCGTCAGGCAGATCGGCGCGGCTCCGCGAATCAGCGGGTACAGCGTGGCTCTGATCTGGGTCAGGGTGATCTTGACCGGAGCTGTTTTCCTGCGGGTTTTCCGGTAATAGAGCAGGAGTAAAAGTACACTCTGCGTCTCTCCGATGGCATAGCAGAGATAGACCAGGGTAACCGGTGGAAAATCCGTATGGTTGAGACAGAAACGGATCAGCAGATAGAGTATGGGAAAGCGCAGGATTTTTTCGCTGATATTGATGGCAGAAGGCACCTTGATCCTGGAAAGCCCCAGAAAGTGCCCTTTGATGATATTGGATACCGACATCAGCAGCATCAGGGGACAGACGGCCAGTATGGGAGCCTTCAGGGCGGCATCTCCGAGAAACCCGGAAGCGATCGGTTCTGCCGTGAGACGGACCAGACCGCATACCAGCAGAGACCAGAAAAAGCTAAAAGCCGTAGATATTCGAATCATGCTGTCCATAGCCGCAGAATTACCCTGGTACTGATGCGCAGCGGACATCTTGGATATGGTGACCACCAGCCCTTCGGTCATAAAAGAGAGAAACAGGCTGTTTATGGGCGCAATCAGACTGAGGACGCCCAGACCCTCCGCACCGAGAATCCGGGACAGATACATGTTGAAAACAAATTCGATGAGGCCGATGATCAGGTTCGAAGCCGTTAAAAGGACGATATTCTGTTTTACATTTCCAAAAGACATAGTTTCACCAGTGCTTTCGCAGGACGGATCACAGAATCGCAGCATGATGGCGCAGATCCGCCGGAACATTTTTCTGCAGGATTTCTGCGGGAGATACCGGCTTCCCCATCCCTGCAGAAAAAAGATTTAAACAGACATATAGGAATATGTATGAACAAAAAACAGAAGATATACCTTTCTTTCGCTTTTGTACAAGCAGGAGAGGAGATGGAGAAATTTCCGTGTGATCCGCTGAACAGTGTGGTATAATGATGAGAGATATTTGCGGAACAAAGAATACAGCAAAAAACCTGCCCGCACCTGCCCGCAGAGATAAGCATGCCGGTTGAAACGGGCGTCAGAGATATAGAAAGGATTTGTCATGAAAGATACGAAAAGCACCGTATTGGAAAAAGCAGAAAAAACCTATCAGCTCCTGAGCGGAGACGAGGCCTGCAGAGGCCAGGCCAGCCATGTCAGGGAACTGGCGGACAGATTGAAGAATCAGGATATTACCGTTGCCGTTTTGGGACAGTTCAAGCGGGGAAAGAGCAGACTGTCCAATGCAATTCTGGAGAGCAGCGTACTTCCTGTGGGCATTGTTCCGATCACCTCAGCGGTGACGAAGGTGGTATACGGGAAGAAAGCGCAGGCGGAAGTCCACTATCAGAACGGCGTTGTGGAATCTGTACCCTTCGAGCAGCTTTCGGCCTTTATCAGCGAACAGGAAAATGCGGATAACCGGCTGGGCGTAGCATCCGTGGTAATTCATGTCCCGTCCAGATTTCTGAAAAACGGACTGACCTTTGTTGATACTCCGGGCGTCGGCTCCTTCCACAAAAACAATACCGAGACGGCTTATCAGTATATGAAAGAGAGCGACGCCGTGATCTTCCTTCTTTCCGTGGACAGTCCGATCAATCAGATCGAGATTGATTTCCTGCGCAATACCCGGGAGTTTGCGGGAAAGTTCTACTTTGCGGTCAATAAGATCGACGTGGTGGAAGAGGAAGAGCTTCAGCAGTATATGGACTACTGCCGCCAGCTGCTCTGCAGACTGACAGACTCGGCAGACGTCGCCATGTTTCCGGTAAGCGCAAAGACCGGGCAGGGTGTTGAGGAACTGAAAAAGGCGATTCTTCGCGACTGCAAAAAGTCAGCCGGAGAGATTCTGGAAGCTTCGACGGAGAAAAAACTGAAAGACGCCATTGACAGTGCGCTGCGCCAGCTGGATTTTTACTGGAAAGCGATGAACATGGAGTACAAGGAATTAGATGAACGTTTTGCAGAGATCAGCGAAACGATAGCGGAGATCAAAGCGGAAGCGGAGGAAGCCGACGGCCTGTATGAGGTCCGTCTCAATGAGATCAAGCTTCGCCTGTCGGAAAAGGTAAAAGCGCTGTTCGGCATGGAATTTCATTACGATATCGATAGTCTGCCGGAAGGGATCGTGACCATGAGCAAAGAGGATTTCCTGCAGAAGACGGCGCTGCTGTGCGACAGTCTGCGTGAGACCCTGGATCGTATCCTGCTCTATCGTGAAGAAAACGCCTATACCGTAGTCAGACGGATCAACAATATCAATAAGCTGTCAAGGCAGCTGCGAAAAATTAAAAGCGAGCTGTAACGGCTTTTCGGAAGATCTGCGGATCGATGGAAGAACCCTTTTGGGCGACGGCAAGAGAAGCGACAAGATTAGCTGTTCTCACAGCTTCTTCTGTGTCCTGTCCCCGGGCTATACCGGCGAGAAATGCTCCGCAGTGGGCGTCGCCGGCGCCGATGGTGTCTGCAAGGACGGCCGGTTTCACTGCCGGGATATGGACAGGACGGCTGCCGCAGCAGTACCATGAGCCTTTTTCTCCATCGGTGATTACCGCAGTATTCTTTGTTTGCTGAAAAAGCAGAGCGGCAGCTTCTCCCGGAGCAGAGCAGCCGGTGAGGAGACGGGTTTCCTCGCGGTTCGCGTGCAGCAGAGGCTTTCGCCGGTACATTCGGGAAACCAGCGCGCTGTCCAGCGAAGCGATGCGCGGACCGGGGGCAAAGAGTACGGAAAGCTGCGGATGGGCTTCCAGAAAGGTCATGATGACTTCGCCGGATTCGTCCTCCATATCCAGACCGCAGACGTAGACATGTTTAAAGGCGGAGCAGTCGATCTGTTCCAGCCATTCACGGCGAAACCGATATTCTGCACCGCGGTGACAGACGAAGGTTCGCTCGCCGGACTTTTCCACGAAGCAGTAGCAGCAGCCGTTAGGCTCAGGAACAGAGGGGAGCAGGGAGACGACTTCCTTTTCTGCAAGGCGGCTGCGGACGAAATCCCCATAAACGCCTGTACCTACAGGAGAGACAAGGGTATAGGGGACGCCGGAAAGCCGCAGTATGTCGGAAACGTTACAGGCACAGCCGCCTAAGGTCATTTCCTGGGAACAGGTATTTATATCTTCACCGGTTTTCGGCAGCTGCTCTATGTTGATGATCACGTCGGCTGCAGTTGAGCCGATGACCAGGATTCTGTCCATTTTTAACATACCTCCGGGTTACCATGACGGATATATGGATATGGCGGCAAAAGCAGTGTTTTCAGCGTCCTGCTTCTGCCGCTCTTTCGTACAGCGTCTATATTTCTTATTCTACCACAATCCTGCCGCTCTGTGTGCAGGGTATTTGTTTGCGAAAACCGATCCGGCGGCGGTAAATGGGCGGCGGCTTATGCGTTTAGAATCTTCCCGTCCGTAGAGATGGTTACAACCTGCGTCGGCAGCATTTTTCCACTGTCGGATACAGCCTTCTGTACGGCAGCGGAAAGACCGCCGCAGCATGGGACTTCCATGCGGACAACCGAGACAGAAGCAATATCGTTCTGCCGGATAATTTCGCTCAGCTTTTCTGCATAGTCTACGGCATCCAGCTTCGGACAGCCGATCAGAGTCACCCGGTTTTTCATGAAGCGGGTGTGAAATTCTGCATAGGCGTAAGCCGTACAGTCTGCGGCGATCAACAGGTTTGCACCGTCAAAATAGGACGTTTTCAGCGGAGCAAGTTTAATCTGCACAGGCCAGTTGCAAAGCTGAGAAGATACAGCTGTTTCAGCAGTGCATGGCGAATCTGCGGCACAGGCTGGATGGCCGTTTCCGTTTTTAAGATCTCTGGGCGCGGATCCCGGGCAGCCGCACGGAGCGTTTTCCGGATGTTGCCCGGATTTTGCCGCCATATGTGCTTTTACCGCGGCTTCATCGTAAGCGACGGCCTCGCGTTCGACAAAGGTAATGGCTCCGGTAGGGCAGGTTGGCAGGCAATCGCCGAGTCCGTCACAATAGTCATCACGCAGGAGCCGGGCTTTGCCGTCCACCATGCCGATGGCTCCCTCGTGGCAGGCTGCCGCACAGGCGCCGCAGCCATTGCATCTGTTCTCGTCTATATGGATAATTTTTCTGATCATATGGGTTCCTCCTTGACTTTTGTAAGCAGAGTATAATACAATGAGAAAAAATATTCTGTTGCATAAGCAACGAAAAAGGGGAAAACATGAAAAAAATCGTCGAAGCTATGGCGCTTTCGCCTTTGTTTCGGGGTCTCACGCCTGCGGAACTGAAAGAACTGGCGCTGCAGCTCGTCCCGGGTATCAGGCAGTTTGAACGGGGGGAGACAGTGATCCGATGCGGAGAAAGAGCGAAGGGTATCGGACTTGTGCTTTCCGGCAGACTGCACATTGTCAGAGATGATTTTCTTGGCAACCGGGAAATTCTTGCCGAAGTGGAAAAAGGCGATATCTTTGACGAAGTCTTTGCCATTCTGTACGAGGAGCCGCAAAGCATATCTGCAGAAGCCGTGCAGCCCTCCGAGGTGGTCTTTTTGCCGGCAGAAGAGCTGCTTTCGGCAGAGAAGCAAGGGGATGCGGTCCGCTCGGTCATCATCGGAAATATGTTTCGTGTCATTGCCGGGAAGAATCTTCAGCTGACAAGAAAAATGGCGCATCTTTCCCGGCGCACGATCAGAGAAAAACTGATCTCCTATTTTTCGGAAGAGAGCAGCCGGCAAAAGAGCCTGTCTATTGTTATTCCGTTTAACAGGCAGCAGCTGGCAGATTATCTTGCGGTGGAGAGAAGCGCGCTGTCCAGAGAACTTTCCCGCATGAAAGAAGACGGACTGCTTACGTATCGAAAGAATCATTTTATTTTGCATCACAGACAGGACTGATGATATAAGGTCTTGCCGGAGTCTGCTGCGCGGACGGAAGCAGAAGCAGAGCCGGCGGAAAGGAAGCGGAGAGGAATAGGAATAGGATGTTTCTGTTTATAGGACTGTTTATCTTTATTCTCGTTATAGCTATATTTCTCTGTGCCAATGTACTGTACGATCTGGCGCTGAATCCGCATTTTGACAAGAGCCGGATTTTTGGAAGCGGAGAAAAACCGGAAGAGGAATCCTGGCCTGCAAATATCTTTGATGGAGAGGCCGAGGCGGAAGACGTCTGGATTACCTCCTGCGACGGATTGCGCCTTCATGGCCTCTGTGCCCGGCAAAAGACAGATTCGTCTGCGTCCCTGCAGGATTCGCCGTGCCGTCAGGAAGAACGGAAGAGAGACTGGGTGATCGGTATCCACGGCTATACGGGAGATGCGGCGGAAATGGGTTTTCGTGCGGGCGCCTTTTATCGGAACGGTTATCACGTGCTTTTTCCGGATAACCGGGGTCACGGAAAAAGCCAGGGTGATTATGTCGGTATGGGGTGGCACGATCGTCTGGATATTCTGGCCTGGATCGATTATCTGGTAAAACAGGATCCGGAATGCCGGATCGTTCTCTATGGCGTATCTATGGGCGGCGCGGCTGTGATGATGGCTTCGGGAGAAGCGCTTGCGGAAAATGTCAGGGTGATCATCGAGGATTGCGGCTATTCTTCTGTAAAGGAAGAATTGGCTTACGAGGCGAAATATTTGTTTCATTTGCCGTATTTTCCGGTGGTCAGCGCGGCTAGCCTGATCTGCAGACTTCGTGCCGGTTACAGTTTTTCTGAGGCTTCAGCCTTGAAACAGCTGCCCAAGTGCCGCAGACCGATTCTGTTTATTCACGGCGGCAGTGACACCTTTGTACCTTATGCCATGCTCCAGAAGGTTTACGAAGCGGCGCCCGAGCCGAAAGCACAGCTGACGGTGGAGGGCGCCGGTCATGCGGAGTCCGCT
>CALXJA010000132.1 GCA_944388465.1 uncultured Emergencia sp.
AGCTTTTTTCTTTTTTGCTCAGTATGCGAATAAAAATCCGACGCTTCGGTCTGAAAAGGTTCACAGGGCCGGTTCGATCACTGCGCGAAAATACCGTATCTGAAGCGACTGGCAAACGCTACAGTTAAAACGATCAAGTTCAGCATCACCCTATCTATGTGCATCAATTTTGCAGCAGTATCCCTCTCTGTTGCAGGCATATTGACGCCGACAACGGGCGCGCTGGTCCACAACGCCGGTTCATGTCTGGTTGTACTGATCGCCGCTCTTCTGTATGACAGAAAACTGGAGTAACATCTTCTGCCTATCAGGGTATGGCCGTCCCATAAAAAAGACGAAGGCATACTGCGAATTTGCAGGGAATGTCTTCGTCTTTTCCATTTCATTGTGAGCTGCTTACTCGTAAAGATCCACCGCGCAGTTGGTATGTACCTTCTGCACATCGTCGTTGTCTTCCAGGACCTCAACCAGCTTTTTCAGCTTTTTGATATCCTTTTCATCAGTCGGCGTACTCTCCATAGAAGGCACAAATTCTACGTCCGCTTCTACAAATTCATAGCCTGCTTCGGAAAGGGCCTGGTAAACGTCAGGATAGACAGAAGGATCCGTATAGATCGTGAAGCTGTCCTCCTCCGTAACCATATCGTCAGCTCCCGCTTCAAGAGCCGCTTCCATCAGCGCGTCTTCGTCGATCTGTTCTGTCTTTTCGATGATCAGAACGCCCTTTCTTGAGAACATGTAGGATACACATCCAGGCGTGCCCAGATTTCCGCCATGCTTGTCGAAAGAAGATCTGACTGCGGACGTAGTTCTATTGGTGTTGTCCGTCAGACACTCGACGATAAACGCTACGCCGCCTGCTCCATAACCTTCGAAGGAGAGCTCCTCGTAAGAAACGCCTTCCAGTTCTCCTGTGCCTTTCTTGATCGCTCTCTGGATATTATCGTTAGGCATGCTGATTGCCTTTGCTTTTTCTATTGCCACCCTGAGGGAAGCATTGTACTCAGGATCGCCGCCGTCCTTAGCCGCCACTGTGATCGCTTTAGCGTACTTTGTAAACATAGCCGCTCTTTTCGAATCCTGTGCCGCTTTTCTTCCGGCAATTGTACCGTGTCTACCCATGGAGACACCTCCCATCCATATTTCTTTTGTACTCTAACTTAAACAGTATACTACAAAGCTTCTGCCGTTTCAATCATATTTTTGTGCGCTGTAGCCATCATCAGTTTAATCCGGTTCAGCTGATTGACGTCGCTGGCGCCGGGATCGTAATCGATGGCAACGATATTGGCTTTTGGATTCATCTTCCGAATTGCCTTCATCATTCCCTTTCCGGTGACGTGATTCGGCAGGCAGGCAAACGGCTGCAGGCAGACGACATTCTCTACGCCCCCTCGGATCAGCTCGATCATTTCTCCGGTTAAGAGCCAACCCTCTCCGCACTGGTTTCCGATAGATATGATCTCCGATGCGGCTTTTGCCGTTTCTTCGATATAAGACGGCTCCTCAAAGTGTACGCTTTCGCGCAGAGCCTTTCTCATCGGTTTACGCAGCCACTCTACGGCAGCAATGCCTATCTTGTTGACATACATCTGTTTATAGGATCCGGACAGTTTCTCATAATTGAACTTCTTGCTGTACATCCCGTACAGGAAAAAGTCCAGAAGATCCAGAACCACGGCTTCTCCGCCTTCTGACTCGATAATTCCCACGATGTCATTGTTGGCGTTAGGATGATATTTTACAAGTATCTCGCCGACTACGCCCACCTTGGGCTTTTTCTCACCGGTTCGCTCCACCCGGTCGAAATCCTCTACGATTCCCTTCAGGTTCTCCGCGTACCTCTTCCGGTTAAAGTGTATGATGTTGTCGATAATCCGGTCGTGCCACTTATCCAGTATCTTTTCACAGGTGCCCGGCACTTTTTCATAAGGCCGCGTCGCGTACAGAATACGCATAACCAGGTCGCCGTAAACTACACCAACAGCGAGACGAAGTCCCATTTTGGCTGTGATCTTGAATCCCGGGTTGGTTTCCAGTCCGGCCATATTAAAGGAGACGACAGGAATCTGCTCCATATCCAGATCCTTCAGGGCTTTCCGCAGCAAAGCTACGTAATTGCTGGCCCGGCATCCGCCTCCGGTTTGTGACATGAATACAGCCGTTCGGTTCAGATCGTATTCACCCGACTTCAACGCCGAGATGATCTGTCCGAGAGTAACGATAGTCGGGTAGCAGGCGTCATTGTTTATGTATTTCAGTCCCTCTTCCACCGAATTCTTGTCTACCGGCGGCAGCAGAACAGCGTTATATCCGCAGGAGCGCATGGCTTCTTCGAGATAACCGAAGTGAATCGGCGACATCTGCGGAACCAGAATGTTGTAGTTCTGCCGCATGTCTTCGGTGAAGTACTTTCGCTCATAAGGCTTGTTGTCCGGTATGGCTTTTACACCGTTTTTCTCCCGCTCTTCCATAGCGGCCTTCAGCGAACGGATACGAATCTTGGCTGCACCCAGATTGGATCCTTCATCGATCTTCAGTACGGTATACAGCTTATTGTTGTTTCTGCAGATTTCTTCTACCTGATCGGTGGTCACCGCATCAAGTCCGCAGCCGAAAGAATTCAGCTGAATCAGTTCCACATCGTCGCAGGTTCCCACAAAGGAAGCCGCTTTGTAAAGACGAGAGTGGTACACCCACTGATCCAGAACCCGAAGCGGCCTCGGCAGATCTGCCATGTGCGCCACAGAATCCTCAGTGAGAACGACCATATCGAAGGAATTGATCAGACGATCGATTCCGTGGTTGATTTCCGGATCGAGGTG
>CALXJA010000133.1 GCA_944388465.1 uncultured Emergencia sp.
CCGTACGGCATCTATCGTACGGCTGTCCAGATCGGTAAAGCTGCCGGAATTGATGACCTCCAGCCTGCCGAATTTTCCGGTCACCTTGTCCAGCTGCAGCTTATTGAGCTGAAAATTGGCTTCCTCATCGGTGCTGAAATCCAGGTGGTAGTCGCAAAACCGGCACCTGCGCCAACGGCATCCGCTGCCGCGGAGCAGGACGATTTCGCGAGGATTTTTTTCCGGAATGACGGAATAACGTATCATATCTTGTTTTTCCATAGAGTCTCCTTATCCCCGCGGCCATGCTGAATGATTCGGTAAAAGAAAACGCCCAGTACTCTATACTGCGCGCCAAAACAGATATTCCTTCTCTCCTGCCGCATAAAGGAACAGGAAAGCGGAATATCGGGTCCGTAGTTTTGTTTTCATACAGGATGGTCGCGAACTGTCTTATGATTTTGTCTTCGTTACTATAGCATACGGGAGACGGCTTGTCAAAGCAAAAGTCTCCGTCTCCCGTGAAATTCTCAGTTGATTGCCTTTTTTATCTCTCCGCCGAGCATGACCAATCGGATGTGGTCTGCACAGGTCAGGCAGTTGATGTCTTCAAGCGGATTACCGTCTGCGATGACGATATCCGCCAGCTTACCCTGTTCGAGCGAACCGGTTTCATGACTGCGCATCAGAAGGTGGGCGGCATTAATCGTGCCGGCCTTGATTGCCTCCATATTAGTCATGCCGGCTCTGTGTGTTATTCTGGTACAGGTGGTCAAGATGCTGTTTTCCTCCATCGGCGGCAGCGTGATGATCTACTTCTGCACATACAATCTGGGCGATCCTAACGTTATGTCTGTTTCCTCGACCATATCTACGTTTACCGGACTGATCCCGGTACTGCTCCTGGTGCCGCTGTACAAGAAGTTCGGCAACGCGGGAACAGCCATGCTGGGCAGCGTTATCGCAGGCGGCGGTTTTCTGGTCATGTTTGTCACCGGCTGTCCTACGGGCACGACCTATATCGTTTGGAACGTAATCGGCGGTATAGGCGTCACGATGGCATCGGCAGCGCTTCCGCAGGTAACGATGGACTGTATCGATTACAACGAGTGGAAGACCGGGCACAAGAATACCAGCGTAATCATGAGCGCTTACGGAATCGGAACCAAGATCGGTTTGGCCTTCGGCACGTCCATCGCCGGACTGGTCATCGGCGCGGTAGAGTTTGACCCGAATGCAGCGGTACAGCCTGAGCCTGTATTAAACGCATTTTTCCATCTGTCCGTCACCATACAGATGTTCGTCTATGTGGCGATATTCCTTCTGATGCTGTTTGTATACCGCATCGAAAAGAAACTGCCGGAAATGAGAAAAGAAGTTGAAGCGAGAAAGAACGAACTGCAGGCAGGAGCCTGATAAGGAAAGAAGCGGCGATGCCGCTTCTTTTTTACGCCGTTTTAAAGGCGATGGTAAAGCAAAAAACAGTTGCATTTTCAGGGAAATCGCTGTATAATATCCCTGCATTGCGTTTACGCAATCGAAAGTTGCAGGGTAGGACCCTTGTCCGGCAGCTCTGCAAGCTAAAGTTATATTTTAGTTATGCCGAAGACGATTGAGGCGTCAGCATCAATTCCAGTAGGCAGAACCGAAAGCGATCGCAGGTTCAAGGTACTGCGATCTCAGTAGGTAGAAAGGAAAAGTCATGAAATCGTACATTGCAAAACCTGCAGAAGTCGAACGCAAATGGTACGTCGTCGATGCAGAAGGCAAGACTCTCGGCAGACTGGCTTCGGAAGTTGCTTCCGTACTGAGAGGAAAGAACAAGCCGACTTATACCCCGCACGTAGACTGCGGCGACTACGTTATCGTCATCAATGCGGAGAAGGTAGAAGTAACCGGCAAAAAGAGAAAAGAAAAGATCTACAAGAGACATACCGGCTATCCTGGCGGACTCAGAGAGGAGACCTTTGAGAAGCTGCAGGCAAGAAAGCCGGAAGAAATCATCAAACATGCGGTAAAAGGCATGCTTCCTGACGGAAAGCTGTGAAGACAGATGTTCAAGAAGTTAAAAGTTTATGCGGGACCTGAGCACGCGCACGCTGCCCAGAAGCCGGAAACTTTGGAAATTTAGGGAAAGGGAGGAATAACACATGGCAAAATTACAATACCAAGGAACCGGTAGAAGAAAATCTTCCGTTGCCAGAGTCAGATTAATCCCTGGAACTGGAAAAATTACCGTAAACAAGAAGGATCTGAACGACTATTTCGGTATGGAGATCCTGAGAAGAGAAGTCAGAGTACCGTTTGAGGTAGCCGGCTGCGAAGGCAAATTCGATGTGATCGCTACAGTAAGAGGCGGCGGTTTCACCGGACAGGCCGGCGCGCTGAGACATGGCGTAGCCAGAGCTCTGTGCCAGGCAGACCGCGACGCTTACAGAGCGCCGCTGAAGACGGCAGGATTCCTGACCAGAGACCCGAGAATGAAGGAAAGAAAGAAGTACGGTCTGAAAAAGGCCAGAAGAGCTTCCCAGTTCTCCAAGCGTTAATCGAAGCCAATATCGGCAAAACGCTTCATATGTCTGCAAAACCTCCCGAAACCAAATGGGTTTACGGGAGGTTTTTTGGTTGCGTACGCGGAGAAAAGCAGTCTGACTTTATTTGACGGCCTTTTCCACCGCATGGAGAAACTGAAGGACTGTAGGCGAAGGGTCAGGAGAGTGTAGCAGGCCGAAAGGAATGGTGTAATCCCAGTCGACCGGGAGAATTTTCAGAAGAGGGTGAACGTAGCGCCAGTTTTCAACAGCCATCAGAACACAGTTGTTGTTTTCGCACTGATTAAAGGCGCCTACGTCGTAGAAATCGAAATCGATAATATGGATCTGAGGGTGGTTTTT
>CALXJA010000134.1 GCA_944388465.1 uncultured Emergencia sp.
CCTCTGTCGGCATACTGCTCCGTTCGTTTATTCTATCTCGTTACAGGCGACAGGCTTCCGCGCTTACATTTTTTCTACTTCACGTTTCAGTCTGTCGAAATTGTCCTTGATCTCCTGCGGAAGATCCGGGAACTGGCTGTAAAATTCCTCGATCCCTTTGATCTCGTTTTCCCAGTCGGCCTTGTCGATCTTTAAGAGCTTTTCCAGTATCTCCGGCGTCACATTGAGTCCGTTGACGTCGAGATCTTCCGGTTTCGGTTCATAGCCCAGCGGCGTTTCTACCGCGCCGGCCTTGCCTTCACAGCGATCCAGCATCCAGAGCACCGCCCGCAGATTGTCACCGAAGCCCGGCCACAGGAATTCGTCGTTTTCATCGGTTCTGAACCAGTTGACGTGGAAGATCTTCGGCGGATTCGTCATTTTTTTGCCCATATCGATCCAGTGCTGGAAATAGTCCGCCATATTATATCCGCAGAACGGCAGCATGGCCATAGGATCGTGTCTGACTACGCCAACCTTGCCGTTAGCTGCAGCCGTTGTTTCTGAGGCCATGGCGGAACCGATAAACACGCCGTGATTCCAGTCTCTTGCCTCATAGACGAGAGGCTCTGCCTTGGCTCTTCTGCCGCCGAAGATGATGGCCGAGATCGGAACGCCCTCTCCGGTGAAAAACTCGTCGGCAATGATCGGGCAGTTCTCCGCAGGCGCGGTGAAACGGGAATTCGGATGCGCGCCTTTTTCTGTGGAGGTCTTTCCGTTCCAAGGATTACCCTGCCAGTCTTCGCCGTTTTCCGGCGGATTTTTATCCAGTCTTTCCCACCATACGGTATTGTCGTCGAGATTTCTCGCCACATTGGTAAAGATCGTATTCTTGTGTGTCGTCTTCAACGCGTTCGGATTGGACTTTTCATTGGTTCCCGGCGCTACGCCAAAGAAGCCGTTTTCCGGATTGACTGCATACAGTCTTCCGTCGCTGCCGATCCTCAGCCAGGAAATGTCGTCGCCGATGGTGGAAACCTTGTATCCTTTTTCCCGGAAGTATTCCGGCGGCGTCAGCATGGCCAGATTTGTCTTGCCGCAGGCACTCGGGAAAGCGCCGCAGACATACCGCGCTTCGCCCTGCGGATTTTCAATCTTCAGAATCAGCATATGTTCAGCCATCCAGCCTTCCTGCTTGCCTAAATAGGAGCCGATGCGCAAAGCCAGGCATTTTTTACCCAGCAGCACATTTCCGCCGTAAGCGGAGTTGATGGACCAGATGGTATTGTCTTCTGGAAAATGTACGATATATTTTTCTGTTTCATCGATCTGTGCCTTGGAATGCAGACATCTGGTGAAATCCGCTCCTGCATTCAGTTCGTCGATGACGCTCTGACCCACGCGGGTCATGATGGCCATGCTCAGAACGACGTAGATCGAATCGGTGAGTTCGATACCGATTTTGGAAAACTCTGTTCCCACAACACCCATAGAAAACGGGATGGCATACATGGTTCTTCCCTTCATGGAACCGTCGAACAGCTTGCTCAGCTTAGCGTACATTTCGTCCGGTGCGACCCAGTTGTTGGTTGGACCGGCATCCTCTTTTCTGGTGGTACAGATTATGGTTCTCTTTTCATCGCGCGCCACATCCTTTGGCTTTGTGCGATAATACAGACAGCCGGGAAGCTTTTCCTGATTGAGCTCGATCATTTCTCCCGTGCTCAGGGCAATTTGTTTGATCTGCTCAAGCTGCTCTTTGCTGCCGTCAACCCAGACGATTTCGTCAGGTTTTGTCATTTCCGCCATTTCTTTTACCCAATCGTTAACGATTTGGTTCGTTACCATGGTCATAAATTTTCTCCTTTTCTCCTTTTACAACTTCAGGCCGCTTCGGCGGAAGCAGTTTCCTGTATTTTGTATATTTTTGTTCTTTTATTCTATACTACTTTACCCCCTTTGTCACGCAAATTCTCTTAATTTTGCATACATTGGCAAAACGGACGGCAAAACTTTCAAAATAAAAGAAAAGCGGGCAGAAAAGGTTAATTTTTTAATTTTTCTGCCCGCGCCGCAGGAGAAAGCCGTTCTGTCTTGACAGAACGGCAGCTTCCGTATTACCATATTACCGGCTCAAAGAAAGCTGACCGAAACAATGCCTTTCAACGATAAAGGCACATCGATGAAACGAAAAAAGGAGAACGGTTTATGCGCTATCGACTGGCTATTTTTGATCTTGACGGAACACTGATCAATTCATTCGACGACCTGGCAGACAGTCTTTGCTGCTGCCTTTCTGCAGAAGGATTCCCTCTGCCATCCCCGGAGGAGATCCGCGCTCATCTGGGAAACGGTCTCGCCTACCTCGTTCACTCGTTCATTCCCGCGGCAGTACCGGAAACACGACAGGATGAAATTTTCCAGAAATTCCTCGCCTGCTACGAAATGCACTGCGCGGACAAGAGCGCGCCTTATCCCGGCATCATTTCCCTGCTGTCCCGTCTGAAGGAAGCCGGGCTGAAACTGGCTGTCCACTCCAATAAAAAGGATGCGCCGCTGCAAATGCTCTGCCGTCGTTTTCTGGCGCCATACATCGACCTGGCCACCGGCGAACGTGACGGTCTGCGGCTGAAACCGGCTGCGGACGGTGCGGAATTTCTCCGCAGGAGTCTGTCCGTTTCCACGGCAGACACCGTTTATATCGGTGATTCCGAGGTCGATATCAAGACGGCGAAAAATGCAGGACTTGACTGTATTTCCGTAGACTGGGGCTTCCGCAGCCATGCTCAGCTTGTACAAAGCGGTGCTTCCCGCATCGTTTCCTCTCCCGAAGAGCTATATCGTATTTTAACGATGAACAGCTGAATTCCTTTATTCCAGCTGCATAAACCGGCTCATCATACACACGCCCGACGCGCCTGCCTCCATGCAGGCCGGGGCGTTTTTTTCATTGATTCCACCGATGGCAAAGACGGGAACAGACACGGCGCCGCAAACCTCGCGCAGACTTCCAAGACCTCTCGGCGCAAGACCCGGCTTGCACTGAGTCTCGAAAACATGACCGTACAGCAGAAGATCCGCGCCTGAGCCGGCGGCCCGCACCGCCTCCTGCGCGCTGTGCACAGAGACGGCCAGCATAAATTCCGGCGGCTTTACGAGTGTCAGCCTTTCTGCCGCAGCCAGCGGCAGCTGCGCGCCGCCGGCGCCCAGTTCAAACGCCAGATCGATGTGCGTGTTAAACAGACAGTGCACACCGGCTTGCCGGCACATCGTCAATACCGGCTTTGCCAGCGCCCGGTACGCCTCTTTGTCCATATCTTTTTCCCGCAGGATCAATGCCCACGGCTCTGCTTCCAAAACAACTCCCAGCTGCCGGAGAAAATCGCCGCAGACCTGACGGCGATCGGTAACACAAATCGTTTTTCTCGTTTTACACATATCATACATACAGATAATCGTTGACTACAGGCTGCAGCCCTTCTTTTTCCATATCGCCGTACATTTGCGCAAAACTGCGCCCGTCGGCGATTTCAAACTGCTCGTCCCCTGTGTCTGCCTCTTCCTTTCCCTGATATTTGCTTTCATGATCGCCGATACCTGTGGAAACTCCTGCAGATTCCTTTGTCGCCGCGATTCTGACGATACCGTCGCGATAATGCTCTTCCTCTCTGGACGCCACCGTGATCCCCACAT
>CALXJA010000135.1 GCA_944388465.1 uncultured Emergencia sp.
TGCTTTTCTTCTCTTCCGTATCTTTTCGTTGCCATTTTTACCTCCTCAAAGTGAACCATTGAATTAATTTATTTCATTCCGTCCACTTTAAGGGGTGCAGGCTACAGCGTAATGGTAAAAATCCCGAAATTCAAAATTTCAGATGTCATTGAAGGAGGGATTGAAGTGGTACATCCTGCCTTTGTGGTCAACGGCGAGGAAAAGGATTTTATCTACATCAGTAAGTATCAAAATGTGGTGAAGAATGAAAGAGCCTATAGCCTTAAGGGAGAAGATCCCGCGGTTTTGTACAGCCCGTGCCAGATGGAACAATTTTGTCGGAATAAAGGGAAGAACTGGCACTTGATGACAAATGCAGAATGGGCTGCCGCGGCTCTTTACAGTCTGAAAAACGGTACGCTTCCCAGAGGAAATAATGACAATGGAAGAGACTGGAGTCATCCGGAGGAAAGCGGTATTCTGTCTTCGTTGAAAGCCGTTGTTCCGGCGGGTGAAGAGGGACCGCCGATGAGAACCGCAACCGGTTCGGGACCGGAAACCTGGTCTCATGACGGCACTGCGGACGGCATCTTCGATATGAACGGCAATGTCTTTGAATTGGTCAGCGGAATTCGCCTGTATGACGGTTTCTTTGAAGTCATAGAAAATAATGATGCAGCTGCAGCCGGTCTCTGTTTGGAGAGTGAGAGATGGAGCCGTATCGGTGAAAATGGAAACCTCGTAAATCCGCGATCAGAGAGCCCGGCGCTCCGAATGAGGCACAACGGGCTGTACGCAGAAGATCTGCCGCAGATGCAGCTTGACTTTGGAACGGCAAAGGAGCAAAATTTGGAAAAAAACATTGAAGATGTGTATCTTCCTTTCCGGGAGGTGGCTGCTCCGTGTAACTGGGAAAAGGGAAACATAGCAGAACAGTTGGCTATCCTTCCTCCGGCTAATTCTGCAGTACCGATTGGCTGTGAACTGGCATGGGGAATGCTGCAGGGTGTTCGATATCCGATTCGGGGAGGATATTGGGTCAACGGGAAACATGCCGGCATATTCATGTATGGCTTTTACATGCAGGAGGAAGACCGTTATTTCGATGTGGGTTTTCGAAGCTGCTATTTTGATTGATTGCGAAAGGAGAGCGGAGAATGCAGGAATTACATATGTTTATTGACGGAAGATGGGGAGGTTCGGCCTCGTCGAAAAAACAGAAGCGCTCTATTGTGGATCCCGCTACAGGTGTGGTGATTGCTGAGGCCGAAGAAGCGGAACAACAAGATGTGGAGGCTGCGGTAAATGCGGCGTATTCGGCCTTTCAGCCGGGTTCCCTGTGGCGGAATCTTTCGGTAAGCGAGAGAGCCGAACTTCTAAATCGGACGGCAGATCTGATCGAAGAGCGGGCGGATGAGCTGGCACGCCTGGAAACGCTAAATACGGGAAAACTATACAGAGAAACTCGGTATGATGATATCTGTGCAGCTGCTCAGGAATTTCGCTGCTGCGCTAACCTCGCAGGTGAGTGCCGGGGAAATACTGCTGACAGCGGCGACGGGTTACTTTCTATGACCGTCAGAGAGCCTCTCGGCGTTTGTGCCATTATTGTTCCTTGGAATTATCCCCTCGGTACTGCCGCGGGCGGGATCGCTCCGGCCCTTGCGGCGGGAAATACCGTAGTGGTGAAGCCCTCTTCTCTGACGCCGCTTTCTGCTGTGGCTCTTTTTCAGATCTTTGAAGAGGCAGGGTTTCCGCGGGGAAGCGTGAATCTGCTCTTGGGCTCAGGGAAAAAAGCCGGAAAACTGCTGGCAGAAAGTCAGAAAGTGAGTAAAATTGTTTTTACCGGAGGTACACAGACCGGGAGAGAGCTGATTCGTAATTCTGCTTCCAGCGTAAAGAAACTTGCGTTGGAATTAGGCGGAAAATCGGCGTTTATTGTCTTTGACGACGCAGACATTGAAGCTGCCGTTGACAATGCGATGTTTGCCTCCTTTCTCAGTCAGGGACAGTTATGCGTAGCCGGATCCCGATTGTTGGTACAGGAAGGGATTTACGATCAGGTGACGAAGAGACTGAAAGAAAGAGTCGGTAAAATACGGATCGGAATGCCTATGGATGAAGACGCCGAATTCGGACCGTTGATCAGTCAACAGCACATGCAGTCGGTTTTGCATTACATCCGATTAGGTCAGGAGGAGGGCGCAAAACTGCTTGTAGGCGGAAAAAGGCTGGAAGAAGGCTTATTTGCAGACGGATATTTTATCGAGCCGACAGTTTTTTGCGACTGCAGTCAGTCAATGCGTATCGTACAGGAGGAAATCTTTGGACCGGTCTTGACTGTACAGAAATTCTCCGATGAAGAAAGTGCTATAGAGCTGGCGAACGACGTGCAATACGGTCTTGCAGGCGCTGTGTTTACAAAGGATCTGGAAAGAGCTGTGCGCGTATGCAGAAATGTCAATACCGGCATTATGTGGGTGAATACTTATTTAGAAGACAGCGGCGTTTTGGCTTCGAGTCCGCATAAGCAAAGCGGAATCGGCATTGCGGGCGGTATTGAAGGGATTAAAGAATTTACGGTTTTGAAGCAAATCAATGTCAGAGCGGTTCAGGAAAAAGTAAACTGGTTTCAATAAAGAATGGAGAGACTACGATGAAAAATAATCAGATAAGGCTCAAGGACATCATAGGGTACGGCACAGGCGGTGTAGGTGAAAACATCGCAGGAAATCTTTTCTATACATATTTTATATTTTTCCTTACCAGTGTAGCCGGAATTAATCCGGCTGTGGCGGGAACTATTTCTCTCTTTGCTGTGGCCTGGGATGCCATTTCGGACCCGATTATCGGTTATCTCAACGACCGATATAAGGGCCATTTGTTGGGAAGGAATTTTGGGAAACGGTCTACCTTTATGGTAGGAGGAGCGATTCCCCTCGGCATCTCGGTGTTTCTTCTCTTCTGTAATGTAGAGATGGGCGAGACCATGAAAATTATATATTTCGTGGTGATCAACATTGTTTTCTGGCTGTTTTACACCGTTGTGGATATTCCTTACGTAGCGGTGGCCAGTGAAATTACAGATGATTACGATGTGAAAGCCAAGATGAGGACTTCGGTAATGGTGTTTTCTATCTTCGCGCAGATGCTTCTCTCTTATGGCGTAATGGAGTTTTTGGATCGTATGCAGGAGATGGGCAAATCCGACACTTTGACTTTCCGAATTGTGGGTGCTGTTTTCGGTGTAATTACAGCTGTCTCATTCATTGCCGCGGGCTGTTCGCTTAAGGGAAAAGAGAAAGATAACTCCGTTTCGGCTGATAGCGCGGAGAGGGCGTCTGTCGGAGTATTTCGGGATATATTTGATCTCTTCCGTCTGAAACAGTTTGTCATAGTTGTATTGATGGCATTTGCTTTCAATTTGTGGCTGGGGATTTTCAACAGTTCTCTGATCTACTTCTTGTCCTTTACTTTCGGTTTTGATAATGGGGAAATCGCCCTGCTGAATCTGTGGCCGACGCTGATTTCCATTATTTTCATTGTGCCTATGGGCAATTTCGTCGTGAAATTTGGCAGAAAAGCGGGGCTTATGACAGCATTTCTGTATATGGTCTTCTTCGCGATAGTAATGACCCTGTTCAGACCTCCGGCTGTTGTCGTCGTGCTGTTGATCGCCGGAATTGATTTAGCCACGTCAGTATATTGGATCACCATATTCACGATGAACTTTGATGTCTCTGAGATCTATTTGTTTAAGTACGAGAAGAACAGAGAGGGACTGATGGTTTCTATTACCTCTTTCTCGGGAAAGATGGGTGTCGCTGTAGGTATGTGGCTCTGCGGCGTTCTGATGCAGCTTTTGCATGTAGATCCGTCTGCAGCCGTGGTAAGCGATGCCATGTCAGACGGAATGAGGATAATCTTCGCCGTTATTCCGGGTATTGTGGCTTTGGCTGCAGCTGTGCTTTGTGCGTTATATAAAGTAAGCAAGAAGAATATCGCAGCCGTAGAAGAGGCGCAGCGTTTGAAAGATGAGGGCAAAGCGTATTCGACCCAAGGCTTTGAACGGATCTTGTAAAACGCTCTTTTATTGGACAGTTTGATTTTGCGGTATGCAGGGAGGATGTTCCTTATTTTCGTGCGACACCGGCACGGTGATCCGGATGATCTGCTTTTCCCCTTCGAGGGAGCCGATTTCGTCGATCAGCCGCTCTTCATATGCGTCTCCCGAAGCGGAGAGTTCGTTGTCCCGGATGAAGGCGAGCAGTTTGCGGTAGAGCGGCTCTGTATCGGTAAGCCCGCCCTGCCCGCTTACGGTTAGATAAGTTCCTGCAGGCATGCAGCTGTTGGCCCGGGCGCTGCTGCCGGTATGACAGATGAT
Organism: uncultured Emergencia sp.; assembly: GCA_944388465.1. Taxonomy (GTDB): domain Bacteria; phylum Bacillota; class Clostridia; order Peptostreptococcales; family Anaerovoracaceae; genus Senimuribacter. The sequence continues at coordinate 4,364 of CALXJA010000135.1, forward strand.
GCGGCTGGCCACGGAAGTTTTTCCCGTGGCCAGCTTGCTCTTTTCCACAACTTTGTGTGCCTGCGGATTCCCGGTGACGATTCCGAATTTTCACAGACCGGACATTGACAGCTTCGGGAGGAAAAGTTATGATAATTACAACACTTAAAGGAGTTGTAAGGATATGGATGAACAAAAGATCTTGAAAGAGGCAGAAGCGGCAGGGATAGATCGGGCGGCTTTTGTCAGCGCGGATGATCTGGTTTTCGTGCATGACTTCAGAAAATATTGCGAGATGAACAGCTGCGGCAATTACGGGCGAAATTACGGCTGTCCTCCGGATTGCGGGACGCCGCAGCAGATGGAACAGAAGGCTTTGCGGTACAGCAGGGCCCTGGTCCTTCAGACCATTCAGCCGGTTGAAGATATCACCGACGGGGCGGAGACCGGACAGCTGAAGAAGAAACACAACGCCAGAGTCAGAGCGTTCATGGATAGACTGGCGCAAGAAGGAATCGGCGGTCTTCCGATCATGGCGGGGCCGTGCAGTCAATGCAGTCAGTGCGCCAAGATATCGGGTGAACCCTGCCGTTTTCCGGACAGGGTGGCCTCCTGCCTGTCTGCATACGGAATCGACGTGGCAAAACTGTGCGAGACCTGCGGAATTCCGTGGGACTATGGAAAACATAAAGTGGGGTTCTTTGCGCTGTATATGATAGGGGAAAGATAGACGGGATAATGACAGGGAAAAGAGATTTTGTCAGAGGGGCCGCGATTTTGAGCATATCCGGATTGCTTGTCAAACTGTTGGGCGCGGCGCTGCGCATTCCGCTGACCAATAAGCTGGGCGACGGAATGGCGTATTACAATGTAGCATACAGCATATATTCCATATTTCTGGTGCTGTCGACAGCTGGAACGCCGGTGGCGATCTCCAGGCTGGTTTCCGAGCGGATGGCTGTGGGAAATCTTCACGGTGCACACAAGGTTTTCTCTACGGCGGTAAAACTGATGTGGGCCATAGGGATTGCCTCTTTCTCCATCTGTTTTTTTGGAGCGGAGTTCATCGCCGAAATCATAGAGATACCGGAGGCAGCCCTTTCGCTGAGGGCTATTGCTCCTGCGCTGTGTATCGTCCCGCTGCTGTCGGCTTTTCGCGGATATTTTCAGGGACAGCAGAATATGCTGCCGACGGCGGCTTCTGAGATTTCCGAACAGGTAGTCCGCGTTGCCGTCGGACTGACGCTGTCGTTCATGCTTTTCGACCAGGGTCTGCCAATGGCTGCGGCGGGAGCCACTTTCGGCGCGGCAGCCGGCGCGGCGGCCGGAATTGTGGTCATGCTGGCGATCTATTGGTTTCACCGAAAGAAGAACCGGCCTCGGGAGAAAAAAGACGACAGAGAGCCTACGGGCTTTATACTGAAGAAAATCGTCTGGATTGCCGTACCGATTATCATCGGAGCAGAGATTATGCCGATCATGTCGACGATCGATACGTCGCTTATCGTGTCCCGCCTGCAGGCCACCGGCTGGGAATATGCGGACGCGCTGAACCTGTACAGTCAGTACGGCTCTTACTGTGATACGCTGATTTCCCTTCCACAGACCTTTACTCAGGCTATCGGCGTAAGCCTCGTGCCGTCGATAGCGGCTTTTTTCTGGCAGAAGAAAATGGATAAGGTCAGAGAGAATATGCGGATCAGTATGAGGCTGACCATGATCATGGCCTGTCCCTGCGCCGTAGGCCTCTTTGCCCTGGCGGAACCTATTCTGCTCTTGCTCTATCCGCAGCAGGCGGAAAGCGCTTTGGCCGCGGCGTCCATTCTGCGGATTATGACGGCAGGCATTGTGCTGCTGGCTATTTCTCAGACTCTGACGGGAGCGCTGCAGTCCATTAATCGCCAGATCACGCCGGTGAAAAATCTGGCCATAGGAGCCTGCATAAAAGCAGGACTTACGTATATGCTGGTGGGTCTTCCGGTTGTCAATGTAAAGGGGGCGGCTATAGGGACCAACGCGGCATATCTGACGGCCCTTCTGCTCAATCTGTTTGCGCTGAAAAAACGTACGGGTGTAAGATTCCCTGTACTGCAGACTTTTGTAAAACCTGCAGCGGCATCACTGCTTATGGGGATCTGGGTGCGGGCAGTATACGGCATATCTGCCTGCGGAATGGGAAATGGTATGGCTGCCGTGATTTCTATCTTGGCAGGAGTTCTGATGTATGCGGTACTGATTATCCGGCTGAAGGTAATCTCTGCAGAAGAACTGCGCCGGCTGCCGTGCGGGGAATTTCTGGCGAAAGTGTTCCGCGTTTAAAAAATGTCGGTATATCCGGTTGGCTTGAACTTTGTTTCGGTCGCGCCGGTAAAGTCCCCGGGCTTGGTATTTTTAGTTAAAATTTTTTGGAACAACATAAATTTAATTGGGCAATGGGGCGAGTTTGCCATCAAAGTTGACTGATTTTCGCAGAGCGGGAAAATCGGTCAACTTTTTTTAGGTCGCGAAAACGACGAATTTTTTATATCTGTAAGCATTGGAAGCGGGGCGGAGGAGCGCATGGGAAAAACGTCAGTGAAGTCTGAAAAGAAACGCCAGGAAACGTGTACAATGAAAGGGCATCTAAAGGATTGAAAACGCTATATTATTTTCTGAAAAAAACGTGAAATTCTTCGCGGTAATTTTCAAAAAAAGCTTGCAATATTTGACGGTATCATTTATACTTAAAAGGCTTGCTTAAGGCGATGAAGTAGGAAGTTGCTGAGCTATCAGGTAATTTCTACGGAGAATT
>CALXJA010000136.1 GCA_944388465.1 uncultured Emergencia sp.
CTGCTGGGTCAATCCGCTCGTTTCGATTTTTTACGGTTTCACCGGCATATCCATGACGAAACTGAGCGATGAAGAGTACGGGGAAATCCTCCGCTGCCGCAAGAAACAGGAGGAAGAGCGTCTGAAAAAGCTGGAAGCCTGACCGTGAAACCTATATCGGCAGAGTTGACAACATCACATAAAAAGTCGCATAAAAGCAATGTTGACTAAATCTGCAATAATGGCAAAATCCGTCAACATTGCCCGGTGCGGACTTTTTCCTGCAAATCAGCAAAAACCGCCGCGACGGTTATTCTCCGCTGACGGTAAAACGGACTAAAATGTAAAAATCAAAGAAAAAAGTCCGCAGCAGCAGGAAAATCGAGCCGAATGCAAGGAAATCGGCAATCCTATTCTATATTATTATATAATTCTTCTTTGTGGTTTTTTGACTTTTCTTCTATTTTTTTCCATTTCTTTCTTCTTTGTGCGGACTTTTTTGTCATTTTACGTCCATATAGTCCGTTTTCTCCCCATAGGCAGTCACAGAGGCGGACTGTTATCCACTTTTTTAGAAATAAAATCCGTTTCTGCGGGTTATATGAGGATATACCTTTAGTTGCGCTGAAGTTTCAATAAAGACAGACGATCTTGCCGGCACTTTTGTCCCATGGCGTCGCAGATCTCGTGGTATATCCTGTTTAAAACAGGATATACCGCCACAACTATTGGTTTTTCATAAGTCACAGCGGTTTTGCCAACACATTTTATCCTATAACCCCCAAGACATGCTTACAAAAAAATACCGCAGGGCGAATGCCGGCTGACATTACGGCTCCCTGCGGTCTTTTCTATTCTTTTTTACTATCTATGCTGTAATCGTTAATTTGCTGAGCTGCTGCAGCCGGTCACTGTTCATCGGCTTCAGTCCTTTCAGCTTATATTTGATCCCCAGCTTCTCGTACTTGCTTTCCGCCATATTGTGGTAACCCAGAAGCTCTACCTTCCTGATGGTTTTGATCCCGCTGAGGAACTGATTAAGCGCTTCGATATAGGCCTCATTGTCATTGAAGCCCGGTACAATGACCTGTCTTACCCAGATCGGCTTTTCCAGGCGGTTGATCACTTCGATCAGTTTGAATAACGGTCCCTGGTCTCTTCCCGTAAGCTCGTGAAATTTAGACGGATCGATGTGTTTAATGTCGAGCAGAACCATATCCGCGGCTGCGATCGCCGCCTCCGAATCCTCGTCGAAATAAGTTCCGCTGGTATCAATAGCGCTGCCTATACCTTCGGCCTTAAGCGCTTCAATGGCTTCCAGCAGAAACTTTCCCTGAATCAGCGGTTCTCCGCCGGAGAAGGTCACGCCGCCATCCTTGCCATAATAAGGAATACCCCGTTTGGCACGGAAAACGATCTCCTCGATATCGACTTCCCTGCCTCCGTCAAGATTCCATGTATCAGGATTATGGCAATACGCGCATCTGGCCGGGCAGCCCTGCAGGAAAAACACAGTTCTGATCCCCGGTCCATCGACCGCTCCAAAAGTTTCTATGGAATGTAATCTGCCTTTCAACATTTTTCACATCTCCTCATTTTTGAAACAAACGGTATCCTATCAGACAGCCATTTACGCTTCTATATACGATATGCCCCGTTCTCTGTCCGTTTAAACAGCAGGCGCTGTCTGCCCCGCTGTTTTTTCTTATTCAAGAAAAACAGCCCCGGCGGCAGGATAACGCCATGCCGCCGTGCTGCAACTGATCATTTTTCCTTTTACAGGGATTCGTGGAAGGTTCTCTCGATAACTTCCTTCTGGTGCGCCTTGGACAGGGCGTTGAATCTTACTGCATATCCGGATACACGGATAGTCAGGCTCGGATACTTATCCGGGTTCTCATACGCATCCATCAGAACCTCTCTGTTGAGAACGTTGACATTCAGGTGATGCGCACCCTGACCGAAGTAACCGCTGAGCAGTTTTACCAGTGTTTCTTTTCTGCTCTCTCTGTCTTTACCCAGGGAATCCGGTGTAATGCTGAAGGTGTTGGAAATACCATCCTGGCAGGTGTTCCAGTCGATCTTGGCTACAGAGTTCAGCGAAGCGACAGCTCCGGTATTATCTCTGCAGTGCATTGGATTTGCACCTGGAGCAAACGGCGTTCCTGCTCTTCTGCCGTCAGGTGTATTTCCGGTCTTCTTTCCGTACATAACGTTCGATGTGATCGTCAGAACGGAAAGCGTAGTTACCGCATTCCGGTAAGCCGGCTGCTTTCTCAGCTCCTTGATGGACTTTTCGCTGATGGCAACAGCCAGGGAGTCTACCCGGTCATCATCGTTTCCGTATTTCGGGAAATCGCCTTCTGTCTTATAGTCAACGATAATACCATTCTCGTCTTTGATCGGCGTAACCTTGGCATACTTAATTGCGGACAGGGAGTCTGCTGCTACAGAGAATCCGGCAACACCGAAGGCCATCAGTCTCTTAACTTCCGAATCCAGGAATGCCATCTGGGATCTTTCATAGTCGTATTTGTCATGCATGAAGTGGATGATGTTCATGATTCTTGCATAAACGCTCATCAACCACTCCAGATCGATGTTGTATCTTCTCCAAACTTCGTCGAAGTCCAGCGGGCCGTCTCCCATCGGCTCCATCTGCGGTCCGATATGCTCGCCGGTTCTTTCGTCTACACCGCCGTTGATGGCCAGAAGCAGGCATTTTGCCAGGTTGCATCTTGCACCGAAGAACTGCATCTGCTGACCCATCTGAATAGCGGATACGCAGCAGGCGATGGAGTAGTCGTCACCATAGGACGGTCTCATCTTGTCGTCGTTCTCGTACTGGATAGAATCGGTATCAATGGAAACCTGTGCGCAGAACTTCTTGAACGGTTCCGGCAGGTCTTTTGACCAGAGAACCGTCAGGTTCGGTTCCGGAGCAGGTCCCAGGTTGTACAGCGTATTCAGAACACGATAGGTATTCTTCGTTACTCTGTGTCTGCCGTCTGCACCGATTCCGGCAAGACCCTCTGTGATCCACATCGGATCTCCGCCGAACAGCTCGTTGTACTCGTTGGTTCTCAGGTGTCTTGCTACTCTCAGTTTCAGGATAAAGTCGTCAACAAACTCCTGGATCTGCTCTTCGGTATATTTGCCGCGAGCCAGGTCTCTCTCCGCATAGATATCGATAAATGTGGAGGTTCTTCCCAGAGACATTGCCGCGCCGTTTTCTTCTTTGATTCCTGCAAGATAAGCAAAGTAAGTCCACTGGATCGCTTCTCTTACATCTGTTGCCGGCTTGGAGATGTCATAGCCGTATTTTTCGGCCATTTTCTTGATCTCTTTCAGTGCGGCGATCTGATTCCACACTTCTTCGGCCAGTCTTACGTTTTCTTCATTCATGATCGGTCTGGAAGCGATCTCATCATGATCCTTCTGCTTCTCTTCGATCAGTCTGTCTATACCATAAAGAGCGCATCTTCTGTAGTCACCGATAATTCTGCCTCTGCCGTAAGCATCAGGAAGACCGGTGATGTAGCCCAGGTGTCTTGCTTTTCTCATTTCCGGAGAATATGCCTTGAATACACCGTCATTATGTGTAGTTACATAGTTAAACATGAAATCGATGTTTTCCGGAAGCTTTTCGCCATATTCGGCAACTTCTTCTCTGACCATCTTGATTCCGCCAAACGGGCAGATACCTCTCTTCAGCGGTTCGTCTGTCTGCAGACCTACGATCAGATCCTTGCCTTCGATAATGTATCCCGGATCATAGGCATTGATCCTCATGATCCTGCTGGCATCTACCTTCAGTGTGCCGCCGTTCTTTCTCTCCTGAACCAGCAGATCCTTAACTTTTTCGTTGCATTCCTTCGTTCTTTCCGTAGGGCCGGCAAGAAAGCTCTCGTCGCCGTCATACGGTTTATAGTTGAGGTTGATAAAATCATCAACGTTGATTGTAGTGTTCCATACGCCAGTCTGGAAACCTTCCCATGGGTTGCTCATCACTCTGCACTCCTTTTCTTATCTACTATATCTCTACTATAACTATGGTTTTATCTTTTCCTGTATGTTGTATACAAGATACAGGAAAATTTTAAGTTACATCGAACTGTCTCTCATTTGACCCCTCTCTGTAACCTCTTTTCATGTATACATAATACAGTAGAAAGGGCGTCATCGTCAACACCCTTTCTGCATATTTTTTGTTTTTTTTGCTGGACATCGCGATCCCGCAGCCCCGCTATTTCCAATATATTCTGACTATTTCTCTCTCTTCTTCCGACTGGCGTTTTCCACCGATTTGACCGCCCTTTTTCCCCTGCCGGAGAAGCAGCGTCTGTTCGCTGAAATCCCGTTTCAGCAGCATAATGGTTTCGCCCTTTCTGTCCGTCAGACTCTCTCCAGCCAGCCGGTGCTGTGAAATCATCAGGGGCATATCTCCCGCCTGTTCCGGAGAAAGCATTTCCAGACTGTCGACGCAGTACTTTGTGCCCAAAGAACGATAAGCCTCTTCCGCCGCCGAATTACATACGTTAAGTCCGTAATCTCCGTATACCGGGATCCCCTCCCTGTGAAACCGTTCGATCCAGCTGAGATTTCCCACATACAGTCCCGTGGGTCTGACTGTTTCACAGATCCTCTGAAAATGCTTTTCGATAAAAGCGGCTTCCCGTCCCTTTGCAATATTGGTGATATACGGGATCACCGTTAACCCTGCCGGAAGATCCCCCTGATGCCGCATAAATTCCACCAGCGGTATTACGGCGGCCGTTTCCCCGCCCGTTCCTGCCGGCGCTGACCCTTTCGCCCAGCCGGCAAAAGAATCCCAGGTGAAGAAATAAAACTCCCGTCTCTGGTATCCGGTCTCCCGCAGGTAATGCGGTATCGCAGAGAGCACCGGCGCCTCTCTCCTGACCGCAAGCTGAGAAGCCAGTTTTTGC
>CALXJA010000137.1 GCA_944388465.1 uncultured Emergencia sp.
TGGGAAGGCGAAGTCCATCTTGCAGACAATCCGAACGGCGTGGACTACAATATTTTTGAAGGCAGAAAACAGATCGGAAGAGTGGAGACCGTATTCCTTCGCGGCAATATGGCGGTACAGAACGGGAAATTCATCGGAAAACCCGGCATGGGACGGTTTGTTCCGGCAAAAATGTACGCGGGCTGCTATACAGGCATATGACCGGCCTGGACGTGGCGCTTTCTGTATACAGAAAAAACGGAAACGGGTCTGGCGCAGTGGGGCCTGCTGCGGATAAAGCCTGCTGCGGATAAAGTCCGCTGCGCCTGCCTTTTTCATCGGGTAAATACCACGATATCGGGGATATGCCTTCTGACCGGCTGCTTTTGTGCGGCCGGCCGCAAGAAAGTTTATCCTCGACTTTTTTCACTTTTTATAGTAGGATAAAAACACGAAAAATGAGGTGTGGCTATGTCGGATTTAAACATCGAGAAATTGTTAAATATCTATAACTATTTTGATGGCATTATGGTGACCGATGAAAAAGGTGTGATCAAGTATTATACCAATTTCAGAACGGATGTGTACAGCTTGCAGGTGGATTGCATCGTAGGAAAGACCATCCTGGAGATCCATCCGGATCTGACCGAGGAAACCAGCACGATTATGCAGGTGTTGAAAACCGGTCAGCCGATTTACGACAGAGTGGAACATCTGACGACGGCTCACGGAGACTGTATCACGAATATCTGCAGTACGCTGCCGATCATGCAGGGCGGAAAGATCGTGGGAACCATCGATTTTTCAAGGAGCATAGATGACGGACAGAACCGCAATATCCAGAGACGGTACATCAATCTTCCCAAACTGCACAGCCAGAAGGAGAATCTGTACCATCTCGATGATATCGTTACGTCTTCGCAGAAAATAAATGAGATCAAAAAACAGATCCCCATGATCGCCAATACGGATTCTGCGGTGATGATCTATGGAGAAACCGGGACGGGAAAAGAGATGATCGCGCAGAGTATACATACTTCCGGTGTACGCTGCGGATACAATTTTGTTTCCCAGAACTGTGCGGCAATTCCGGCAAACCTGCTGGAAAGTATTCTTTTCGGCACGGTCAAAGGCAGCTTCACCGGAGCGGAGGACAAGGCGGGACTGTTTGAACTGGCCAACGGCGGAACGCTGTTTCTGGACGAAATCAATTCCATGGAGATGAGTATGCAGGCGAAAATACTCAAGGCCATAGAAGAAAAACAGGTAAGGAGGATCGGAGGAGAAAGACCGATCGCCTTTGATGTAAAGGTGATCAGTGCAGTAAACAAGAATCCGATGGACTGTATCCAGGAAGGACTGTTGCGTCAGGATCTATTCTACCGGCTCAGCACGGTTCTGATCGAGGTTCCGGCGCTTCGGAACCGGCTTGTGGATATTCCGGTCATGACCAACTATTTTATCAATCAGTTTAATCGAAAGATGAACAAAGATGTGGTCGGCGTGACCAACGAGGTCATGGAACTGTTTTGCCAGTACACCTGGCCTGGAAACGTCCGCGAATTAAAAAATGTGATCGAGGGTTCTTTTAATGTGATCAGCTCCCGCGAGATCAGCGTGGAAAATCTGCCGTCTTATCTCACCTCGCGTTTTGAAGAGGAAAAAGACAGGATGGTCAACTACGTAGGCAGCTTGAGCCTGACGGAAAAAGTAGAAGAATACGAAAAGCGACTCATCCAGTGGGCGCTGGATTCTACAAAAAATGCGTCTCTGGCAGCGGAAAAACTGAAGATCTCCAAGCAGGCGCTCAATTACAAGCTGTTGAAATACGGCTTGCGTGAAAGAAAAAAATAGACAGACACCCAGGAAAGCAGAGGCAGGAAAACGCCTCTGTTTTTTATTGCGCAAAAGCTTCGCCATGTCGATACGGCGGGATATATGTATATTTTTGCAGTCGTTATGTGCATTTATGGTAAAAAATAAAATTATTTTTACAAATAAAATAAAAAAATGTGTACTGTGCCGCAACGAATGATTGAAATATCAGAACGTTTTGAACTGGCACAACAATTGCAGTATAGACAGGATGAGAAATGGTAAAGCATCCTTTACTGACAGATGCGGTACACGGAAAAAGAAAGAAGGAGACGAGATGAAAAAGTACTGGGTAAAAAGACTGATCCAACTGCCCATTATCCTGCTGGGCGTCATTGCAGTTACTTTTTTGATCGTACAGTTTACACCGGGAGATCCGGCAGTTAAACTGGCGGGAAGTTCTGCACGTGTGGAGGACATTGAGGCTATTCGGGAGCAGTTAGGTCTGAATAAACCGATGTGGGAACAGTTTGTCGACTACTTCGTCAACATTCTGCATGGCGATTTCGGAATATCCTTTGTCCGCAAGACGGAAATCAGTGGAGAACTGATGACAGCGCTGATCAACACCGTCTATTTAATGGTATTTGCCAGAATATGGTCTGTCCTTGCGGCTATCCCTTTAGGCATCATAGCCGCACTGAAACAGAACACCTGGCTCGATAAGACCTGTATGGCACTGACCCTGGTCGGTATATCCATACCACAGTTCTGGCTGGGTCTGATGCTGATGAAGTTCTTCTGCCTGGAGCTGGGACTGTTCCCGATTTCCGGAATGGGAGAATCCTTTTTCAGCGGCGATGGTATTTTGCATGCGTTCCTGCCGGCTCTGATGCTGGGACTTCCGCAGATGGCTTCGATCTCCAGGCTGACGCGTTCGGAAATGCTGGAGGTAATGCGGCAGGATTACATACGGACGGCAAAAGCCAAAGGACTTCGGTACAAGGTGATCGTCATCAAACATGCGCTGAAAAACGCGTCTCTGCCGTTGATCACCGTAATCGGCACGCAGACCGGTTACATGCTCAGCGGATCTGTAGTCATCGAAAATATTTTTGCCTGGCCGGGTCTGGGCAGATATTCGATCAATGCGATCATCGGAAACGATTATCCGGTCATACAGGCCAGCATCCTGCTGTTCGCAATCATGTTCCTGGTCGTCAATCTGATCGTAGACTTAACGTACAGTGCGATCGATCCGAGAATCAAGTACTAAGGTGGTGATGAAATTGGAAACATTAAATAGCAGTTCTGCATTACTGATGCTGAGAAAATGTCTTCGAAGCAAAAGTGTAGTTGTCGGCGCAATTATTCTGTTCATCATGATCATGATCGCGATCCTGGCGCCGGTTCTTGCGCCCCATGATCCGTATTTGACCAACAGCTCCATGGCATTGAACGGTCCGACAGACGAATATCCCTTCGGCACGGATGAACTGGGCAGATGTGTGTTGAGCCGTATGGTATACGGTGCCAGAATCACCATACCTTACAGCCTGATGTCGCTGGGCGTGGCGATTATTATCGGTGTGCCCATCGGTCTTATTTCCGGATTTTATAAACATTTAGACAATCCGCTGATGCGGCTGATGGATATTCTCATGGCTTTTCCGGGAATGCTGCTGGCCATTGCCATCGTTGCCACCCTGGGACAGGGACTGGGCAATGTGACGCTGGCAGTCGGCCTGGGTTCCATGCCGGCCTACGCAAGACTTATCCGCGGTCTGGTGCTTTCCCTGAAGGAGATGCCGTATATCGAGTCGTCGATCTCAGCAGGCGGATCGGATCTGCGGATCCTGGTCAAGCACATCCTTCCAAACTGCATACCGACCATTGTCGTCTACTCCATGCTCGAAATGGCCTGGATCATCATGTCCATCTCGACCCTCAGCTTTTTGGGAATCGGAGCTACTCCGCCAATTCCGGAATGGGGAGCACTGATCAGCGCAGGTAAGGATTATATCAGTTCATCACCGCATGTTTCGGGATTTCCGGTAATCTTTATCTTTGTTACCGTTACCGGATTCAACCTGCTGGGCGACGGACTGCGCGATGTTTTAGATCCTCGCATGTAGGAATGTGGACAGGAGGTCGAAATGAATAAAATGGATAATCTGATAGAAGTAAATCATCTGTCCGTTTCTTTTTTCAATGGAAAGGATGAGAATCCTGCGGTGCAGGATGTAACGTTTAAAATCAAAAAGGGAGAGGTTCTTGGCGTCGTAGGTGAATCCGGAAGCGGGAAAAGTGTGTCGGCGATGTCGATCATGAGGCTGATCGCTTCTCCGCCCGGAAAAATTACAGGAGGAGAGATCTTCTTCAAAGGGGAAAATCTTCTGGAAAAGACGGAAGAGGAAATGATGAAAATAAGAGGAAATCAGATCTCTGTGATTTTCCAGGAACCGATGACCTCGTTTAATCCGCTGTATACCATAGGTTCACAGATCGTAGAGGCGATCGTTTTACACCAGAAGAAAACCAAGAAGGAAGCGGAGGAAATGGCGGTCGAACTGCTCCACGAGGTAGGGATCCCGTCTCCTGAAAAAAGAATAAAGGAGTACCCGCACCAGATGTCGGGCGGCATGCTGCAGCGGGCAATGATCGCCATGGCCTTGTCCTGCAATCCGCAGCTGCTCATTGCCGATGAACCGACGACGGCGCTGGATGTGACCATCCAGGCGCAGATTCTGGATTTGATCCGGAAGCTGCAATCTGAACGGGGAATGTCCATCATGATGATCACCCACGATTTGGGTGTTATTGCCGAAGTTGCAAAATATGTGGTCGTCATGTATGCCGGAAGAGTGGTGGAAGAGGCTACGGTGGAAAGTCTGTTTGAAAAGCCGCTCCATCCGTATACAGAAGGCCTGATGAAATCCATACCGAAGATCGGCAATCATGAGAAACTGTATATGATCCCATTCAAGAGCGGCGCAAATAAGATCCGCAAAGGCTGCAGATTCTGTCCGAGATGCGAATACGCCATGGACATCTGCAGCGAGGAAGAGCCTGATCTTGAGGATACCGGAGACGGAAGAAAGGTCAGATGCTGGCTTCACAATAGAAAGAAAGAGGCAGGTGAAGAGTAATGGAAAAGGAAGTGCTGCTGTCGGTAAAAGAGATAAAAAAATGGTTTCCGGTAGATGACAAGCTCATTGGCAAGCCTACTTCTTTCGTAAAAGCCGTTGACGGCGTCTCCTTTGACGTGTATCGGGGAGAAGTTCTGGGACTTGTAGGAGAAAGCGGATGCGGCAAAACCACCATCAGCCGGTCAATTCTGGGTCTGACGAAGCCGACTTCGGGAAGCATCGTCTTTGAGGGCAAAGAGCTTACGGCCATGAAGAAAAGAGAGCTTCGAAAAATGCGCAGCGATCTTCAGATCGTATTTCAGGATCCGTATTCCTCCCTCAGTCCGAGAATGCGTATCGGCGAGACGATCGCAGAACCCATGGAGATCCAGAAAATGGGCAACCGCAAGGAAAGAAGGAAAAAGGTAGAGGAACTGCTGGAAATTGTCGGTCTGGAAAAAGGCTTCGCTGACCGGTATCCTCATGAGTTTTCCGGTGGTCAGCGGCAGCGTATCGGAATAGCGAGAGTGCTCGCGGCCGACCCCAAGTTCATGATCTGCGATGAGCCGGTTTCTGCATTGGACGTTTCTGTACGTTCGCAGATCCTCAACCTTCTTCTCGAACTGAAACGGGATTTCGGGCTCACCATGCTTTTTATTTCCCACGATCTTTCCGTTGTGGAATATATCTGCGACAGGATCATCGTCATGTATTTAGGCAAGGTGATGGAGATCGCTAAACGGGATGATCTGTACAGAAATCCGCTTCATCCCTATACACAGGCGCTGCTGTCGGCCATACCGGTACCGGATCCGAAGGCAAGGAAAGAACGTATTCTGCTGGAGGGCGATACGCCGAGTCCGCTGAATCCGCCGGAGGGTTGCAGGTTCTGCACGAGATGCGCCAAAGCGCAGGAGCTCTGCCGAACCCAGGCGCCGGAGCTGAAAGAAGTGGAAGATGGGCATTTTGTCGCCTGTCATCTGATATAAAAAAGATCTAAGGAGGTGAATATCCCAGAAGAAACGCTGTTGATGAACGTTATGACAATGCGATGACAATGTAAGGAAGAGGTGAAACATGAGCGATATGGCAAAATATTATAAGGCGAAATACCTTGTTGTCTGGGAAGAAGGAAGCCATCACATTTTAGAAAACGGATTCCTGGAAGTAACGGGCGGAAAAATCACAGGCTACAGGAAAGAGCTTCCGGAAGGCGCAGAGTATGAAGATTTTGGGAATGCGGCGATCATTCCCGGCTTTGTCAATCTGCACACACATCCTTCAGAGGTGTTCAGCATTAAAAGCTACATTGAAGACTGCGGAAACCCTAACTTTTTCGAGTCCACACTGATGGATTATCCGTTTCCGTCTCTGGGCAAAAGAGGCGCAGAGCTTCAGACCGCACTGAATCTGATCGAGCTGGTGAAAAGCGGCTGCACCACTTCTCTGATCTATGGCGGTCCATACTCCCGTCTGGAGGCGGAAACCGCCGGAAAGATGGGACTCCGCGCTTATGTCGGCGCAGGCATCAGAGCCGGAGACAGAATGGAAGCAGAGAATATCTGGCATTCGCCTGACGGTCATTCGGTTACTTACAATTTTGACGAGAAGAGCGGCTTTGAACGGATCAGGGAAGCAGAAGAACTGGTCAGGGATTATGACGGTGCTTTCGACGGAAGGATCCACATTCTCCTTGGACCGACCCAGTCCATGACCTGTACGCCGGCCATGCTGCAGGAAACCAGGAAAGTGGCAGATAAGCTGGGTGTCGGAATTACGGTTCATGTGGCGGAAGACCTGGCGGAGTTTGAAGGCTGCGTAAGGCTCCATGGAAAAACGCCGGTAGAACTGCTTTATGATACAGGCTGCTTAGGGGAAGACGTCGTACTTGCTCACTGCGTGTTTATCTCCGGACACAGCCAGGTGTTCATCAAAGACAATCGGGATATGAAGCTTCTCGGAAAAACAAAGAGCAATGTCGCGCACAGCCCGACGCCGTTTATCCGGGTGGGAACGAATCTGGAATCCTTTGGAAAATACGCGGAAAACGGAGTCAACATGGGGATAGGAACAGACACTTTCCCTTCGGACATGGTGCAGGAAATGCGGCTTGCCGCCTTCATGGCCAAATCTCAGGAGAAAACGACTTACAAGACCAGAGGCAGAGACATTTTCAATGCGGCTACCGTAAACGGCGCGAAAGCGCTGGGCCGGGCGGATCTGGGCAGGCTCTGTGCAGGCGCGATGGCGGACTTTTCGGTCGTCGATCTCAGCACCATTGAGATGACGCCGTCGAGAGACGTGGTGAAGACCCTGATTTACAGCGGAACGCGTCATTCGATTTCCCGGGTCTACGTAGAAGGCAAATGTATCGTAAAAGACGGCATGGTCTGCGGCTTTGATGAGAAGAGTCTGAGCGAAGAACTGCAGGAGATCTGCGAAGCGGCATGGAAAGAACTGCGGTCGGACGATGGAAGAACCATGGATGAAATTTACCCGATGAGCTTCCCGAGACTGTAAAAGAATGAGAGGTGAGAGAATGAAGGATATCAAATATTACAAAGCGAAGTATATCATTGTTTGGAGCGAGGGAGAACACAAAACGCTGGAAAACGGCTACCTCGGTGTAGAAGGGGATACGGTCGCCGAGTTCTGCAGGGAACTGCCGGAAGGCGCGCCGTATGAGGATCTGGGCAATGTAGCCATCGTACCGGGTTTTGTCAATATGCATACCCATCCGTGTGAAGTGTACAGCCTGAAGAGCTACAGAGAAGATATCGGAAATCCGAATTTCTATGAAGGCACACTTTACGACTATGCACTGGTCATGTCTTTAGGCGAACGGGGCGCATTTCTGCAGGCTAAACTGAATCTGGCGGAGATCCTTAAGAGCGGCTGTACGACTGCCCTGATCTATGGCGGAGGATATTCGCGTACAGAAGCAGAGATTGCCGGCCAGATGGGAATGCGTGCCTATGTAGGTGCGCCGGTAAGAGCCGGAGACCGTTATGAGGAACAGAGCATATGGTATTCTCCGGACGGCCATTCCATCGTATGCGAACTGGATGAAAAAGAAGGTTTTGACCGTATCGATGAAGCGGAACAGCTGATCAGGGATATCGACGGCACCTTTGACGGCAGGATCAGAGGCATATGGGCGCCGACGCAGACCATGTACTGTACGCCGGATATGCTGAAAGAAGTCAGAAGACGGGCCGATAAGATGGATAAGCGGATCACCATCCATGGTGCGGAAGGTGCGCTGGAATTTGAGACGTGTATTCGTATGTACGGCAAAACGCCGGTGGAACTGATGGCGGATACCGGTATGCTGGGCGAAGACGTTACGGTTGCGCACTGCTTGAATATCACGGGACAGAGCGAGATCAACATGGCAGGCGATAAAGACCTGAAGCTGCTGGGCGGCAGCAGGACTACCGTTGCCCATTGTCCGATCGCTATTGCCAGAGGCGGAAATACGCTGCAGTCCTTCAGAAAGTATCAGGAATACGGCGTAAACATGACCATCGGCACGGATACCTTCCCATCGGATTTTGAGCAGGAAATGCGGTTGGCTGCGATAATGGGAAAAATCGTAGACCGGACGACATTTGCAGTAAATGCGAAAGATATTTTCAACGCGGCCACGATCAACGGCGCCAGGGCTCTGGGACGCAGTGATCTGGGAAGACTGGAAAAGGGAACGAAGGCAGACTTCGTAGTCTTTGAACTGGATAACATCGAAATGAGTCCGGTTCGGGATGTGGTGAAAAACATTGTTTACAGTTCCACGAGACATTCTGTCCGCGACGTTTATGTCGACGGAAAATGCGTGGTAAAGGACGGAAAAATTGAAGGCTTTGATGAAAAGGAACTTGCCAGAGAACTGCAGGAAGTTTCGGAAGGCTCCTGGGGCAGAACCTCACAGCACGACAGGTTCGGCCGCAATGTCGATGAACTTTCTCCGCTGGCATGCCCAAAGCTGTAAAAAAACAGATGCTGCTCGTTGAAAAAGCACGATATGCTATCGGCTTTTCAAAATATGATGAAATGAGGTAAGAAAGATGTTAAAGCAGAAATTGAGAAAAGTCACCGCGGCTTTGCTGATTCTGGTCATGGTCTTTACCCTGGCTGCCTGCGGCGGCGATGACAAAGAAGGCGGAGGCGAAGAGTCGAGGCCATTAGTGATCGGTACTTATTCTGGAGGCGCCAGCTGCATATTGGATCCGCAGATGACGTCCAATTACGGTGACTGGCAGTACGTCAACCAGATGTACGATACCATTGTGACCACCGACTTCGACGGCGAGACCATTAAAGACGCGCTGGCGGAAAGCTGGGAGGTTTCCGATGATGGCAAAACCTACACCTTCCATCTGAAGGATGGCGTCAAGTTCCACAGCGGAAAAGAGCTGACCAGTGAAGACGTAAAATGGACGTGGGAACGCTGGAGAACCGAAAGCGGTACCGTTTACTCCTACTATTTGGATTTTGTAGACACCATCGAAACGCCTGACGAGAAAACGGTCGTCGTCAATATGACGCAGCCGGACAACAACTTCCTGGTCAACATGACGGTTCCGGTCGCTTCCATTATGAACAAAGAAGCTGTGGAAGAAGCAAAGGCCGAGGGTAAGGTTTACGGAACGGAAGTCGTTGACGGTACAGGTCCGTTCAAATTCAAGGAATATGTTGCTAACGACTACATCGAGATGACGAGAAACGACGATTACACCTGGGGTTCATCTGCTTTTGAAAACCAGGGTCCGGCAAAGGTTTCCGGAATCAAAGTCAGATTCCTGCCTGAACCGGGAACAAGACAGATGGAATTTGAAGCCGGAAATGTCGACATCTTAGGTAATGGCTGCGTATTTGCCAACGAGCTGGAGAACCTGCTGAAGAAGGGCGACTATACGTTAGAAGAATACACGCCGCCATATCCGGTATTCCTGCTGTTCCAGACGGAAAGAGTGGAAAAAGCCGTAAGAATCGCATGCAATCTGGCTATCGACAGAGATGAGATCGTCAGCACGGTTATGGGCGGACGCGCAGATCCGATGTACTCCGGACTTCCTGAAAACTATAAGTGGAACTGGAAGGAAGGCAAGGATTACTACGCTCATGATTTAGATGAAGCCGGGAAGGTTCTGGATGAAGCGGGATACACTTTAGGAGATGACGGATACCGTTACAAGGATGGAAAGAAACTGTCCATCGAGATCTCTTACTGCTCTTCCGATGAAGACGCAAAAACAGCTGAGATTTTCCAGGCACAGATGAAAAAGATCGGCATTGACGTTGTCGTCAACACTTCTACCGCAGATTTCTGGGAAAGAGTCGGCGGTGAAGGCGGAAACGATTTCGACGTGCTGATTATGGGTACGTACATCAACTCCGCAGAAGACATGCTGCAGGAATACATGTACAGCAAGAATATTCCGGCGCCTAACCGTTCCAGATGGAGCAGCCCGGAAGCTGACAAACTTTTGGCTGAGGCCAGAAGCACTACCGATGAAGACAGAAGAATGGAATGCTACGAACAGCTGCAGGAAATT
Organism: uncultured Emergencia sp.; assembly: GCA_944388465.1. GTDB lineage: Bacteria > Bacillota > Clostridia > Peptostreptococcales > Anaerovoracaceae > Senimuribacter. The sequence continues at coordinate 10,478 of CALXJA010000137.1, forward strand.
GCGGCAGAAGAAGCACTCTGGGTACCTCTTTACAACAAGCATGGCTGGTCAGTACTGAATGACAACGTCAAAGGATATAAAGCGCACCCGACGATCATGGAAGGTGAACCAAAAATGCTGGATGTATCCATAGAATAGTGCTGTATATCTGCAGACTGAAGATGAAGAGGAAAACATGAAAAAGGTAGATATGATTGTAAAGGCGCCTCACTTTTACACCATGGAAGGAGATGGTGTAGGGTACAAAGCAGATATGGCGATGATTGTCGACGGGGGCAGGATCATTGATTTTGTCGAGGCAGAAAAGGCCGATCAGGCCTACCAGGCCGAAGAAGTGCTGGAAATGTCTCATCATGTCGTGCTGCCGGGTTTTATCGACGGTCACATGCATACGGCCTGCAATGTGATGCGCGGCCTTGCACAGGATACAAAAAACTGGATGATGTACGGTCTGCAGCCTTTTGACAATGCGGTGACCAATGCCGAACGGGACGCCGGAAGTGAAGTGGCGATCATAGAAGCGGTCAAAGCCGGTACCACCACATTAGGTGATTATGATGCAGAGATGAATAATGTGTGCCGCTTTATCGATAAGATAGGCGTCAGAGGCAATATCACCCAGACGATCCGCGCGGCAAAGAGAAGGGTCTATGATCCCGGCGAGCTGTATGAAATGGACGACGAACAGGGTGAAGCTGAGCTTGGCCGGAATCTGGAACTGTTTGACCGGTGGCATCGGAAAGGCGACGGCAGGATACGGATTCTGTTCGGGCCGCAGGGGCCGGACTTTGTCAGTCTGCAGCTGCTGCTGAAAATACAGAAGATCGCCAAGGAACACGGAACGAAGATCCATATGCACGTACAGCAGGGAGACCGCGAGACCTATCAGATGGAAAAACGCTACGGGAAGCACACAACCCAGTTCCTGAAGGAGATCGGGTATCTCGACAGTTCCCTGATCGCTGTGCACCTGACGGACTGCAATGACGAGGAAACACGGATCATTGCAAAAAGCGGGGCGTCCATGGTGGTCAATCCGACATCGATCGGAATCATCGACGGACTGGTCTGCCCGAGCATCGTTTTTCAGGAGGCCGGAGGCAGCGTAGCCCTTGGTTCGGATCAGGCGCCGGGGAACAACTGCCACAATATCATCCACGAGATGAAAAACATCTGTATGTTCAACAAGCTGAAATATCAGGATCCGGAGACGATGCCGGCCTGGAAAGCTTTGCGGATGGCGACGGTCGAGGGAGCAAAAGCGATCGGCGTGGACGACATTGTCGGCTCACTGGAGTGCGGCAAACAGGCGGATTTTATCGCCATCGACCTGAATTACCCGTCGATGCTTCCGGTATATACCTTTCCTATGCGCAATATCATACCGAATCTGGTATACAGC
>CALXJA010000138.1 GCA_944388465.1 uncultured Emergencia sp.
AAAGTTCAAAGAGGGACGCCATTAGCATATCTCCCGCCGCGCCCATGCTGCAATCGATATATAGACTTCTCATTCTGTTTTTTCTCCTTCCATATTGTTGATCAGGCTGGCCAGATATCCTGCGCCAAAGCCGTTGTCGATGTTGACCACGCTGACGCCGCTGGCGCAGGAATTCAGCATGGAAAGCAAGGCGGTTACGCCGCCCAAAGCCGTTCCGTAACCTACGCTGGTCGGCACGGTGATCACCGGGCAGTCAGCGAGTCCGCCGATGACCGAGGCCAGCGCCCCTTCCATACCGGCGATGGCGATGATGACCCGGGCTTTCATGATCTTTTCCGTGTGAGACAGCAGCCGGTGTATCCCGGCAACACCTACGTCGTAGATTCTCTCTACGTGATTTCCCAGAATCTGCGCGGTCAAAGCCGCCTCCTCCGCTACGGGAATATCACTGGTTCCTCCGGTAGCAACCAGTATATAGCCTTTTCTTCTCGGCTCTGCCATGCTGCCCACAAGACCGATTCGGCCTTCTTTGTAATAGGTAAACGGTATATCCCGGTTAGAGGCTTTTTCTGCCTTTTTATTCATCATTGTAATGAGAATGGTCTTTTGTCCGCTTTCCCATAGGCGATGGGCGATGACATCGATCTGCTCCGGCGTTTTTCCGGCGCCATAGATCACTTCGGAAGCGCCCTGCCGCAATCCTCTGTGATGATCCAGGGTTGCAATATCCAGTTCCTCAAAAGGCGCCATTTTCAGCTTCAGCAGCGCATCCTCCGTACTGAGGCTTCCGGATGCCACCTGATTTAATATTTCTCTCATTTCCTGCTGTTCCATTATCTGTCCTCCAAATCCAATAATACCGGTTCAAAATACGGCATAATCTTTTTTCTGATCTCCCGCCTCTGTTTCACTGCATCGGCCAACTGTTCGGATTTTAACTGCAGCCTGGCGGCGTCGTGAAATACTCTGATACGAAAATCAGAAAATCCCAGATCCTTCAGCGCCGACTCCGCCGCTTCTACTCGCTGCAGCAATTGTGCGGTGATGGGCTGACCGGAAGGAACTCTGGTCGCCAAACAGGCATAGGCCGGCTTGTTCCAGGTAAAAAGTCCTGCTTCTTTGGACAGCCGGCGCACCTGATCCTTCGTTATTCCGCAGAGCCGAAGGGGCGACAGCACCTCAAGTTCTCTGAGCGCCCGCATGCCGGGCCGCTCGCCCTCCGGATCAGAGGCGTTGGTTCCGTCGATAAGCAGCTCATAGCCGTCTGCCAAAGCGGTCTCAGCAAGTTTGCTGAAAATCGTCCGCTTGCAGTGATAACACCTGTCCGGTGGATTTTCGGCCACCTTCCCGTTTTCCAATATGTCGCACTCTATGATCCTGAGCTCCGTGTTCAGCTGGCGGGCCACGGCTCTCGCATCCTCCAGCTCGAATTCGGGCTGAAACGGACTTTTAATAAAATATGCGCCGATATCTGCGCCGCAGGATTTCGCAGCGTAAAGCAGATAGGACGAATCCACCCCGCCGGAAAACCCTAAAGCTGCCTTTGGATGATGCTGAAAAAATTCCTTCAGATCCATCGTTGTTCTCCTCTTCTCTTTTCTTCTCTCTTCTCCGCCTGCCGAAGCAGAAATCAGGTTTGCAGATCGGCAAAACGGCAAAATAAAAAGCCGCGAAAACAGAATTTCCCTTCTGGGCGATTTCTGCCTTCGTGGCATAACTTCAATGTAATACATTCAGATAAACCTATCGCACCGCTTTCTTCCTGAAAGCTTCCGTCTCTTCATGAGACCGGTAAATTAATATATCTATGATAAAACAAGCAGGCAAAAAAAGCAAGATTTTTTTACTCTCTGCTGTCGTCGATTAGCTTTGAGCGCCGAATAGGTCAAAATACGCCTGCTTCAGTTTCTCGTTTTCTCTCTATCCAAGCTCAGCTATCCGTTCCTGCTGTTTCTTCAGAATCCGCAGCGAAAGCCAGATCAGTCCTATAATTACCAGTACATTAAAGAGCACAGGAGAGAGGAAGGCCACAGCAGCAGAATCAATGACCGAATTGGCGGCAGTCAACAATTGACTTTCTATCAGAAACAGAAACATGACGCGCACCGGAATAAAATAAAGCCACGCCCTGCCATAGGCGCCTTCTGGATTCTTCCCGGCGCAAAGCAGAATCATTACGAACAGCAGCTGGCCGGACAAGAGAAGCGATGTACCCGAGAAAGCAATAGCGCAGAATAAGGAAACCACTAAAGATCTGCTATCCGGAATAAAATAATTCACTTCAACTATGCTGCCGTTCCAGGCCGCAACAGCTGCGGCAACCGAAACAATGGCTCCGTAGCAGAACATAACCGCGGTCTTTCCCCGCACTATAGACCTTGGCAAAAGAGGCTTCTCCCTGTCTTCATCAGAAATAAAAACCGATTTGTACAACATCGTATGCAGGTACTTTACCGTAAAGAGAACAAAAATCAGCAAGCCGGCATACATGGCGGCAGAACGTTCTCCTCCTGCGCAAGCGATGAAAAAACCGCACAAAGATAAAAGGAATTCCTTATATGTACGCTTAAACTCCTCCCTGATCATGCCAATCTCCTTTCTGCAAATACGACAACTGTA
>CALXJA010000139.1 GCA_944388465.1 uncultured Emergencia sp.
ATTTCCGATCTCCTCCGTGCTGGTGGCGGCAGAGTCAATATAAAACAAGTCGGACAAGCCGGCCTTATTAATCATATCCTGAAAAACAAATTGAGCCATGGTGCTGCGGCAGATATTGCCGTGGCACACGAAAAGCACTCGTATCATATTTTAAAGTCCTCCTGATTTGCGTTAGTTTGCCCTGTTTTGCCGCGATTTGCCGCATATTCCAGACTCCTCTTTAAAAATCATAATTACAGTAATTTTTACAGAACGGGGCACAATGCGGCATATCAGAGCCTTGTGTAGTAGTCAAATAGTAGTCAAAATCGAAGAAACTGACTACTCGCTATTTCTTATATAAACAGGTGTATTATAGCACAGGAACAGCCTTTTGAACAGACGGCAAGAAGCCGCAGTCGGTTTGACCACGGCGTCTTCGGTTTCAGCTTTATATCGCCCGGAACATTTTCTGCGTAACAGGTTTTTCCTTTTCTCCTTCCATTTCCTTTCTTGCATTTTCGACTGTTTCCATCTTTTTAAGTTCATCCGTTGCATCTTCCAGCCCCACATGGGTGTATACATTCAGCGTGACGCTGATATCGCTGTGTCCCATCAGGTACTGGAGCGTCTTGGGATTCATGCCTGACTTAGCCATATTGCTGCAATACGTGTGGCGGCATACGTGGGGAGTAATGCTCGGCATCTGAACCCGGTAAATATCGTTGTATTTATTTACCATACTCTTCATACGGTGCTGCCAATGCATTGCCACTAAGGGATTATCATTTTTATCCAAAAACAGAAAGCCGGTGTAACCATCAATCATCTTTTCACGCTTTGGCGCAGGTCTGTCTTCTATGATCGCCCGGAAACACTCAGCAACCTCCTCTGTGATTGGAATCACCCGTCTGCCTGCTTCTGTTTTGGTTTGCTCAACATAAAGTGTCATATCTGGCTTCCTCTGCAACTGTTTTTCGATGTTGACTGTCCGGTTTTTCAGATCAATATCCCGAATAGTCAGTCCGCAGAATTCTGAAATCCGCATTCCTGTATGAAAGAGAATGTACATGACTTCATAATATTTACAGTAAATATTATCATCGTGAACAAATTTCAAAAACTTCCGCATCTGCTCTCTGGTAATCGCTTCTCTGGTAACACTGTCATTGACCACCACACCCGCCAGTTCAAAGGCAAATGGATTTTTTAGTAGAATATCATCATCCACCGCCATTTGGAATGCCGGGCGAAGGACGCCCCGCACCGTTTTTACGGAACTGTATCCACGGTGGTCGATCTGCTGCAGTTCGATCAGAAACAGCTTTGCATCCGAAGTTTTGACCTTGGAGATTGCCCTGCTGCCGAACTCTTTCTTTTCCAGAATGCCACGGACAAAATTGTAATTTTGCAGTGTATTCGGACGCACACCTGTTTTAGTACGAAGATACCGCTCTACCAGTTCACACACGGTCATATTTTTTCGCCCGATATCGATTTGGCGGTCAAGATCATATCCGATCTGTTTTTCCAATTCCCGTAAAGACAGGCAGGGCTTCTTTCCAGCTGGCAGCGGATCTGTGGGCTCCAGACGCCAGCTATAAACAAAATGCGGTCTTCCATTCACCGTGTACTTAAACTGATATTTCCCGTTGGCACGGACGGATTCTCCGTTACGGAGAACCCTGTGTTTAGAATCCCTTCTCCTTCCGCTTTTTGTTGCCACGGAATTCACCCCTTTCCAGTTCCGGATGTTCTGCGTAATATTTTGCGAATTCATCCCGGATGATTAATTTACGGCTACGGAAATGTGCCAAAAAGCACAACTCCTGATTGCTGTTCAAAAGAGCGTAAAATTTACGACCGCTCAGGCCAAATAACTCGATTGTTTCTTTTGGATTAAGCGTCTCCTTTTCTGACAATAACGGTTTCGTCAATCGCACCGCCTCCTTTCCTTTTGGTAGTGACATATTCCCTCTAAAAGCCGGAAATAGCAACTACTTTTTGGCAGACAAAAGGTAACTATATCGTAGAAGAATTGTTCAAAAACTGCTCAAATTTTGGTCTGATTATGAGATATCGGTTTCCACTGTAAACCGCAAATCTTCCGATATTATCTTCTGCGAGACGGCGCATTTTCTTTATTCCAATATTGAAATATTCTGCCGCCTCTTTGACAGTGAGAAGATATTTTTCGTTAACGGAAATGATGCCAAATGGTGGATAAATCATATTTGTACTCCTTCCTGTTATGAGTTTCCTGTGGGACAACCAATGGCTGCCCCACGGAAAAATAACTATTCTTCGTTTTCAGCTGCAATCTGAATCGCTTTTACGGCTTCCGGACGGATCAGCTTTCCGTCAAGGAACTCATACGCCAGATAACCGATCTGATGAAAAGCGGCAAACTTTTCTTTCAACGCCCGAATCCTCACCGTGTCTCTGGGAATGATCCAGTAATAGGAGAAGTCTCCGAAGACGATGGGCTTTTTCCCCGCCTCTGCCGATGGCAAGAACTGTGAAATGATCACAGGTCTGCCAAGCAAAGTATCCATGGCACCTCTCCACAGATAGTTCCCGCTGTCATCTTTCAGATTCCGTAGATAGAGTGCGGTCTCATCGTTCATCAGCCAGTAGCCTTTTAAACGGTACTCCGGCTTTACGGAGAAGTACAGCTGATGAATAGCATCAAATTTTAAATCCCCGTTCACCGTTACGGTGTCCGCACCACTTTTCTCCGCCAAAATCCCGGTAGGCATGGATGCGCCTGTCCCATTGATAAAGGCATCTTCCTCCGCTTTTCCAAAGTTTTTAGCCAGACGCTTGATCAGATAACTTTCCACATCAAAGCTGGCATCACGGATGAAATCCTCATCCATGCGGAACATTGCCGCCAGCTTGTGGCTTTCCACTGGATAGCGTGTAAAGTCCTCGATCCCGTCAGAGACAGGAATATCGCCGCCCTCCGGTACCCACTGGGACAGTTCCTCGCCATCGGTTGCGAAAATCCGGGAACCGTTACGGTAGGCGTGGAGCGTGGTTCCGATCCTCCTGAAAAGGCTTTCTTTCTCCAGTTCCGTACGAAATTTCTTCTGGGGAGCTGCCGGGAGAGCATAGGCTCCCGTCAGTGTATTGCGCCCCATCCTCAGCTTGTCCCAGCAGTGCATATCTCCCCGGATACCATTCCAGAAATGTTTGTCATATTCCGGTTCTGTCGTATGAAGTGTCATTGCTGTGTAATCAGTCATTGCCATTTCCTCCTTCTTTGGTTTCATAAAAGTTTTTCAGGACACGGTTAGCCTCTGTCCTTCGATATAGTTTCATGCTGACGCAGATATCCATCAGCCGTTCCAGACTCTCATACCACAGGCTTTTCCCCCGGTACTGTACATTGAACCGCAGATGACTGATCCGGGGATCTTTATGCGCCAAAATCACGACAGCGTGGTCATCGGGCTGCGGCGCAATATCCACAATATCAAAACTTGTAAAATCAATGTGCGCCTCTCTGAGGTAATGGGTCTGTTTTTTCCCTAAATTCATGGTCTCTCCTCCTGTTGTTCTGATTGGTGTTATGCGAGGAACTCCCCGCAGGTCAGCTTGTAGCCTAAAAGCAGTGTGGTCTTTTCCCCTCCTGCCTTGGGACGTTTCCGGACAATCTCACCGATGGTAAGCAGTGCTTGTTTAAAATTCCGGTTGTTTTCCGGGAAGCACCCGTTGTTCCTGCACCAGTTTTGATAC
>CALXJA010000140.1 GCA_944388465.1 uncultured Emergencia sp.
AATAAGCTGGGCATGCTGATCGATGTCTCTCATTGCGGCCCGAAAACCGCTTACGATACAGCGGTTCATTCCCAAAAACCGTTGATTGCCAGTCATTTGGGTGCACGTAAGATCTGGAACACAAAAAGAATGTTCCCGGACGAAGTCATGATTGAAATCGCTAAAAAGGGCGGCGTTATCGGTGTTGAAGCTTCGCCGCACACGACGATGTCTTATCGTACAATGACACATTCGCTGGAATCGGTTATCGAAGTCTTTTGTTACGCCTGAGGAACTGCTTCCTTATACCCATCTGTCTTATATCGACGAAGAGGTAGTTCCGCTGAATTACGGCGGCGATCCTACGGGGTTTGAGGGCTCTCAGAATAAAAAAAGGTTTCTGGTTCGGGAAAGAGCACAATTAGATGAAGTCCTGAGAGTGACAGACGCCTATTTTCTGGGAAATGGAGATAAAGGCGTACGTCTGCTGGCAGGGAGCAGGATCGTTTGCGTACCTGTGGATACAGAACTGCGAATACAGACCGCCCTGATCTGCCGGAAGGATTATATCATGACGGAAAATGCAAAACGTTACTGTCAGATTTTAATGGAACTGTTTGAAGGAACCGATTAGAAAGAGAAGCCCTTTGCCGCCATAAATATGATATACTGGAGCATACAGGACAGTGGTCACATCAGGAGAAAAAGAACAGACAAAAGGAGAAGAGAAAGATGACGGAATTATTTTACTTCGACGATTATGTAAAAGAACTGGAGGAAATAGTCAATACAGACAGCGGAAGCGCAGATCTTGAGGGCTGTCTTCAGATGACGGAACATTTTCAGAACCGCTTCTGCCAGGAAGGCTTTCAGACGACAAGCAATCGGGAAGAGGGGAAAAACCCATATGTGGAAGCACGGTACTTTGGCCGTGAGGGAAAGGATATTGATGTACTTCTGATGGGACATATGGACACCGTATTTCCAAAAGGGACGGCTTCCCAAAGACCGTTCCGTATCGAAGGCGACCGCGCCTTTGGTCCTGGTGTGGCGGATATGAAGAGCGGCGCACTGCTGGCTTTATATCTGGCTTTGGCGGTAGAGAAAGCGGAATTGCCGTTAAATCTCTGTGTCGCGCTGAATAGTGACGAAGAATCCGGATCTGCAGATTCGTCAGCCTGGTTAAAAGGGCTGGGGTCGCAATCGGTCTATTGCTTTAACCTGGAACCGGGACGGAGTACGGGAGCGTTCGTTAAACAGCGGAAAGGTGTCTTTGAATATAAGGTCAGCTTTAAAGGGAAGGCCGCTCATGCAGGGGTTGCGCCGGAAAAAGGCGCCAGTGCTGTCGTAGAGATGGCCGGTTGGATCGACGAGCTGACGAAACTTAGCGATATGCAGGCCGGAACCACGCTGAATCCGGGTGTCGTCCGGGGAGGAACCGTATCCAATGTCGTCGCGGAGGAAGCGGAAATGCTTATCGATCTGCGCTATGCGAATGAAAGCGAACGAATCCGTGTGGAGCAAAGATTTGATGAAATGGCCGCAAATCCAAGGATCCAGGGGGTAAAATGCACCTGGCAGAGAGGTGAGGGCTTTCCGCCGATGAATCCCAACGAAAGAACAGAAAGCCTGATGGAGCTGTTTCGGCGTAAAGCAGCCGAGCTGGGACAGGAAACGCCGGAATTTGTTTCTACCGGCGGCGGCTCTGATGCGAACAGCCTGGCTGAATTTCCACTGTCGATCATGGACGCCTGCGGACCGGTAGGCGGAAACTATCACAGTGATGCGGAGTATATGGAAGTTCCGTCCGTGGAAAAAAGATTCTCCTTGCTCTTCGAGGTTATAAAGGAGATCGCCCGGGGAGAGTAAGCACAGATCTTGCCGCGGGTATACTGCGGCATGGATACAGCCATATTGAATAACGAAAGAAGCATAATGCAGTTTTAGTGCAGAGGGTGTGTTGTACGAACGAAGTGTTTCGTTGCGGCGGCGCCGCCCTCTGTTTTTTTACAGGGAAAAGACTTCTGCCTTTTCCTTTGCGTCCTGCAGGATCAGGAATCTGCTCATTTTATTTACAAAAGCCGCTAAATATGGTAAACTATTATACCATGGTAAGGTGTTTGAAAACAGGGATCCTACAGGCCGGCAAGCTTTGTCTGCGCATTCTCTACAGCGTGTTTAAGGCTTTTCCGGTAAAGCAGAACAGAGTCTTATTTCTGAGCAGGCAGTCCGATGAACTGAGCCTGGATTTTTCTATGTTAAAAGAAGAACTGCTGAAGCAAAAGCCGGGCATAGAAATCAAAGCCATCTGCAACCGGCTCGACGACAGCAAAAGCGGCTTGGCAGGCTTTGCGCTGGATACACTAAAAAGTATGCTTTATCTGGCCACAAGCCGGGTCTGCGTCCTGGATGCCTATTGGCCGGCCGTATCGATTCTGCATCACAAACGGCAGCTGACGGTGATCCAGATGTGGCATGCTCTGGGCAAGATCAAGAAATCCGGTTACCAGACGCTGGACAAGGAATCAGGCAGAGACGCCAATACGGCGAGACTGCTCTGTATGCACCGTAATTACGACTATATTATAGCCGGCGGAGAAGCCTGGAACCCCTATTATTGCCAGTCCTTTGACACTACGGAAGAAAAGCTGGTGAATATAGGGCTGCCCAGATTGGATTATCTTTTGCAGAGCGAAGAGCAGAACCGCAGAGCGGCAATAGCGGCCTATCCGCAGCTGGCAGATAAACAGGTGATTCTTTATGCGCCGACCTTTCGCAGAAACATAGAACTAAAATGGGAAGATCTGTTAGAAGAAATTGACTTCGATCAATATATTTTGATTGTGAAGGGGCATCCTAATCAGGAGATTCGTGCCGATCGGACGGGCGTACTGCTCTGCCCTGAGTTCAAGGCTGTGGAGCTTCTGGCAGTGTGCGATTATCTGATCACGGATTACTCGGCCATAGCGATCGAAGGTGCTGCCCTGAACAGAAAAACCTATTACTATCTTTACGATTATGAGGAATATACAGCCAAAAACGGCATCAACGTCAGTCCCTTTGTCTCCATGCCCGGGTGCGCTTTTAAAGACGCCCGTACGCTGATGGCGCATCTGAGATCCGGAAACTATCCGCTGCAGACTCTGCAGGCGTATCGGGAAAAATATCTGCCGCATGATCTCGGGATGTCGACGGTAAAGCTGGCCGGCCTCGTGATCAGAAATCTTTCGTAAACAGAAATGGATATACAGACATGTTTAAGTTCGCAAAAAAATGCATCAAAAAGCTGAAGCTGTTCATCCTGTATTGGAGAAGGATCGTTTTCGTAAAAAATCATTTTCCGTGTTCGCTCATCAAAAAACTCCGCGCCAATATCTGCGGCGGTTTTTTGGCAGATCAGTGGATGCTTTACGATTTTGACCATAATGATAAGGGGGAGTATCTGTCGGAATTTGACTGGTATCGATCGAGATACATCAATGAGCCTTTTGATTTTCTCCTCAACAACAAGATCGCCGCGGCGGAAATTCTCAAGCAGTATGTTCGTGTTCCGGAAAGCTATATGATAAAAAACAAGGGGTTTCTGACCAGCTTCGACAGCGAACATATGGAGTATGAAGCGGCATTGGAACTGCTGAAAGAAAAAGGAAAGCTGTTCATCAAGCCTTATGGAGCAGGAAAAGGCAACGGGGTAAATATACTGATCTATGAAAACGGAAAGCTGTTTGTCGATAAAAAAGAATATACCGAACAGGAATTTATCCGGTTCCTGCAGGGAAGAGATGACTGGTTTATCTGTGAATCCATGAAACAGCACCGTTATTCGGATCAGATCTATGATAAGACCGTCAATACGATCCGCATGATCACGCTGCGGGATGTGCACACACACCAGTTCAAGATCTTCTTTGCCGTGCAGCGCATCGGTACGGAGGCGACGATCCCTGTAGACAACGGCAGCAGAGGCGGGCTGGTGGCGAAGATCGATTTAGATACGGGGGTTCTGAGTGAAGCCAGATGCCTGCATAACCGTAACGTATATAAGGTACATCCGGATTCAGGCGCACCCATCGAGGGGGCACAGATCCCCAACTGGGAAGAAGTCAAACGGGAAGTCCTGGCTCTGGCCAACAAGATGCCGTATATGCACTTTATCGCCTGGGATATCTTGATTATTGAAGACGGCGGAATCTGCATCATTGAAGCAAACACTTCTTCGGGGGTGAATATTATCCAGCTCTGGGGCGGTCAGCGCCATGGCGAACTGGGCGAATTTTACCGCTACCACAAAGTGATCAAAAACTAAGAGAGGATCCTCTGAAAAAGAGGAAAGAATTTCATGAAATACATTATTATGGCTGACGGGAAGGGTACCCGATGGAATAATTATCAGGACATCCCCAAGCATTTTATTGAAATCGACGGGGAGACTCTTTTGCAGCGTACCGTGAGACTGCTGCGGGAAGCGGATCCTGACTGCGAAGTGATTATCACCTCGCACGATCCCCGCTATCAGGTAGAGGGCGCCCGGCGGTATGAACCGAAGAACAACGTATTGGAGATTGACCGTTTTACGGCAGAGCTGATCGAGAACAATGTGTGTTTCCTCTACGGCGACACCTATTATGCAGAATCCGCCATCCGCGCCATTGTGGAGACAGAAGCGGAGGATCTGCTGTTCTTTGGGAATGCCAGATCGATCGTGGCCGTCAAGGTCAGAGACGCCGAATTGTTTTCCTATCATGTAAAGCGGGTAAGAGATCTGTATCTGCAGGGAAAACTGAAAAAATGTATCGGCTGGCAGGTATATCAGTCGTTTCTGCATCTGCCCTTTGATGAAAAGCGGATCGCGGAAAAATATGTATATATAGAAGACGGGACACGGGATTTCAATTCACCGGAGGATCTGAAAAACAACAGGAGGACAGACAACGGATGAGTTTTACCAAGGGAGTTAAAAAAGCAGTAGTCAATATGCTGGCTTTGGGGCCGACCTCCAGAGGCTTTACCGGACGTGAGGCCAGGAGATGGGTCAGAGGCGTATACCGGCATTATTTCAAAAAAACGGGATATTCTCTGAAGGAAAGCCGCTGGGCGATCAAAAGAGGATTTATGCCGGAACAGGTGGAAGGACTGAATCTCAATGAGGATAACTACCGAGACACCATTTCCGCCAAGGAATATGCCTTTCTGCGTCCGCTGAACGGCGGGTACAGCAAGTGGATCACCGACAAGGTGACCATCAATGCGATTTTCAAACCGTATCGCCAGATACTGCCGGAGTGCTATTATCAGATTTATAAGCGCTATACAGAAACAGAGATCATCCCTCTGTACGATTTTTCTGCAGGGGATACCTTTGACGATGTGCTGGCCATGCTTCGGGAAAAAGGCAGATTGCGGGCGAGAATGTCGAGAGGAACCAAGAGCAGTCTTCTCCGGTTTTCTGACGGGAAGTATTATTTTGACGACGAGCCGTGCAGCAGGGAACTGATGGTGAAAAAGCTTTCGTCTTATGACGCGGTAGTGGTGATCACCGAGGATGTCCAGGTGAAAGATGCTTTTTCCGGCGCCAGGCTGAATCTGATCGTATTCAACGAACAGGGAGATAATCCGGTTATCGGCGATTCGTATATTTCCTATGAACGTCTGGAGCTGATGTTCAATCCGCTGCCGGATAAGCTCAGCGAAGGCGATGACCTGGAGGAACTGGATGAAGAACCGGAGGAGCTGGGCGAGGAATTTGATAAGATCTATGCTTACGTCGATAGAGAAACAGGAAAGGTTTCGGATGCCGTGAGTATCCGGGGCGGCAAAAAGACGCCGCGGACGGAGAATCCTAACAATGGTCTCCCTATCGCCGATGAGATCCCTTACTGGAATGAAATCCGCGCTGCAGTGGACAGCATCTGCCGTTTTGTGCCCCAGCTGGAATTCTTTGGCCTGGAGATCGCTATTTGCGATGACGGATTTAAGATCATGCGCATGATCAACCATCCGGCGTATCCGCAGACTGTACCGTTCAGCAAGGAAACCTCCGCTTATTTAAAGTACAAGGCGGAGCAGAAGCGGGCGGCATACAGAAGCAGAGCAAAGAGAATAAAACGGGGAATGAAAAAGATCAAATTAAAGATCCGTTCGACTTATGCGAAGCTGTTCTTCCCGGATGGACTGATTCCGTATCTTTCCATACGTTGGTTCCAGGATCTGAAAAAAGATTTTCTGACCAATAAAGATACGACGCTCAGAGAAAAACTCTGGGCAGCCAGGCATGGGTTTCTTTCTTACCGCCTGCATCAGTACGGCATCACGGAAGAAAACCATCTGCAGTTCATTTCCGACTTTGAATACAAATGGCTGCGCCATATCAACAATAAATACAGGCATTGGATGGAAGACAAGATTACGGTAAAGTATATCTGCTCCGATTACAATTCCTGTTTTCCGGAGTATTACTATCATATCAGCCTGAAAAACGGCAATAACAAAGTGATCCCGATGATGGACTGCCCGCAGGGCTATGGAAATACATACGAGGATATTTTCAGACTGGTCCACGAAAAGGGATCTTTAGCACTGAAGCCGGATGAAGGCTCGCACGGGGACGGATTTTACAAGTTTTCCTATGCCGACGGGAAATACTATCTGAATCACGAGGAAGCAACGGCTCGCGATGTACTGGACATTCTGGAGAATGTAAACAATCAGTATCTGGTCACCGAATATATTGACATGCATCCGGAGATCAAGCGGATCTATGACGGAGCGGTCAATACGATCCGTATGATCGTATTCAAAAAAGACGCGAAGAATCCGGTCATCGGCAATGCTTATATGCGCTTCGGCTCGAAACGTACAGGCGCAGTGGACAACATGGGAGCCGGCGGTATGTTTGCCCGCATCGACATTGAGACGGGACGGTTTTATGATGCGAAGATCATTGAAGCCAACGAGATCAAACCGTGCCTGTATCATCCGGACACGGGAGTCAAGATCGAGGGTTATCTGCCGAACTGGGAAAAAGTAAAACAGGATGTGCTGGATGTGGCACGAAATATTCCGCAGCTGGAATATTTCGGTTTTGACCTGGCACTGACGGCTGACGGTCTGAAGTTTCCGGAGATCAACCGCTTCCCGGATTATCCGGCCATAGAGAAGTATACGCCGCAGACTATCGATTATCTGCTGTACAAGCTGGAGCAGAAAAAGAAGAAATACGGCTATGATAAATCGAGAGGACACAAGCTGATCAAACTGCCGGTCAGATAAGGAAAAGGGGAAAGTAGACAAGTGGAAACATTAAAGGAAATATTAAAAAGTCATTATGATTATCGAAAACAGCTGATCAAACTGGCAAAATCCGATATCATCAAGACTTATAAAGGAGCGGCTCTGGGCTGGTCATGGGCGATCATCAGACCGGCTATCCAGATTTTTGTCTTCTGGTTTGCTTTTTCCTTCGGTTTGCGGAAAGGTCAGCCTGTAGAAGGTTATCCCTTCTTTCTGTGGTTGATTGCCGGAATGGCGCCCTGGTTTTACATGCGGGATATGATCCAGGGCGGCGCGTCGTCTCTTCGGCGCTATACTTATCTGATCACCAAGATCAAATATCCGGTTTCTACCATTCCTACCTTTGTCAGCATGTCGCTGCTCATGGTGCATATCGGACTTCTGGTCATCGTGATACTGATTTTTATCGCTTTTGGCTATATGCCGGATATCTATTATCTGCAGCTGCCGTTTTATATACTGCTCATGTTTCTGTTCTTTACGGCATGGGGGCTGTTTGCCGGCGTGCTTTCCGCGATGAGCCGGGACTTTCTGAATCTGGTCAAAGCGCTGACCACGGCGCTGTTCTGGGTCTCCGGTGTGATCTATGACGCCAATAGTGTGCACGTGGAGTGGATTCGCCAGGTGCTCCTGTTCAATCCGGTGACGCTGATCGCAAACGGCTATCGAAATTGTTTCATCTACAAGCAGTGGTTCTGGGAAACGCCGGGAGAGATGCGGAATTATCTCATCGTTTATGTGGTGATGATCTTGCTGGCAATATGGGCGTATAAAAAGCTGCACAAAGATATACCAGACGTGCTGTAGCGAAAGGTGAAGGTGTAAAGAGGGTATTATGAGCAAAAATGCAATAGAATTCGATCATGTCGTAAAGGAATACAAGCTGTACAAAAATGACAAGCAGCGTTTTCGTGCAATTTTTTCCAGGCGGATCAGGCCGAAAATCAAAAGAGCGATCAACGACGTCTCTTTTACCATTGAAAAGGGGGAAACCGTGGCGCTTTTCGGGAGAAACGGCGCCGGAAAATCTACGATTCTCAAGATGATTACCGGGGTCACATATCCGACCTCGGGTAATATAAATGTTGACGGCAGAGTCAGTGCACTGCTGGAGCTGGCGGCGGGATTCGATCCGGAATTTACCGGTCGGGAAAACATCTATTTTCGCGGTCAGCTTTTGGGTATCGATGAAGAGGAGATTCGTTCTCTGGAGGATGAGATCATTGAATTTGCCGATTTGGGCGAGTATATCGACCAGCCGGTTCGAACCTATTCCAGCGGAATGAAAGCCAGACTGGGGTTTGCCATCAACGCCAACATCAAGCCGGAGATCCTCATCGTCGACGAGGCGCTGAGTGTGGGCGATAAGGAATTCAGACGCAAGTGCAATGCGAAGATCAATGAAATTGTTGCAGACGGTGAGGTGACATTCCTCTTTGTCACCCATTCGACCAATGTGGCAAAAAGTTTCTGTAAACGCGGCATTGTCATGCGTGCCGGAAAAGTCACTTTTGACGGTGATATTAACGATGCGATAGAGTTTTACGAGAAGTTCCTGGAAGAAGTGAGGAAAAACAATGTGAACAAAAAGGTTTTAGGTTGATAAGAGATAGGAGACAGGTTATGGCAAGACGTCAAAAAGAGATCTTTGCACACAATAACAAATATGAAAAAAATATCTTTAAACGATTCGCGCGTTGGTTTGGCAGGCTGAAGGGGTGGCAGAAAGGCATTTTTATCGGTCTGATCGTTCTGCTGATCGCCGCTGTATGCGTTGCGAGCTATGTTTTGGCAAAGCTTGATAGAATCGACAGAGTAGAGCTGGATGAAACGGAGCTGTCCTGTGTCGATGTAGACGGATATATCAATATTCTGCTTTTAGGAGTCGACAGCCGGAATATGGAAAACATCGAAGGCTCCGGCGCCGATGCGATCATGATTCTGAGCATCAAGGAAGAGACCGGAGAGGTAAAGCTGATCTCGGTATATCGTGATACGTACCTGAAAATGGGCGACACGGATACCTATAGCAAAATTACCGACGGAAACCGTTTAGGCGGCCCGGCCATGATGATTAAATCGCTGAACCAGGCCATGGATCTGAATATCAGCAAGTTCGTGGTCGTTAACTTCAAAGCGGTAGCGGATCTTGTAGATGCAGTAGGCGGAATTGAAGTGAATGTAGAGGATTATGAAATTCCGCAGTTGAACAAATATACCGTGCAGACGGCAAACAACATCGGGAAAAAAGATTACGCTCTGGTGGAAGAGGCTGGTGAGCAGACGCTGGAAGGCGTTCAGGCTGTTTCCTATGGAAGGATCAGAAAAGGTGTCGGCGACGATTTTAAGCGGACCGAAAGGATGCGGATCGTTCTGAGCAAGGTGTTCGAAAAACTGCAGACCATGAACATCGGCGATTTGGACGATCTGCTGAATCAGATGCTGCCGCAGGTGCAGACGAATCTGAGCAACAGCGATATGCTGGGGCTGGCCATGCGTCTGGTAGATTTTCATATCGATGAAAGTACTGGCTGGCCATATGAGCTAACCGGCGGTTATATCGGACAGGTCTCTTATGTATTTCCGGATGACCTGGCGGCAAACACGCTGAAACTGCATCAGGAGATTTTCGGACAGCAGGATTATGTTCCTTCAGAGACAGTGCAGACCATCAGTGATACCATAGCCGGAAACATCAGTTCATCGGTACAGGAACAGCAGCCGATCGATACCAGCGGCGAGGCGCCGTCTGTGCCGCAGGGCAATATGGATCAGAATATCGGAGGCAGCACCGGCGGGAACACCGGAGGCAGCACCGGCGGGAACACCGGAGGCAGTACCGGCGGAAATACCGGAGGCAGCACCGGCGGAAATACCGGAGGCAGCACCGGCGGAAATACCGGAGGCAGCACCG
>CALXJA010000141.1 GCA_944388465.1 uncultured Emergencia sp.
ATGATCGCTGAGGCTGCAGAAAAATTATATACCAGTGCTTTGATCGATCTGCCGGATGACATTACTGCCAGAATGAAACAGATGCGAGACCTTGAAACATCTGAACTGGCAAGGTTTCAGCTGGACAAATTATTGGAAAATGCAGAACTTGCCAAAAAAAAGAACGGTCCGATCTGTCAGGATACGGGACTTTCTTCCTATAAAGTAAAAGTAGGAATGGAAGCGGAAATAAGCGGGGATATTGCGGCGGCTTTATCTAAAGGGACGGCGAAGGGAACGGGAAGCCTTCCTGCGATTCCGCACAGTGTACATCCGGTTACCAGACAGAACACCGGAGATGGAACCGGGCGCAAGGTTCCTCTGCTCAGCTGGGAGTATGTACCGGATTGCAGCTATCTGGAGATTACCGCACGGCCGATAGGCGGAGGCGGCGATCTGTGCAGCGCAATCAAGATGTTCACCGGGTCAACGTCATTTTCTGAAGTGAAGAAGTTCATTCTGGATACCGTTGCAGAAGCCGGATGTAAGCCATGCCCTCCAATGGTCATCGGCGTGGGTCTCGGGGGAATGTTTGAGACCGTGAATCAGTTAGCCAAAGAAGCCTATTCGCGTCCGCTGACCGTGAGAAATGAAGATCCGGTAATCGCTGCCGCTGAAGAGGAAATGCTCGGACTGATCAATCAGCTGGGAATCGGTCCTATGGGACTTGGCGGGGATACGACCTGTCTGGCAGTAAATATCGAGTACGGCAATACAGCGACCTATATTCTACCTGTAGCTGTAAAAATCGGCTGCTGGGACGTTCACAGAAAAACTGCCCGATTATATAATGACGGCACGATCGAGTATTTGTAAAGAGGTGATCAGGTATGGAAAGAAATATAGTGCTTCCAATGACAGAAAAGACGGTTCGTGAACTAAAACTGGGAGACATCGTTTATTTATCCGGAGAAGTGATCCAACTGCTTGCACCGGCGCATCAGAGAGCGATCGAATATAAAAAAGCAAACCGTGATCTGCCGTTTGATTTGGAAAACATGGCGATTTATCATTCGTACAGCTGTATTGAAGAATGTGAGGGCAGCCTGCATTGCTACTATCTGGGCGCTTCCACCAGTGCCGGAGTGAATCCGTATGAGCCGGAATTCATCAAACTGTTTAAAGTAAGAGCCATCATCGGTAAAGGCGGAATGGATCAAAAGACACTGGAAGCAATGAAAGAGACAGGCTGTGTATATCTGGCGCAGATCGGAGGCTGCAGCCAGCTTTCCACGCAGGGTCTGGAAGAGACGACCGAGATCTTTTGGGAAGATATGGCGGCAAATCGGGGCATAAAGCACAGATTTGATCATCTGGGCCCGCTGATCGTGGGAATGGATGCACATGGCAACAGTCTTTTTGAAAACATAGCAGAGACGGTGTGCAAGAATAAAGAAAAAATATTTAAAAATTTATAGAAGGTGAAAGGAGAAATTTTCTATGAAAAACAACGAAAATCAGAAGTATATTGAAGAACTGATCGCGAAGGCAAGAAAAGCGCAGGAACAGATCGAAGATCTGACACAGGAGGACGTAAGAAAAATTGCAAGAGCGGTGGCATATCTGGCGGTAAACCGGGCAGAGGTCTGGTCGGCTGCATTATTTAAAGAAAACGGAGGCAGCGGCCGCCTGGAAAGCAAGATCGCCCGTAATACAGCAAGACCGCTCGGGCTGGCTTCACAGCTGGATGATGTTAAGACTGTCGGCGTCATTGAAGAGGATCCCGAAGGGTATCTGGTAAAAATTGCAAAACCCCTTGGCGTTATCGCCTCTCTGGTGCCTATGACTGTACCGTGCGGCCTGGTGGGCTGTCAGACCATTTTTGGATTGATGTCAAAGAATGCCATGATCTTATCCCCGCATCCGAGAACGAAAAAGGTTACGAACTTTGTCGTAAACGATCTGAGAGAACTGCTCGGCAGGATGGGATATCCGAAAGATTTGCTGCAGTGCGTGGAAAAACCTTCTCTTGAGACAACAGATCTGCTGATGAAAGCTGCGGATTACGTTGTTGCGACCGGCGGCGCCGCGATGGTAAAAGCTGCCTATTCATCGGGAACGCCGGCCTTTGGCGTAGGAGCCGGAAATTCCTGCTCATTCGTTGACGAAACAGCAGATTTAGAGGAAGTGGCTCATGGGATCATGCTGGCCGAAACGAATGACTGGGGCGCAGGCTGCTCGACGGAAAACTCTGTGGTGATCCATGAGGCTGTTTATGAAGAGACTCTTGAGGCGTTGAAAAAGGAAGGCGGATATCTGTGTACCGAAGAGGAGAAGGAAAAGCTGATCGCCGCCGTATGGAAGGGTGGAAAACTGAATGTGGACTGCATCATTCATTCGCCGCAGGATATCGCCGCTGCAGCCGGATTCACCGTTCCGGATGACTGCAACTTTATTATGGCGGAGGAAACGCACTGGGGCGAAGAATACAAGATGACCGAAGAAAAGCTTTCTCCGATTATTGCCGTATGGAAGGTTAAGAATGTGGACGAAGCGATCGAGCTCATCAATAATATCCACAGTATTTCCGGAGCCGGTCATTCTTGCTCCGTACATAGTAAGAACGAAGAAAATATCATGAAATATGCGTTAAAGACCAAAACCTCCAGAGTAGCGGTCAACACCAATACCGGACTGAACAATGCGGGAGCGTATAACAACAAAATGCCGTGGACATTCTCTATCGGCTGCGGAAGCTGGGGCGGAAACGCTTTCTCAGAAAACAATTCCTTTAAACATTACCACAATACGACCTGGGTTTACCGGATGATGCCTGAAAAAGCGGCGCCGGCCAGAGAAGTCGTATTTAAAGAGGAAATGACTAAGCCGGAGCTGTTTGAGGGATACCCGGAATTCACCCTGTAAAATTCTGAACGGGAGGTTATGATGATGTGGCGTACGCTTCAGTTTATACCGGCGTCGAGAGAGAAAATGCTGAATAAGGCGCAGGAGTCT
>CALXJA010000142.1 GCA_944388465.1 uncultured Emergencia sp.
GCAAAACTGCGCCCGTCGGCGATTTCAAACTGCTCGTCCCCTGTGTCTGCCTCTTCCTTTCCCTGATATTTGCTTTCATGATCGCCGATACCTGTGGAAACTCCTGCAGATACCTTTGTCGCCGCGATTCTGACGATACCGTCGCGAAAATGCTCTTCCTCTCTGGACGACACCGTGATCCCCACATAAGGCAGAAATATACGGTAAGCGCACAGGATCTGACACAGCTGCCGTTCTCCCACATCTACCGGTGAGATTTTTCCGTTATTGATGATCGGACGCAGCCGCGGGCAGGAAAGAGAAAACTCGCCCTGAGGATATTTCCGCTGCAGATAATAGACGTGGAGCGCCGTAGCCAGGGCGTCCCTGCGAAAATCAGAAAGCCCGAGAAGCGCCGAGAAACCGACGCCGCGCATCCCGCCCATCAGTGCTCTCTCCTGTGCGTCGAAACGATAGGGGAAAACACGTTTATGCCCGAGCAAATGCAGTGTTTCGTACTTTCCGGCATCGTAGGTTTCCTGAAAAACCGTCACATAATCCGCACCGCACTGATGCAGATAGCGGTATTCCTCCACATTGACCGGATAAATTTCCACACCGATATTGCGAAAGTAACGCCGGGCGGTCTGACACGCCTGTCCGATATATTCTATACTGCTCTGCCTGCGGCTCTCGCCGGTCAGAATCAGAATCTCTTCGATTCCGGAAGAGGCGATGACCGCCATCTCCTTCTCGATCTCTTCCATGCTGAGCTTTTTTCTCCGGATATCGTTGTAGCAGTTGAATCCGCAGTAAATGCAGTAGTTTTCGCAATAATTGGCGATGTACAGCGGCGTGAACAGATAGACGGTATTGCCGAAATGACGGCTGGTTTCCTCTCTGGCTCTCTGCGCCATCTGCTCCAGGAACGGCTCTGCCGCCGGTGAAAGCAGCGCTTTAAACTCTTCTATTCCACAGGTCTTTCGATTCAGCGCCCGGGCGACATCCTCGGCGGTATAGACCGTATAATCATAGCTCTCCATCTGCTGCAGCACCTTGTCCATTACATCGGAGGCGATCCGTTCCATTCCTGCGGCGTACTTCATAGGATCCGTTCTTGCTGACGGATCGGTCTCCAGGCGGTGCTTCTTTTCCAGCGCTTCTTTGGAAAGCTTCGCTGAATCGATAAAGAAACTGTTTTCTTTCATGATGCTTCCTCCTTGTCTTTGCCTGCTTCTGTTTTAGTCCCGCAGAAATCCCGTCAGCGGATCTGAGGCAGCCGCTCCTCTTTCCAGTACTCTTCCCAATCCGGAAAGATAAGCGGTCCTCCCTGCTTCTATGGCGTTTTTGAACGCTCTTGCCATGGCCGGGATGTTGCCGGCGGTGGCAATGGCTGTATTGGCCATAACTGCGGCCGCACCCATTTCCATTACCTCACAGGCCTGGGATGGTCTGCCGATCCCGGCGTCGACGATGACCGGCAGATCGATCTCATCGATCAGGATCTGGATAAATTCCCTGGTCGCCAGCCCCTTATTGGAACCGATAGGCGCCGCCAGCGGCATTACGGCCGCCGCTCCTGCATCCTGCAGCTCCCGGGCAGTATAGAGGTCGGGATACATGTACGGCAGTACCACAAATCCTTCCTCTGCCAGTATTTCGGTGGCTTTTACGGTCTGTACATTATCCGGCAGCAGATATTTGCTGTCCTTCATGATCTCGATCTTGACAAAATTTCCGCATCCGAGCTCTCTGGCCATACGGGCGATGCGGACAGCTTCCTGGGCGTCTCTGGCTCCCGATGTATTGGGCAGCAGCGTTACATTTTCCGGTATGTAATCCAGTATATTCTCGCTCTCTCTGGTGTTGACCCGGCGGACGGCCAGGGTAATGATCTCCGCTCCGGCCTCCTCCACTGCCGCCCGGATCAGCTCCAGGGAGTATTTTCCGGAACCGAGAATAAATCTCGAAGAAAACGTCTTGCCGCCCAGTGTAAAGGTGTCCTGTGTCCTGTCTTTCTGTTTCTGTTTTTCCATTTCTTTCTTCTTTCCTCTATTTTTTCCTATTTTTGCCTCTATTGTTCCTCGCCCAGAATCAGCCGGACGATCATGTTGGCCTGGTGCGCCGCACAGATCATGACGCGGGGCGCCATGAGTCCGATCCCGTCTCCTGCATCCGAAATGCCGTCACCGCAAAGCCAGTAGTTTCGTGTGATCTTTCTGGTGATAACCGCATTGCTGTCGCCAAAGCCGGCCATACCGGAAGCGCCGACGAGATATTTCCCGGAAAGCGCAGTCAGCACACTGTCCGTCAGCATGGCTTTTTCCTGCGGATCGTCAAAGGCTTCGCAGATGTATTCATCTTTCGACAACAGCACCGGAATATTTTCTTCCGTTAATCGGACGAAATCCGTATCCACCTGGATATATGGCGCAAAACGCGCGATCTCTTCCTTCATCGCCAGGGGCTTTGGTTTTCCCAGCTGGCTCAGGCTGTACTGCTGCCGGTTCAGGTTGGACAATTCTACCCGGTCGAAATCGATCAGGTGCAGCCGGCCTATGCCAACGCGGGCAAGGGCTGCCGCGATCGCTGAACCCAGTCCGCCCAGTCCGCATACAGCGACTCTGGCTGCGGAGAGCTTGTCCTGCACAGCCTTCGTATGTCTTATTTCCAGGCATCTTTGCCATTCTTCCCTTGTCGGTACCATCAGCCGCCTCCCACAAAACTGACGACTTCTACAATGTCGCCGTCACAAAGCTGTACGTCCGCGTACCGGGACCGAGGCACGATCTCACCGTTTCGCTCTACGGCGACTTGTTTCAGAGAATAATCTCTTTCACGCAGATACTCGTCTATGGTTCTGCCGGCGGCATCTTCATTTTGTCCATTGATCCTTACCATAATACACTGTCCTTTCCTTCCTCTGCGCTGTACGCCGCTTCAAATCCGCCATCCATACAGGCAAAGGCTGTCGTTTGTCAGGCGCAGGCTCCCAGCGTTTGCGGTCTTCGCCGCTTTTTCTGCCTTTGCAGCGCGTCAGGGCGGTTCGCTTGTGGAAACCGGCCGGACTTTGCTATGGCCATGCAAAAGAAAAAAGCCGCGCGAAGATCCGCACCCGAGGTGGTGCGCCCCTTCGCGCGGCGTAAAGCCTGCGCTCTGTTATGAGCATATCATGTTTATATGCCAAAGTCAAATGGATGCCGCAAAAGGATCTGCACTTCTGCTGCTTTGTTTATCTTCTGTATTCTCTTTCAACATACGGACTGGTGTATTTTTTCAGCATTCCGCCATAACCAAGCGTAAATTCGACAAT
>CALXJA010000143.1 GCA_944388465.1 uncultured Emergencia sp.
GTAAGGCAGTTTGACCGGGAATGTACCAGAAGGAATCTGAGTCCGGGAGGATGTGCGGATCTGCTGGCATTATCCGTCATGTTGTATCTTATATACAAGAATTAGGGAAAGAGAGAAAAAGAAAAGATGATGAAAGAAAAAGGATGGGCAGGAACGCTGGAATCCAGCGATATCTATGTGGAACTGGAGCCACTGCCTGCCGGAAGCGGCATCGTGCTCAACGTATCTTCTATCGTATATGCGCAGTTCGGCGAAGAAATTGAAGACGTAATCCGGCAGACACTGACCGAACTGGGAGAAACAGACGTATCCGTGACGGCGAAGGATCGGGGAGCGGTAGACTGTACGATACGCGCCAGAGTGGAAACCGCCGTATATCGGGGAAGGGGAGGAAAACAGTCATGAGAAGAAGTATGCTTTTTCTGCCGGGAAACAGCCCGAATATTTTGCTCAACGCTGATTTTCTCGGTGCAGACAGTATCATACTGGATCTTGAGGATGCCGTATCGCCTGCGGAAAAAGATTCGGCCAGAATTCTGGTCAGAAACGCGATCAAAACGTTAGCCTACAGCCGGGAGGTTATTGTCAGGATCAATCCAACGGACAGCCCGTACTGGGAAGAAGATCTGGAACAGATCGTACCTGTCAGACCGGATATGATCATGCCGACCAAGGTCAGCTGCGGAGAAGATGTACGGATCATTTCCCAAAGACTCAGTCTGCTTGAAGAACAGAACGGCATGGAGATCGGCACGATCGGACTGATTCCGCTGATCGAAACAGCCATGGGCATCGAAAACGCTTTTTCCATCGCTTCGTCAGACCGCCGCGTTCGGGCGATTTTTCTCGGAGGAGAGGATCTGACGGCAGATCTTCGCTGTAAGCGGACGAAGGAAGGAACGGAGATCTTCTATGCCCGCAGCCGTATGGTTATGGCGGCCAGAGCTGCCGGCGTCGATGTATATGATACACCATGGACGGATGTAGACGATATGGAGGGACTGGTTCGGGATGCACAGTTTGCGAAAAGTCTGGGCTTTTCCGGAAAATCTTCCATCAATCCAAGGCAGATCCCGTCGATCAATGCGGTTTTCAGTCCGACCGAAGAAGAGATCCAGTACGCGAAGGACGTGTTTGAAACCATTGAAAAGGCTAAAGCGGAAGGAAAGGGCGTTGTCGCTCTGCACGGCAAGATGATCGATGCACCGATCGTTGCCAGAGCGAAACAGGTACTGGAAGCTGCCGAAGCGATCAAAGGAGGAAAATAGCGATGAAAAGCAAACTGCTCAGAGATATCCGGGAGGCTGTTCGTCTCTCCGGCCTGCAGGATGGAATGACCATATCTTTCCATCACCACCTGCGGAACGGCGATATGACCGCCGTCATGGTCATGGAAGCGATCAGAGATCTGGGTATCCGGGATCTTACGGTCAACATCAGTTCTATATTTGATACACATGAGCCGTTTATCGACTATATCAGGGAAGGGATCATCACCGGAATTGAAACCGACTATATCGGCGGCGCAGTAGGCAGAGCCGTCAGCGAGGGCATTTTGGAAAAACCGGTTGTGTTCCGCACACACGGCGGACGTCCCAGCGATATTATTAACGGCGTTTCGCCCATCGATGTTGCGTTTATCGCCGCGCCGACAGCGGATCCTATGGGAAACTGCACAGGAAAGGTGGGAAAATCTGCCTGCGGCTCTCTGGGATATGCTTTTGCCGATGCCATGTACGCAAAGACTACCGTTGTCATTACCGACAATCTGGTAGATTATCCTCTGATCGACTTTTCTATTGCAGAGAACTATATCGATTACGTTGTTTGTGTAGATAAAATCGGTGAACCTTCCGGTATTGTTTCAGGAACGACAAAGATCACCAGAGATCCTGTAGGACTGGTCATCGCCGATTACGCAGCGAGAGCCATCGAAGCTTCCGGCCTTTTACAGGATGGTTTTTCTTTCCAGACGGGAGCCGGCGGCGCATCTCTGGCGGCGGCAAAATATCTGCAGGATATTATGCTCCGCAGGGGAATCAAAGGCAGCTATGGTCTTGGCGGAATTACAGGCTACATGGTCGATATGCTGAACAACGGGTGTTTTGAAGCACTTTATGACGTACAGTGTTTCGATCTTTCTGCTGTGGAATCTATCCGCACGAATCCGAAGCATATGGAAATCACGGCAGCGCATTATGCCAGTCCGACGGCGAAAAGCAGCGCGGTCGACAATCTGGATGTAGTCATACTGGGTGCTACAGAAATCGATACGGACTTTAATGTCAATGTGCACACAGATTCCAACGGTTATATCATGGGAGGCAGCGGCGGTCACAGTGATACGGCGGCCGGAGCAAAAATGGCTATGATTGTCGCACCGCTGTCGAGAGCCAGATTGCCGATCGTCGTTGACAAGGTGCTTTGCAAATCCACCCCGGGCAATACGATCGATGTTCTGGTCACACAGCAGGGAATTGCGGTAAATCCTCTGCGCCAGGATTTGCAGGAAAGGTTCAGGGAAGCCGGTCTGCCTGTCGTGTCTATCGAAGAGCTGGCAGCCGCGGCGGAAAAGCGCAATGGAAAAGCCAAAAAACCGATATTGGGAGATCGTGAAGTGGCAAAAGTCATCTACCGGGATGGAACACTTCTTGACACGATTTATAACGTACCGGTAAAATAAGTTTATGTATTATGTAGAGGAAATAAGCATAGAGCAGGCCGTGCCGCTCCTGACGGCCTGTGGTCTGACCGTGCCCCGAAATGTTGATTATACTGCCGGAGCATATACATCCAGTGGACAGTTAGCGGCAACAGCAAGTCTCAAGGCGGATATGATTCAGGGCGTAGCCGTTGATCCGGAACTTCAAGGCGAAGATCTGACGGCGATCGTTTTGACGCATCTTTTGACAAAAGCCAGAGAAAAAGGTATGGAAAGCCTGTATCTGTTTACACGCCCGGAAAAAGCACCGCTGTTTTCCGGGCTTGGTTTCCGGCGTGTCGTTACGGCAAGACCGTACGCTTCGCTGATGGAGTGGGGAAACGACGGTATTGAGCAATACCGGGCAAAACTGGAACAGATCCGCTGCACCGCAGAAGCGAAAAAACTGGAGAAAGGGTGCGGCGCAGGCGTGCTGGTAATCAATGGGAATCCATTTACTCGCGGGCATCTGCAGTTGATCGAATATGCGGCGAAAAGAAAAGCACAGGTTTACGTACTGGTGGTGGAAGAGGATCTATCCCTGTTTTCTTTCCGCGACCGGCTGGAAATGATCCGGAGAGGTACTGCAGATTTATCCAATGTCACGGTTATTCCCGGAGGCAGGTACGTCGTATCCACATTGACTTTTCCCAGCTATTTTACCAAAGAAGCTGAACTGGCCGAAGCGCATGCTGCTGTAGATGCAGAGCTTTTTGCAAAATGTATCGCACCGTCTCTTGGTGCCGATGAACGTTTTATCGGGACAGAACCGCTGTCTCCGGTCACGCATATATACAATCGCATGCTGAAAGAAAGGCTGCCCCGACAAAACATCAAAGTCACAGAAATTCCGCGCTTTACAGCAGGTGATGAACCGATCAGCGCCTCCAGGGTCAGAAACTTTTTGTATTCGCTCTGGAAAGAGAAGGGCACATTCGCATCCCTTACGGATGAATCTGTGCAGGAAGAGCTGAAAAAAATGCTGCCGGATACGACCAGGGAATATCTATCAGAGCCTGCCGTGCAAAAAAAACTGGAACAGCAGTTTTCTCAAAGGGGAACGGATACCGTTACAAAAGATGAGGATTTATCGGAAAGATCCGGGGAGAAAAGGTGAGTAAGAAAATGAAGGAAGTAGAAAAAAAGGGCATCTGTGAGATTTCTTTGTCAGAGCTCCTGGATTCCCGAGAAAGGCGCGCAGCGCACCAGAAAATGCTGATGAACGCATATGGAGGTCTGCTGATTTCCATGACCTTAAATATTCCCGGATCTGTAAAAGACAGACCATCTTATCGATGTGTACTGGAAATCGGCATGGAGCGCCTTTTAGCGAACATTCCTCAGGAAGCGGTAGTCTGGAAAGAACAGATGTTTCTTCCCACAGGCCCGGAAGCTTATATGATTATAAGAGAAGATGCTTTTTCTGCAGAAGATCTGAAACGTCTGACTGTATCGCTGGAAGACGCAGATGATCTGGGGAGAC
Organism: uncultured Emergencia sp.; assembly: GCA_944388465.1. Taxonomy (GTDB): domain Bacteria; phylum Bacillota; class Clostridia; order Peptostreptococcales; family Anaerovoracaceae; genus Senimuribacter. The sequence continues at coordinate 4,185 of CALXJA010000143.1, forward strand.
TGATGGATATCGATGTACTGACCGGAAACGGCGGTATCAGTCGTGCAGATTTAGGTATACATGATCGAAAATGTCTTATCTGTGACAACAGGGCAAAGTTATGTGCGCGGAGTCAGAGACATTCCATAGAAGATTTGTTGCAGAAGATCGAGCAGATTTTATGTGCAGCGGGCATAGGAGAACAACGCTGATGACATCGATAACTATTCCTAAAAACATAATTTTGGGAATAGTTTAAACAAGATATGGCGTCCTAAGCTCATTTGCCATCTCCCGGCGAAATTTCTATAACGACATGGTTCACATATCGCTTGTACATCTTTCTGTCTTCTTTCTGTCTTATCATCGTGCTTCGTAAGTCTTTTACCGGCTTCATCCTGTATGCGTCTGCAAAGCATTGATCTGTTGTTGAAAAAAACAGCTATCTGTGGAAGTCCTGATTGCTTCTTTCCACAGTACGCTGTTTTTTTATTGTACGCAGTTTGCCAATGTCATCACAGATTTGAAGACTTACGTGCGATCTGAGACGTTAATGACGAAGAAACGTCTCAGATAACCGGTTGATTCCAGATTAAACGGCGATATCCTGTTAATTTCCCCTTTTTCCGTATAAAGATGAAAAGCTGCAAAAAAACGAGGCTCTATTTTGCGTTTTAAGCGATTTTTTGTAGTATTTGGGATACATTGGTCAATGAAGACATGTTTGCTCTTTGTTGCATTCTTATCAGCCTATATCTTTTGCAGCTTTTTATCCGGTTATTGATATACCGGAACGATGATTCGCTGTCCGGCGATAAGTTCGTCTGCGGAGATATCATTGACATCACAGATATCCCGTACCACGCTGCGAATATCCTGATCGTTGGATGCGTACTTGGCGGCGATATCCCAAAGTGTGTCTCCGTAATATACCTGCACCTGATGGTACTGATCAAAGGATGAGCTGCTGACGGTATTGAAACCGGTCAATGTACCGATCAGCGTAAATAGACAAAGGATCAGAATCGATGTAAAAATGGTAAATCTGAACTTGGATGTAATTCTGTATTTCTTTCTCACGTTGCTCACCTTCCCGTCTGAACATTTGTTCGTTTTCTATATTGTAGCAGAATATATGTTCTCTGTCAATAAAAAAATAAACATATGTTCGCAAATTGTTCATCCTTTTACCTCTTTCACTCTCATCTATTGCCTACCTTGCCAAACATTAATTTTATGTTATTCACCGGATGTTCTGCAGACTTCAGAATAACCGTAAAAAAACACCTATCTTGCGATAGATGTTTTTTAAAAAATCGGTAATCAGCCGTCCAGCAGCCAGCTGGTGAGGTTCAGTGATTTGATCCCGTCATAGGAAGCATCCAGTCCTGGTTCCAGGGACAGCACGATCTTTTCATAATTGTCCCGGATCTTCTGCAGCGGGGTAAGTTCACGTTTGCGGACATCCTCGCTCTGCATGGATTCTGTCACCTGGATATAGAGTTTGTTGTCTGCGGTAGTGGCGATGAAGTCTACCTCCTGATTGTCGATCTTCCCAATAGCTACATCATAACCCCGGCGGAGCAGTTCAAAGTAGACCACATTTTCCATAGCATGACCGCTGTCCCGGTTGCGGAAGCCCAGCAGACAGTTCCGAAGTCCAATGTCCACGATATAGTATTTTCCCAAGGTACGCAGATACGCTTTACCTTTAATGTCAAACCGTTTGATCTCATAAAAGAAATAGCTTTCCAGCAGCGCGCCGATATAGGCCTGTATCGTATGGGTGCTGGGGATTCCCTTGCGTTTTCCGTATTCCAGCAGCCCTTCGTTTATCAGTGTATTGCCGATGGAGGAAACGGAAACGCTGCTGCCGATGTTGTCCGCAAGGAACAGGACGATTTTGCGCAGAAGCGCAGAGTCGGTGATCTGTCGCTGACCACGCCGTTTTTCCCGCTCCAGAATATCCCGTACTACCACAGTGGAGTAAATGCCATCCAAAAGTAACAACGCTTTTTCCTGATCCAAACCGATATCCGCAATGCCCGGCATCCCGCCAAAGCGCATATAAGTGTCGAACACCTCCCGCAGGTTATAGCGTTCACCGTTTTTATCACACACCTGCCGGCGGATTCCTCCCAGGGAGCTGCTGGTTTCCCGCACCTCAAAGTTATGAAAATCCAGGAACTCCCGGAAAGAGAGCGGCAGCATTTTGATCTCTACGTACCGGCCAGAGAGATAAGTGGAATACTCGGAGGACAGCAGATAGGCGTTGGAACCGGTAATGTAAATATCGCAGTCCAAGTCTACCCGGAAGGAATTGACCGCATCTTCCCAGGCATCGATTCGCTGCAGCTCGTCAAAGAAAAGGTACATCCGCTTTCCAGGAACGGCTCTCTCCTTTACATAGCCGTATACCTCATCTGAAGTCATGTTCCGAAAATCGTGAGATTCAAAGTTCATCTCCACGATCTGTTCCGCCTGGATGCCGGTTTCCCGCAGGTGCCGGATCATCAGCTTCAGCAAGCTGGATTTGCCGCAGCGGCGGATGCCGGTGATGACCTTCACCGGCTCTGTATCCTGGAAGCCGATCAGCTTTTTCAAATACCGATCCCTGTTCTTGAGTTCGTATGATTCTGTCATAACGAATTCCTCCTGTCGGCTCCATCATAGCATAAAAACAAAAAATAATCAAGTTTATACTATTAACAGCATAAACTTTTAATTTTAGACAAAAAATGCACTAAAGGTTTTCCTGCAGATTCCCTGCAGAGAAAGTATATTTTCGTATATATTGTAACTAATAATAGACCAAAGCGAATCGTTTGGCAAGTATGAAAAAAATCAGCCTCCCTTTTCTGCCGTGAAAAGAAAGACTGTTTTATCTGTCAGTCATATTTTATTTCGTGACCTTATCATAGAATTTATCCAGATAAAGATGGATCTTTTTACGATAGATGATGCACAGGATAAAGGCAATGACTGCCACGACGCCGATGATTCCCATACCGATATAATACTGGTGAAGATACAGGGCGCCGATCAAAAGGCTTCCCGACATGCCGAAGATACGTCCGGCCATGGAAAAAGCCATGAAGGCCTTGAATTTCATTTCAGAAACTCCCGCGGCATAGCTGACCACATCTTTTGGCAGACCAGGGATCAGATAGAGCAAAAAAACGATGGTATACGCTCGTTTACTGTTAAGTCTTTCGATAAAATAGGTCATCCGTTCTTCTCCAAAAAACAGATGCAGCGCGCCTTTTCCCAGAAGCCGTGCCAGATAAAAGGAGATGGTCGTACCGATGACTGCACCGATGACCGAAAAAAGCAGTCCGAAGAAAAACCCATAAAGATATCCGGCAGCAAATTGAAAGGCCTGCCCCGGGATGATGCTGATCACGATCTGCAGCACCTGAATGCCGATATAAACAAAAATGCTTTCAAAACGGTACTGTTCCAGATAGACGATGACATCGTCAAAGGATTTGAACTGTGCGAGAAAATCCTGCTGATAAAAATAGATATATACCGGTACTGCGACAACAATACCGATCAGTAAAAGCAGCTTCAGCACAGACAGAATCAGCTTTGTCTTTTTTGCTCTTTTTATATTTTCCTTCACCTCATCAGAGGCTTTGTGTGCATTTTCTTTAAAAGACTCTTTATCCATAGCATATACCTCTAATCCACTCTATTTATATCCCTTTTAGGTCTATGATCCCCTTCCTGTACAGACGGTCTATGGATTTGAGCACGCCGAAACGAGAATGCTCATAAGTCAGCCCGCCCTGAAAATAGACATTGTACGGCTCACGAAGAGGCGCATCTGCACTGAGTTCTATGGAAGAACCCTGTACAAAGGCTCCGGCAGCCATGACCACATCGCTTTCATAACCAGGCATGGCCCATGGAACCGGCGCTACATGTGCGTCGACAGGAGCTGCAGCCTGAATGCCTTCGCAAAAAGCGACAACGGCTTCCGCAGAACCCAGGCAAACGGCCTGAATGATGTCACTGCGGGTATCGCCCGGCTGCGGACAGACCGCATAACCAAGAAGTTCATAGGCTTTTCCGCAGAGCGCCGCGCCTTTCACCGCGCCGTTAACCACCTTAGGCGCAAGGAAAAGTCCCTGAAGCACAGAACGAGTCTGTCCGAAGGTCAATCCGCACTCTCCTCCGATTCCCGGGCAGGTCATACGATAAGCCACCTTTTCGATAAGGTCGCCGCGTCCGCAGACATAACCGCCGGAAAGCGCCAGTCCGCCGCCTGGATTTTTGATCAGTGAGCCGGCCAGAATATCGGCGCCTGCATCGGTAGGTTCCTGGATATCCAGAAATTCTCCGTAGCAGTTGTCCACCATGCAGACGATATCCGGATCGACTTCGTGCACCAAACGGAAGACATCCGCCATTTGGTTTACCGTAATTGATTTACGCCAATCATATCCGGTCGAACGCTGCACCGAGACCATTTTCGTTTTTTCTGAGATAGCCTCCCGGAGTCCCTTTAGATCGAAGGAACCGTCAGGAAGAAGATCTACCTGTTTGTAGGAAATGCCGTATTCCCGCAGAGAGCCCATGCCTTCTCCCCTTATCCCTATCACTTCTTCCAATGTGTCATAGGGACCGCCGCTGCAGTAGATCAGCTCATCTTGGGGACGCAGGATCCCCATCAGCGTGATGGCGAGTGCATGGGTCCCGTTGACAATGGTCGGTCTGACTAAAGCCGCCTCTGTATGGAATACATCACTGTAGACTCTTTCTACGGCTTCACGCCCCGGATCATCGTAACCATATCCGGTATGCCAGGAAAAGTGATTATCGGCAATACGGTTTTTCTGCAAAGCGGATAATACCTTGTATTGATTATACGCCATGATATCGTCGAGTTCGCAGAAGTACGGTAAAATCTCCTGCTCGGCAGTTTGCACCAGCTTCAGTACTTCCGGGCAGATCCCCAGTTCGTTGATCAGTAAATCGTCAGTATGTTTCATCGTTTCTCCGTTCTGTTTCAGGTTATTAATGATTATAAAACTTTGTCGGAATTTGTAAATCCTTTTTCAGGATTCTTCATAAAAGTTTAAGGATTCACCGGGAAAAGCACTTTATTTTTCTGTGCGTTCTTTTTCCCATTCCATGTCTTTCACCAGATCTCGCTTTACGTTTTGCTTGTGGCGGGCATATAGCTGTGTCGTTGTCACCTGCTCATGGTCTAAAAGCGCCGCCACGTCGTAAATAGAGTTTCCGCGTCCGATCAGACTTGTCGCAGCTGTTGCCCGAAGCTTGTGAGGGCTGTAGCCGGCCGTTTGCGTAGTATGCAAAGCGATGGAAGTATATTTTTTTACCAGTTCGCGGATCTGTCTGTCCGTCAGCCGCCTGCCCTGCAGCGAAAGAAAAAGCGCATCCCGGTTTTCCGGAGTCAGCGTGTCTTCGGCAGGACGTTCATGGAGGAGATAGTCTTCCAGAACCGCCGTAGCGGATTCGTTCAGGGGCATGATCGATTCTTTCCCGCGTTTTCGATAAATTTTAAACTCACCACGGGAAAAATTGAAAGAAGAGATATTGAGCTGCTGCAGTTCGGAAAGCCGCAGACCGTAAGTCAGAAACAGGATCAGTACTGCTTTGTCTCTCTTTTTCGTCTTCTGCCAGTATGCGCGCTGGTGTTCGGTCAATCCGGTTCCATTGGTTACGGCATCCAGCATGATCATGACTTCGTCGTCCTGGAGTGCTTTGATTTCCCGCTCTCCAGCCTTAGGTACGCGGATCGGATCAAAGCCGTCGGTGATGTTTTCTGTAAGCAGCTGTTCACGGTATAGCTGCTTGAACATTACCGAAACGGAAGATTTTTTTCTGGCCAGAGTTTTGTTGTTGTTTTCGTATACATAGATGTTTTTTTCCGTTTCCACCTTGTATTTTCTGCAATAATCCAGATAAATATTGATATCTGCAGCTTTGATACAGCGGAATTCTTCCAGTGTGATCTGCCGGGGAATTTCCGCCTCCGTCAGATCCGTCTCGTGGATCAGATAATTGCAGAAAAAACGGATATCGTGCAGATAGGCAAGGCGGCTCATGGGCAGCACATTGCCTTTAAGGTAAAGAAAGAAGCTGCGGAGAAAACGGGGAAGCTCGTTCTCCAGCTCTTCGCATTCCTGAAAGATCTTTGCCTCTTTTTCTGCGATATTATCCGGCTTGTCGCTTTTATTGTGGATCCTTAATTCTTTTTCAGCCATAGAAAGATCTCCTCCAGACATCGTTCGTCACTGTCGTAGTCGGAAATATTGAACCATTTCATATCCTTGTAGCGGCGGAACCAGGTCAGCTGCCGTTTCGCATAGTGACGGGTATTTCTCTTGACCAGGCGTACAGCCTCATCCAGCGGGTATTCGCCATGAAGATATCCGATGATCTCTTTGTAGCCGATGCCTTTCATCGAGATATCGCTTTCGGTAAGTCCGCGTTCCAGAAGCCCTCTCACCTCTTCCAGCAGTCCCTGTTCCATCAACAGATCTACCCGCTCGTTTATACGTTGATAAAGTTCTTCCCGCTCTCTGGTAAGACCGATCAGCACGGCTCCATATTCCTTCGTCGGTTTGAGATCACGGGAAAAATCCCCTACCCGTTCACCGCCCGCTGCGGCTTCCAGCGCCCGAACCACCTTTTTGATATTGTGAGGATGAATCCTCTCCGCAGCCTGAGGATCCGCCTTTTCCAGCCGCGCGTACAAGGCCTGAGCGCCGAGCTCTTCCGCTTCCTGATAGAGGGCTTCCCGAAAAGCCGGGTCTCCCGGCGGTGCGCTGAAATCCATATCGTAAAGCAGTGCGTTGAGATAAAGCCCCGTCCCGCCGGCAATGACCGGGTACATTCCCGCAGCAAAGATCTGCTCGATGGCCTCTTTGGCCAGTTTTTGATATTTTGCCGCCGAAAAAGGTTCAGAAGGATCGATCTCATCGACAAGATAGTGTCTGACGGCAGCCCTTTCCGCAGCTGACGGCTTGGCGCTGCCGATATCCATATATTGATATAATTGCATGGAATCACAGGAGACGATTTCTCCGCCCAGAAATTGGGCGATAGCAATGGCGAATTTCGTCTTTCCTACGGCGGTAGGACCGCAGACTGCGTAAATTTTTCGTTCCATAGCGGCATCTCCTTATGTGCGTTTGAACATGCGTTCGATTTCATACCGGGAAAACCGGATAAACGTCGGTCGGCCATGAGGACAGGAAAACGGATTGCGGCAGGTTTTCAGCTGTTCAAGCAGACTTTCCGCCTCCTGCCGGGAAAGATGATCATGAGCTTTGACTGCAGCTTTACAGGATCTCGTGATCAGCTTGCCGATGACGACTGTATTATGCAGACGTATCCCCTCTGCAGCATGATCCAGATAGGTATGCAAAAAATCCTCCGCTTCAGAAATGGTCATAAACGTAGGGATTTCCCGAATGATGCAGGAATCCGAGCCGAAAGGCTCAGCCGAAAATCCCATATCCAGAAGCGGAGCGAGCCATTCTTCCTCTTCCTCCCTGAGCTGCGGCGAAATATCGATAAGTAAAGGCGTGAGTATCGGCTGACGCAGTTTTTCGTCCGTCATATACTCACCAACCAGTTTTTCATAAAACACGCGTTCGTGGGCGGCATGCTGGTCGATCAGATAGAAATGATCATCATCCACAGCGGTGATATACGTATCAAAAATGGAACCGGTAAGCTGCAGCCGGTCAAAATCAAAGGGTACAAGAGCCGGCGCCTCAATCTGCAGCACAGGTCTGATCTGTGCCGACTGCGTCCGGCCGGAAGGCTCCGATACGGCATCTTTGGCCAGAGACTTTTCCGCTGCGATTTCCGTCGGATCCTGACGATTGAGCTTTTTCATATCGCCCGGCCGGTTCTCTTTGTCCTGAGAATAAGTGCTGATACAGCTGTTTTCCCGGACGAAGTCTGTTTTTTTCGATCGCTTGATTTGCAGGATTTGTTTTATGTCTACTTGCTGCTGATTTTCCCGGTCGGCTTTCTCTTCTTCGGAAAAACGTTCGCGAAAGACATCCCGAGCCTGAATGACGGCGGTTTCCGTACCGAGAGAATTACGGACTGCCGTGGTTACGGCTTCGATGATTTCTCCTTCTTTCTCAAAACGGATCTCTCGTTTGTTCGGATGGATATTCACATCCAAGTCTTCCGGAGATGTATTCAGGAAAAGAAAGACGACCGGAAAGCGCCCTTCGAAAAGTCTTTCACGATAGCCTTCCGTAATGCCGCGTTCCAGAACCCGGCTCTCGACGACTCTGCCATTGACAAAGAAGATCTGATCTCTTCGGTTTGTCCGGGAAAGCGACGGCTTGGAAATATATCCGCTGATACGGATTTTGCCGTTATCGTAATGCAGCGGTACGAGATCCTCGTATTCCTTCAGTCTGTACACTGCCAGAATTGTAGCGAGGATGTCGCCGTTTCCCGAAGTGGAAAACAGAATGCTGCCGTTGTTAACAAGACGGAACCTTATCCGGGAATAAGCCAGCGCGATCTGTGAAAGCAGAGCGATGATACGTCCGCTTTCCGCGGAGGCTGACTTGAGAAACTTCGCTCTGGCCGGGGTATTGTAAAACAGATCAGTGACGATGATGGTCGTACCGTCGGGACAGCCTGTCGGTTCACAGGCGATACACTCTCCGCCGTGAAGCAGCAGACGTACGCCGCTTCGTTCCGCCGCTGTTTTCGTGATCATTTCTGTATGTGTTACAGCGGCGATGCTGGCCAGTGCCTCGCCGCGGAAGCCCAGGGTCTCTATAGCCGAAAGATCTTGCACTGTGCTGATTTTACTGGTAGCGTGACGCAAAAAAGCGGTCTCTGCTTCTGCTTTGGGGATTCCGCATCCGTTATCCGTAACGCGAATATAGGTTTTTCCGCCATTGCGTATTTCTACGGTAATCGCGTCTGCACCTGCGTCTATGGAATTTTCCACCAGCTCCTTGACAATGGATACCGGCCGTTCAATCAGTTCACCTGCAGCAATCTTATCAGCGATATGTTTATCCAGAACGTTAATCATTTTATACTTTCCTTTAATTCCTCCAGGATTCGGATCGCCTGGGAAGGCGTTATATCCATCAGATTCAGATTTTTCAGCTTCTGCAGTACCGGATCGGGCTCAGGGATAAAGAAGGAGATCTGTTCTTCCTCAACGTGTGGCGCGTTGGAGCCGGCTGGCAGTTCCGTTTCCATACCGCCGCCTTCCAGTCTTTCCAGCTTTTCCTGTGCATTTTTCAGCAGGATACCGGGAACGCCCGCCAGCTTCGCCACATGGATACCGTAGCTCCGACTGGCAGAACCGGGAATGATCTTATGCAGGAAGACGATATTTCCGTTTTCTTCCGCAACATCCACATTGAGATTGCAGACCCCGTGAATCTGCTCTTCCAGTACGGTCAGCTCGTGATAGTGTGTGGCGAAAAGCGTTCTGATCCTTTGTTTTTCGCTGCACAGGTATTCTACGGTAGCCCAGGCAATGGGGAGACCGTCATAAGTACTGGTTCCCCTGCCGATCTCATCAAGGATG
>CALXJA010000144.1 GCA_944388465.1 uncultured Emergencia sp.
CCGAAAGAAGGAAACCTGTTCGCTACCATATAACCCGCAGAAACGGACTTTATTTCAAAAAAAGAGGGCATTAGTCCGCCTTCGCATTTGCCTGTGGAGAGAAAACGGACTATATGGACGTAAAAAGGCAAAAAAGTCCGCGCCGGAAAGAATAAAATAGCAAAAAATAGAAGGAAAGTCAAAAAATTATCATAAGTAAATTATGTAATAATATAGAATAGGATTGCCATTTTCCCTGTATCCGGCTCGATTTTCCTGCTGGCGCGGACTTTTTTGTGCTTTTTTATCTTTTTGTCCGTTTTGCCGTCAGCGGGAAACAGTTGCCGCGGCGTTTTTTGTTGATTTGCAGGAAAAAGTCCGCGCCAGGCAAAATGATGAATACTTCATCATAACGATGCAATATCCTGGTTATTGAAGCAAAGTATCGCCAACTCTTTTTGCCCTATAACCCGAACTTTTCCCAAAAATTCGCCGAGTCTCTCATGGCACACAAAAATCCCTGCGGTTCAGTACCTGCAGGGATTTTTCTTTTGCCAAAACAACGGCATGCTTTTTTAATATCTTTCCTTCAGCTGACCTTTCCGGTATGCTTCCACCAGCTGTTTGATGTTGTCCACCTGTTCCGTCAGTTCCGCCCCCTGGTCGGTATCGATCACCATCATTCTTTCCGGCAAAACCTCTACCGTCTTGACCATCGGCGACTGGAACTCCTGGGTGCCGTCCGGCTGCAGCGGCTTATACGGCTTATGCTCCGCCAGCGCCATAAACCGCGAATTGAAGATAAACGTATAGCCGGCAATTCCTGTCTGCTTCTGGTACGCCTTGGAGATGCCGCCGTCAATGACATAAAGCAGGCCGCCGCCCTTGATCGGACTTTCGCCATCCTTGATCTTTACCGGCACATGGCCGTTGAGGATCTTAGAACGGCTCGGATCGAGACCAAATTCCCGAAGAATCTTCTCGCATGGTCCCCGTTCCTTGATCAGCCGGTAATACGGTCTGACCGGTTCCTTGTGCGAAGCCTTATCAGCAATGAACAGTCTCTCAAACGTCGTCATCTTCTCCTTGCCAAACAGCGGAGAATTGCCGCCCAGCCACAGATACCACATCAGATCGCCTCTGCGTCCCCGTTCATCGGATTCATCCGGAGAAAAATATGCCTTCCGAACTTCGTCATCCAGATAATCCATTAAGGCTTTTCCCTTAAAGCTTTCCCCGTTGATCTCCACGGTCTCAAACTCGCCTTCTTCGGTCATCGGAATGCAGCCATGATAAAGAAGGTTGCCGTTTACCCGCTTGTACAGCGCTCCGTGGCTGTATAAAAACCGGATATGCGCCTGCAGCTTTTCGGAATTCAGAATGGAAGCCTCCAGCGAATTCATGACCTCGCGTTCCTCTTCTGTAAATTCGTATGGATTTTCCGGATCCACCGTAGGGAAATGGGTATCCCGCAGCGGATAGGTCTTACCTTCGATCTCTATCGTTCCCTCTTCCCTGTTGATCTTATCCAGCAAAAGCCGGTTCTCCAGGTGATACTCCGGATGCGCCATGATGCGCTGTCCTTCCGCCTTAAACTGGCAGATGGCGATAGCCTTGTGCATCTTGGCTGCCAGCTTCTCATCCACCGGGTCAAACTTATTTCTGTCCAGAATGTGCGGAGCAAACGCCTCGCAGGGATCATCGCCGTACACCCGGGCGGCAAAAGTGGCCAGCGGGCGGAGATTGATGCCGTAGCCGATTTCCAGCATATCAAAATTGTTGTAGCTGATATTCATCCGCAAAATATTGGCAATGCAGGCCCAGTGCCCCGTAGCCGCTCCCATCCAGACGATATCGTGGTTTCCCCACTGGAAATCCACATCGTGATAGGTCATCAGAAAGTCCATGATCGTGTCCGGATGCGCGCCCCGGTCAAAGATATCGCCGATGATGTGCAGATGATCCACGGCAAGATTACTGATCGCTTCTGCCATTTCCGCAATAAAATCCTCTGCAATGCCGCACTCGATAACCGTATTGATAATGGCACTGTAATAATAGCTGCGGTTTTCCTCATCGTCAGCATGGAGAAGCTCATCCATAGCATAATCCAGATAACGCGGAAGCCGCCTTCTTACCCGTGAACGCGTGTATTTCGTGGAAACGGATTTACAGATGGTCACCAGGCGGTAAATAACCGTTATGCACCACTTGTCGAAATCCTTTTCGGATTTTTTCCTTCTGTTGATCTCTGCCCGCGGATTATAAATCAAAGCTGCCAGGTCATCCCGGTCTTCTTCGCTGAGCACACCCCCGTAGTGCTCGTCGATTTTGCTCTTGATCGTGCCTGATGCGCTTTTCAGCATATGGATGAACGCCTCATGTTCACCATGCAGATCACTGAGAAAATACTCTGTGCCCTTAGGCAGCGCAAGAATTGCGCGTAAATTAATGATTTCTGCTGTAGCCGCTTTGACATTCGGATAATCCTTGGAAAGCAGCTCCAGAAATTTAATATCTGCCATATTCTGTTTCCTCTCACCTTACTCCATTTCCCGTGCTGTACGCCGATCTGCACAGACCAGATCCTGCAGCGCTTCACGCACGCAAAAAGTACTATCGTTGTCCTCTAATTATATACTTTCATGTCTATTTTGTCCACATCGGCATAGACTGAAGACAGGAGGACAATGCTACATGCTTCATCGAAAAAAGATCGATCCCCGTCACATCGCCGCCTACATCATCAGTATGCTGCTGCTTATCGTACTGCTCCCCTATGTCAGTATAAAACTCTTCCCCAGTATGATCAAACCGCAGCTTGCCGCCTACGACGGCAAACTTCCCAAGGAGGTCAGTCTTTATCTGACCAAGGAGGATCGGTACGTTTCCCTTTCCTTTGAAACTTACATACAGGGCGTCGTTGCCGCAGAAATGCCGGATTCTTTTGATGAAGAAGCGCTGAAAGCACAGGCTGTGGCCAGCCGCACCTACGCACTGGGAAGAATCAACGCCGGCACGCAGCTTTGCGATACGGTACACTGTCAGGCGTATCGAAGCGACAACATCCCCGATAAAGTCAAAAAAGCGGTAAAAGCGACAAAGGAGCAGGTACTCCTTTATGACGGTCAGCTGGCCGCTCATGCTCTATATTTTTCTTCCAGCGCCGGACCTACAGAAAACTCACAGGATGTCTTTTCCGGTACATTTCCTTATCTGGTCAGCGTTGACAGCTCCTATGAACCGGGCGCTACCCATAAAGAAGAAAAGGTCACCCTCACCCTCGATCAGTTTGCAAAAAAAATGGAAGAAGCTTTTCCCAAGCTGGACTTTGGAAAAATCAGCAAATCGACGGTAAAGATCCGTTCCCGCTCTGCCGGCGGAAGGGTAGCCACATGCAGAGTCGGAAAACAAACCGTCTCCGGCGCAGATATCCGAAGCGCTCTCGGGCTATACTCCGCCCGCTTCACGCTTTCGGTGAAAGGAAACCGCATTACCTTTACCTCCAGCGGTTCCGGTCACGGCGTCGGCATGAGCCAGTACGGTGCTGACGGTATGGCAAAAAAGGGGAAAACCTATCAGGAGATCCTTGCCCACTATTACCAGGGGACGGAAGTGGGAAAATGAATCCGGCCGCAGCAGACGTGCGCTGCAGCCGCCT
>CALXJA010000145.1 GCA_944388465.1 uncultured Emergencia sp.
TGATCATCACCGCATCAAGGAAAAAAAACGTTTCCGGAATTCCTCTGCTGCGGGAAGAACTGGTTCTGGCTGTCCCGCAGAATCATCGCCTTGCCGGGAAGGATACGGCGGCCGTGGAAGATTTTCAGAATGAAGACTTCATTATGCTCTCAAAGAATAAAGTCCTGCGTCAGATCACTGATGAATATTGCCGCAGGATGCATTTCTCTCCGCGGATCGTACTGGAAAGCGACGATATCGGCATGGTCAAAGAACTGATCCGCTCCGGCTTCGGCGTCTCTGTTATCCCGGAAAAAAGCTGGGCCGATCTTTCACATAAGGGGCTTAAAAAGCTCCATATCTCTTCCTGTCCCTGTATCCGCTACATCCTGCTTCAGCAGACCACAGAGCAGCCCAACGAAGCGGCCAGTCTGTTCGTCAAAGAGATCCGCAGCCTGCTGATCACCGAAAAATGACTATCCCAGCAGACTGCAGAGCACCGGCAGCATCAGCGGTACAGTAAAGGTCAGCACGACGCCCACGATCAGGGTCACAACGCCCAGCTCCCGGCCGACCACCTTCGTCACCGGCACCAGCATGGAATCCATATTTCCCGCTCCGCCCGAAGCGATCGGCGCGCTGCAGGAAATTTTCCCCAGAACCGGCAGCAGAATAACGGTAAAAAAGTCGCGAAACACATTGATCATAAAACCATAGACTCCCGCCTCAGCACCGAAGACCGACAGCATGGTCGCTCCGGTGACGCTGTAGTAGCCGCTTCCGCTGGCCGCAATGACCGCATAGCTGAGCGGCATTCCGGTAAAGGCCGCAGAAATCGCTCCGCCGGCGATGCTTCCCAGATAGATGCCCAGGATCAGATAAATGATCCGGAAGCCCAGTCTGCGCAGATAGGCCAATATCCCCTTATTTCTGCCCATGCCGATACCGACGCTGAGATACAGCACGACCAGCGAGCCCCACAGCGTATAGTTCAGAACAAAGGCCTGATCCTGCGGCAGAAAAAAGTAGCAGCCAAAGGCGCCGCTCAATACGCTAACCGGAATAAGGATCAGTATGGGATCGATGCCCTTTTTCTCTGCAGCTGCCGCTTCGGTTTCTATCTTGAGTTCCCCGATCTCCTGCTCTGCCTCTCGTTCTGCCGCTGCGGCTCCGGCTGCGGTCTCTTCCTGTATCTTCTCAAGCATGGATTTCTCAACATTATCGTCTATTTGCGATTGACTGTAATTGCGAAGAGGAATCACGGTTTTTTCTGCGATCAGACAAAAGGCCACGCTGCCGATAATGGCAGACAGACAGGTGATCAGGCAGTTCAGTCCCACGGTTCCGATCTCCGCGATGACCTCTTCATTGGTGCCGACATTTCCGCCGATGGTAACCATCAGCACGATCAGCGACAGATTGGTGATCCAGTCTACCGCTTTATACGTCTTTTCCGAGAGTCTCCTTGAACCGATAAACAGTCCTGCCCCCATACACAGAAACGGCATGATCGTAGCAAGCATACTTCTTTCCTTTCTCCATTTTCTTCACGATCTGTGCGGCGCACAGCGCCTGTTTTTAATAATCCGTATTCGTCCACGGTTTCTGCGGCAAACTCAGCAGGCGCTCGATACGGGATACAAACTGCCGGTCGTCGATTTCCATCACGCCGAGCCTGATCAGAGAAGAGAACCGGCAGCAGCCCAGAAGCAGCGCGGAAAAATCGCCCTGCCTGCAGCTCACGGCCGTATCCGGCTGCGTTCCCGGTCCGGCAGGCTTCCATCCGCCTTCATCAAAGACGATCGTTACGCGCCGTTCATCGTGAGCCAATGCGTCTTCATATCGAAATTCAACGATGAGACGTTCTTCCTCTGCCGGAAAACCGCGATATGCCGTTTTGCGGACAAAGTACTCCGGATCCAGGATCTTGTACATGGTTCCCACTGCGGAGATATTGGTCTGCAGATAACCGAACGGAATATAGTTGTCCGACACATCCTGCGGATCCTCCAGCAGATGATAAAAATCTTCCTCGCCGCTGCGCAGCACGATCTCCTGTGCTTCATCTTCCTGCATTCGGAGAAAGCCCAGAAGCTTTCGCAGCGTGCTGCCATCCTCATAGATCAGTTCCTCCACATCAAGGCGGTTCAGTGTGTAGTTCACCTCGCTGGCAGCGACAAAGCGGTAAGCGGCATACCCTTTGAGCCGTCCTTCCTCATCCCGGCAGCCTACGCGGCGGATCTGCGTGTCTGCCTCCATGGCGCGGATTTCTTCTCCGCTTTTCTTCAAAACACCGTGGTTCTTTTCCGCATAGCGCTCATAGCAGCGGAGAACCTGCGGCAGGTCATCTTTTTCCAATATGCAAAGAGCAGAGCGATCCCCGCAGCGCGGCAATCCTGCGGTCGGAATGCGGTATTCGTCCATCCTCGTCCCCAGACCGTAGCCCATCTTCCGATAGAATGCAATATCAAAAGGAAGCAGTAAAGCGGCCAGTGCGCCGCTCTCACGGCTGTAGGCTTCGAAGTACCGGACCATATCCAGAGCAATCCCCATTTTCTTGTACAACGGATGCACCGCCAGTGCCATCAGGCCGGTCACATACTGCATCTGTCCGTAGATATTCATGGAAAATTTCACGATCTTCATCTTCGCGATCAGCTTCTCGTCTTCAAACATACCGATGAATTCAACGCTGTCTGCATCCTCACGCATATCGGTCTCTGTCTTTTTCCGGTAGTAGTCCCGGCACGCATCGTCTAAGGTTTTGTACGCCGGATAAGCGTGGAGATAAATGGTCAAATATTCCTCCATGACTTCCGGTCCGATTTTCCTGATCTCTCTCATGGTTCTGCTCCCTCACTTTCTTGCTTTTCTCTATTATACCGTTACCGCCCGGATAAAAGCAAGAAAAGTCCGCGCTGTCGGCGGACTTTTCAGAAAATTATATGGACAGAATATGTCCGGCAGCGGACTTTTGCCGGATCGCTTCCCCGTTTTCCGGATTTTCTCTGAAGGGAAACGGCCATATATGCAAAATCGCCGGGGATCCCTCTAAGATCCGTTCCCCGGCGATTCCATTCGTTTTATCTTTTTTCTGACTGTGCCTGCGTCCAGGATCCGACAAGACGCGCGGTTGAATTAAAATTCCGCTGTTTTCGGTGTTCTCGGGAACGGCAGCACGTCGCGGATATTGC
>CALXJA010000146.1 GCA_944388465.1 uncultured Emergencia sp.
GGCTAAACATTAACTCTCAATAAAACAAGACAAATCGTCAGGAGGAAGAACGATGAAAAAGAAATTGGCATTATTGCTGACCGTTATCATGATCGTCAGTATCGCCTTTACCGGATGCGGGGGCGACAGCGGCGGAGAAGCTGAAGGCGATACCATCAAAGTAGGCTGGATCGGCGCTCTGACCGGAGACATGGCTCCTTGGGGAAAATGCGAAAGCCAGGCGCTGCAGATGTACATCGACCAGCAGAATGAAAAAGGCGGTGTACTGGGCAAGAAAATCGAGTTGGTTACTTACGATACTAAAGGCGACAACAATGAAGCCGTAAACGCAGTAAAGAGACTGATCGCACAGGATAAGGTCTGCGCGGTTCTCGGACCGAACGCTTCAGCGGCGGCAATTGCTATTAAGGGAGCCCTGAATCAGGGAAAAGTTCCGGATATAGCGACAGTAGCGACCAATCCGGAGATCACCGTGAACAAAGACGGTTCTCTCAATCCATATAACTTCAGAGTATGCTTCACTGACCCGTATCAGGGTGCTGTAGCGGCAGGTTATGCAATAGACGAACTGGACGCTAAGACGGCGGCAGTACTGTACGATGTATCCAGTGACTACTCTCAGGGCTTTACTCAGTTCTTCATAGAAACCTTTGAAGAAAAAGGCGGTAAGATCGTAGCTCAGGAAGGCTGCAAGACCGGCGATACCGATTTCCGTCCGCAGCTGACCAAGATCAAGAAAGCAAATCCTGATGTAATCCTGCTCCCGTTGGGAAGTTATAAGGAAGTTGCTTTGAGCGCCAACCAGGCCAGAGAACTGGGAATCGACGCAACTCTGTTCGGCGGAGATACCTGGCCGAGTGAAACTCTGTTCGAGATGGCAGGCCCTGCTCTTGAAGGTTCCTATGTAGTTAACCACTTTGACTACAACGATCCTGCAGCGGCAGAAATCACCAAGATGTACAAAGATAAGTTTGATACAAATCCGGAAATCAACGCGTACATGGTACACGACGCGTTCCAGCTTCTGATCGCTGCTATCGAAAAAGCTGAAAGTGCTGATTCCGAGGCAATCACTAAGGCGCTGACCGAAGTGGAGATCGACGGTGTAACCGGTCACATTTCCCTGAGCCCGGACGATCACAATCCTGTAGGAAAAGAAGCGGCTATGCAGCAGATTGTAAAGAGTGACACGGCGAAAGACGGGTATGAGTACAAGTTCATCATGAAATACTCACCTGCCAAATAAATCGGTATGATTGAAATGGGGCAGCCTGAAACTGCCCCGTTTTTTAAGAACCTCAAAGCAGAAAGGAGGAAAGAATCTTGGGTGTATTTATACAGCAAGTGATAAACGGACTGTCCATCGGCAGTATCTACGCACTGATGGCCGTAGGCTATTCACTGGTTTACAGTATTTTGAACTTCTCCAACTTTGCTCACGGCGGTGTAATCATGCTGGGCGCTTATTTCGGACTTTATGCGGTAAATTTACTGGGCCTGCCGTTTTTAGGCGCTTTGATCGTAGCGGCGCTGATGGCAGGGCTTGTGGCGGTAACTTTGGAGAAGATCGCTTATACCCCTCTGCGGAAGAGAAATGCTCCGCCGCTTTACTTTATCATTTCAGCCATGGGTGCGTCTATATTCCTTGAGAATATCGTCGTAGCGACCATCGGACCGACCTTCAGGACTTATCCTCAGCTGATCGGAAAAGAGCCGTTCAGTATCGGGGGACTTTCCATCAGCCGTATCGACGTGCTCATGTTCGTCGTAGCGGCGATCAGTCTGATCATCCTGGTATTTATCATTGAGAAGACAAAGGTAGGTCTGGCTATCCGGGCCTGCTCATACAGCGCCAGAGGAAGCAACCTGATGGGCGTCAACGTAAACAAGATCATTTTCGTTATTTTCCTGCTTGGCGGCCTGCTGGCCGGTATCGCAGGCATGCTCTTCGGCATGAAATACACCGTATATCCGCAGATCGGCGTGATCACCAACAAGTCCTTCATCGCCGCAGTCTTCGGAGGATTGGGGAGTCTGCCGGGAGCCGTAATCGGATCGCTTCTCCTGGGATTGATCGAGACTTTCGGAGCCGGATATATTTCGTCGTCCTATAGAGATCTGATCGCGTTTTCACTGTTAATCATCGTACTGGTAATCAAGCCGAGTGGCCTCATGGGCAAGGTTACAGAGGATAAGGCTTAGGAGGTGAGTATATGATATCGTTTGAATGGTTTTACATAGAAGGTATACTCATCCTGGTCGGCATCAACCTGATGGTCGTTTTGGGACTCTCGCTGCTGACCGGATTCACCGGCCTCTTTTCCTTCGGACACGCTGGCTTCATGGCAATCGGTGCTTACGTTTCCGCTATCTGCACCATGAATTACGGAATGCCGTTTATTCTGGCCATGGTGGTGGGGGCCGTCGTATCTATGATCATGTCCTTTATTATCGGGTACTTTACTTTGGGATTGAAAGGAGACTATTTCTGTATTGCGACCCTGGGCTTTGGAGAATCCGTGAGGCTGATCTTTGACAACCTGCAGTTTTTCGGCGGTTCCCGGGGCCTTTCCGGAATCCCGATGGTAACTACCTTTGAACTGACGGCAGTGATCTGCGTGCTGGCCATCGTGGCCATGGTCTTTCTGATCAAATCCAGACAGGGACGCAATATGATCGCTATTCGCGAGGAGGAGTTGGCGTCCCAGGCCATCGGTATCAACGTATTTCGATACAAGATGATGTCTTTCGCCATATCGGCAGCTTACGCAGCTATCGGCGGAGCGATCTACGCTCACTATCTGGGCTATCTGCAGCCGATGATGTTCCAGCTTACAAAGTCCACGGAGCTGACCATTATGGTTATCTTCGGCGGACTGGGCAGCATAGGCGGCAGCGTAATCGGCGCCTTTGTCCTCACCTTTATTCCGGAATTGTTCCGTACCTTCGCCATCTGGCGTCTGGTCGTATACGGAGCGGTGGTCATCCTGATCATGGCTACAAGACCGCAGGGTCTCATGGGCGGTATGGAGTTTACCGATATCTTCAGATGGATCAAGAAAAAGGTAACCGGTAAGAAAACAGTAAAGGAGCCTATTCTCGAGAAAGAGGGTGAACAGACATGACAGACGTATTGAAATTGGACCATGTAACGAAGCGTTTCGGCGGTCTGACCGCCGTGGGAGACGTCAGCTTCACCATAAAAGAAGGAGAAATTTTCGGACTGATCGGCCCTAATGGCGCGGGAAAGACGACCATTTTCAATCTGGTCACCGGCGTGTACACTCTGTCAGAGGGAGAGATCAGCTTCTACGGCGATAGAATTGCCGTGAAGGATCCTTACGGAGACGGCTTTTTCGAAGGATTGAAGAGACGGTTCTTCTTTCATCCGCTGAAACCGTTTCAGATCGCGGAAAAGGGAATCACCAGGACATTCCAGAATATCCGTCTGTTCAAGAAGCTGTCCACTTATGACAACGTATATACAGCCTGCCACAGGAGTGCAAACTACAGCATTTTCGACGCGGTACTGCTTCGATTCGGAAAGAAATACCGCAGTCAGGAAAAGGCTCTTCACCAGAAGACAGAAGATCTTTTGAAGCTGATGGGACTCTGGGAGGTCAGAGATATGGTTTCTGCCAACCTGCCCTATGGTATGCAGAGAAAGCTGGAAATCGCCAGAGCTTTGGCTTTGGATCCGAAACTGCTGCTCCTCGACGAGCCGGCGGCGGGCATGAACCCGGAGGAAACCATCGCTTTGATGAATCTGATCCGAGACATCCGGGATAAATTTAATCTGTCGGTGCTGGTCATCGAGCATCATATGGATCTGATCATGGGCCTTTGCGACAAGGTTTTCGTTCTCAACTTCGGTAAGTTCCTGGCAGAAGGAACTCCTGAAGAAGTGCAGGGAGATCCGAAAGTTATCGAGGCTTATCTGGGATCGGCAGATGAAATGAAAGACCTGGGAGGTGGAAAAGATGCTTAAAACACAGGATTTGAATGTATTTTACGGCGGTATCCACGCTCTGAAGGGGGTCTCCATCGACGTACCTGCCGGAGAAATCGTTACCATTATCGGCTCCAACGGCGCAGGAAAGTCTTCCCTGCTCAACGCCATCAGCGGAATGGTTAAATATACAGGTTCCGTGGAATATGAGGGGAAACCCCTTCCGAGGCAGCCTCACAAAGTGGTAAAAAACGGAATCTGCCAGGTTCCTGAGGGAAGAATCATCTTCGCCAACCTGACGGTCCACGAAAACCTGAAGATGGGCGCTTATCTGCGCAGCGACGCCAAGGGAATCAAAGACGACTTCGACCGGGTTTATCAGTTGTTTCCAAGATTGAAGGAAAGAGAAAACCAAATAGCCGGAACCCTGTCCGGCGGTGAGCAGCAGATGCTGGCCATGGGAAGAGGACTGATGTCCTCACCGGAGCTGATCCTCCTTGACGAGCCGTCTCTCGGACTGGCGCCGCTGTTGATTCAGACGATTTTCGATATCATTTTAGAGATCAAGAAGATGGGGAAAACCATACTTCTGGTCGAACAGAACGCTTTTAAAGCGCTTTCCATAGCGGACCGGGCCTATGTGTTGGAGCAGGGACGGATCACAGCCAGCGGAAGCGCTCAGGAGCTGCTCAGCGACAGCACCATACAGGAGGCTTATCTGGGTAAGAAAAAAGCATAAGCAGGATAATGTGTTTCCAGGACGCATCATTCATACTTTCTAAGGAGAACCGCCGCACATCGGATTAGAACACATCCGATGCGCGGCGGTTCTTTTACCGTATAAAAACAGAGATTTTACAAACGGCTCTGCGGTGAGCAGGGACTTTTTGAGAATATATCAGAGTTTGCGAACCTGCGCGCCAAAGGGCGCGCTTTTTTATAACCCGGCGTTAACAAAACGAGGTGTCGATTTTACAGAAAGTTCAAGCAATGTTAACGGGACGGAGATGGTAAGGAGAAAAAAGAAAATGGTATTTTATATTTGACAGGAATATATCAAAACAAAATAAGTAAATGCAGTAAACCATACGCAAGGCATGTAGACTTATATGAAATACATGCTGAAAGGAGGTAATGGCATGCTTACATATAAAGCAAGAGTCGGCGCTACCTGCGCACACGACACTTTTGTAGAGCTCGCTCCGGGCGGAACGACCAGCTGTGCTAACTGCACCTGCACAACTTGCTGCTACTAAAATCATGCAAGAACAGACCGTTATTCCTTTGTGATCATCGTATGAGACACTGCTTGCGTATGGTTTACTGCATTTATTGTATCACGACAAACAGGTAGAAAAAAGTATGAATCTGGATTTACATTTAACGACGGCATGCAACATGAAGTGCAGCTTCTGCGGCGCCTGGGAATACGGAAAAGAACCCTTCTATATTCCCTTTGAAGAGGCGGCCCGGGCTTTGGAGACGGGGCGAAGGCTGGGTTACCGGATTACGACGCTGACCGGCGGAGAACCGTCGATCCACCCCGAATATGAAAGGATTATCCAATACGCCAGGGATCTGGGTTATTGGACGGTGGTGACGACCAACGGGCTTCGCCTCACCGAACAGATGGTCGAGATCTACAGAAAATGCAGAACGCTGGTGCGGGTCAGTCTTCACACGCTGAAGCCGGAGCTGCATCAGGAGATCACCGGTGAAGACACGCTGAGCCGAATACAGGGCAATATCCGGGAGATGAGCAGGCGGGGAATCCGTCTGGGCCTGGGTTGTACCGTCTTTGACGAAAACATAGAGGAAGTGAAGTCCATGGCCAGGTTCGCCTATAAGCAGGGCGCGTCTTTTATCCGCTATACGCCTGTGGTGGGGATCAGAGGCGCCGATGAAATCCGGCTGGAGTATGATTTCTTCAGGCGGCTTGTGGGAGAGATCAGCAGAATCTGCGCAGACAACATGGATTTGCTGGAGTGGAAGGATTATCCGATCCAATACAGCCGCCAGATCGTCGATTACATGCTGACCCGGCGCTGCGCCGGCGGCAGCGGGCAGCACATCATCTTCGACTGCCGGGGCAACGTGATCGCCTGCTCCTTCATTCCGGAGGACGCCCATCTCAGCGCCGGAAAGGAAATTCCGCAGA
>CALXJA010000147.1 GCA_944388465.1 uncultured Emergencia sp.
CGCCGTTTGAGCCCCATGAAAAGGAAGAAGCGCTTTATCGTTATCTGGCGCATGTGGCGGAGAAATACGGGCTGCAAGTACCGGAAAAGCAAATTCTGGGAGGAGCCTCTGATGCGGCGCACATCAGCCAGACGGATACACCGGTGCTGTGCGCCATGGGCGTATGCGGAGAGAATAATCACAGTCCGGCTGAATATGCCGATACAGATAGCCTTTTGGAACGCGCGGAGCTGCTGCTTCGGGCAGTGTTAGATCAGGATGCGTTTTCTTTATAGGCAATGGAAGCAATAGGAGAGGAGAAATTATAAATGGAAGCAAAAGATAAACCGAAACTTACCTGGAAAAGCTGGTTGTCCCTGTTCGTATTGATCATTCTTTTTTCCGGAATTTTTGAAAACAGCGATACGCCGCTAAGAGCGCTGGATTTAAACGCTTTGACCGGAAAGTTCGGTGTCATCGCAGATGGGCTTGATTTTACTGGCGCTGACGGGACAGGCGCCAATGCGGGATTTCTGTTTGCACTGTCCCTGCTGCCGATTACGGCGCTTTCCATGGGGATTCTGGACGTAGTGGAAGAACTCGGAGCCATGGAAGCCGCAAGAAAGCTATTTTCCCCGATATTGAAGCCGATATGGGGAATACCGGGAAGTGCCGGCGTCGCATTTATCGCGTCATTTACCAGTTCGGATGTTACGGCCGTCATGACGAAAAAGCTGTATGAAGAGGGACAGATCACCGATGATGAGCGGACGATCTTTGCGTCTTATCAATATTCCAGCTCTGCTGTCATTGGCAATGTTATTTCCACCCAGGCGCCGCTTTTACCGATCATACTCTGGCCGATGGGAGCCGTGATCGTAGCATTGGTCATGTTCAAGACTCTGGGAAGTACAGCTATGCGGCTGTATATCCGGTATAAAAACAGGGAAATGACAAAAGCAGAGATGCAGAAAAAGGAGGGAACACAAAAATAAAGCCGCTGGAGACAGAAAGAAAAAAGAGCATCATCGAAATATTCATGGGAGGGGCAAAAGGCGGATTTTACATTGCCGTAGAGCAGATTCTTCCCGCCATGATCTTAGGCTATGTCATCGTTGAATTTCTGGAAATCACCGGTCTGATGGATCTGGTCGGTAAGCTTTTCGGCCCGGTAATGGGAATATTCGGCTTGCCGGGAGCGGCCGTAGCGGTGCTGATCTCTGCTTTTTTCGCCAAAGCGGCAGGTGCGGCAACGGCGGCGAACATGTTTGCGCAGGGAATCATTACAGCTGCGCAGGCAACGATTCTCATCATGCCTTGTATGCTGATGGGAACGCTGGTCGGCCATTATGCCCGGATCATACTGGTATCTGATGTAAATCCAAAATATCGCAAAGTCATGCTGGCAGTTCCGCTGTTTACATCCCTGGTCGCCATGCTGGTGATGCGCCTGGTACTGACCCTTGCGGGTGCGATGTAATGATTTCAGAGTGATTGGCAAATAGAAGAAAAGAGAAGTGCCGCAGATCAACCTTGGCAGGATTGTATTGCTAAGGGAAGAATCCTGCCGCACTTCTTTTTTCTTATCTCTGCATGCTGAGAGTTGTAGCCGGCCGGAATTATCTCCTGGAACAGCAACGCATTGCGCCGGAGAGAAAGTGCAGGAACTGCCCGGCGACGGTATCATATAAAAAACAGAAATTTTACAAATAATTGCATGGGGAAGCAGCGCTGCTTCTGAAATATAGCGGGTTTTGCGGACTTGCGCGCCAAAGGGCGCGCTTTTTTTATAACCTGGTGTTAACAAAGAAGGCGATCAATTTTACAGAAAGTTCAAGCAATGTTAACGGGACAGAGATGGTAAGGAGAAAAAGGAAAATGGTATTTTATATTTGACAAGAATGTATTGAAATAAAACAAGTAAATGCAGTAAACCATACGCAAGGCATGTAGACTTATATGAAATACATGCTGAAAGGAGGTAATGGAATGCTTACATATAAAGCAAGAGTTGGCGCTACCTGCGCACACGACACTTTTGTAGAGCTGGCTCCAGGCGGAACGACCAGCTGTGCTAACTGCACCTGCACCACTTGCTGCTACTAAAACCATGCAAGAACAGACCGTTATTCCTTTGTGAACATCGTATGAGACACTGCTTGCGTATGGTTTACTGCATTTACTTATTTATTATATCACGTTATATCACAACAAACAGGTGGAAGATAGTATGAATCTGGATTTACATTTAACGACGGCATGCAATATGAAGTGCAGCTTCTGCGGCGCCTGGGAGTACGGAAAAGAACCGTTTTATATCCCCTTTGAAGAGGCGGCTCGGGCGCTGGAGGCGGGGCGAAGGCTGGGATACCGGATTACAACGCTGACCGGTGGAGAACCGTCGATCCATCCCGAATACGAGAGAATTATCCAATACGCCAGGGATCTGGGCTATTGGACGGTGGTGACGACCAACGGGCTTCGTCTCACCGAACAGATGGCCGAGACCTACAGAAAATGCAGAACGCTGGTACGGGTCAGTCTTCACACGCTGAAGCCGGAGCTGCATCAGGAGATTACCGGTGAGGATACGCTGAGCCGGATACAGGACAATATCCAGGAAATGAGCAGGCGGGGAATCCGTCTGGGTCTGGGTTGTACCGTCTTTGACGAAAACATAGAGGAAGTAAAGTCCATGGCTCGGTTTGCCTATAAGCAGGGTGCGTCTTTTATCCGCTATACACCTGTGGTAGGGATCAGAGGCGCTGGAGAAATGCGGCTGGAGTACGATTTCTTCAGGCGCCTTGTGGGAGAGATCAGCAGAATCTGCGCGGACAACATGGATCTGCTGGAGTGGAAAGACTATCCGATCCAGTACAGCCGTCAGATCGTGGACTATATGCTGACCCGGCGCTGCGCCGGCGGCAGCGGGCAGCACATCATCTTCGACTGCCGGGGCAACGTGATCGCCTGCTCCTTCATTCCGGAGGACGCCCATCTCAGCGCCGGAAAGGAAATTCCGCAGA
>CALXJA010000148.1 GCA_944388465.1 uncultured Emergencia sp.
CCGGCGACGCACTGGCAGATCAGCTGATGACCCGCGGCGGTATGGATTCCATGCTCTGGACCATCAACATCGCCCTGATCGCCATCGGCTTCGGCGGTATCTACAGCCGCATCGGCGCTGTAGAATCTCTGCTGGGCAGACTGATCAAGAGTGTACATACGCCGTTCCAGATGGTGCTGACCACTATCCTCACGGCCATGTTCTGCATCGCCACTATGTGCGACCAGTACCTGGGACTTATCGTACCGGCTTCCATGTACAAAGAAAAGTTCGACAATCTGGGACTTGCCAGAAACATGCTGTCCAGAGCTCAGGAAGACGGCGGTACGCTGTGGTCGCCGTTGGTTCCTTGGTCCTCCTGCGGAGCATATCACTCCAGCATGTTGGGTGTAGAAACGCTGTCCTATCTGCCGTTCTGCTTCGTCAACCTGCTGAACCCGATCGTATCCATCGCCACCGCATCCTGGGGCGGCAATATGATCTATGCTGACGGTACACACACCGGCTTCTTCGGCGGCAAGCTGAAGAAAGGCAGTGTCCCTGCAGCTCCTGCAGAAGCACATGAAATCGCCATGCAGAGACTGGCCGAGCTGAGAGCTGACGGCACATATAAATCTCCGGAGAAATAAATGAAAACATATAAAGGTATCGTAAAAACGCATGCTCTGTATAAAAAAATCCTAGTTCTTGTCGCGTGTGTGATACTGCTATATATTGAGTACAGCCGTGAACAGTGGTTTTATATCCCTCTGACTCTGATTCTGATGATATCGGTATTCCATCACAAAGAGCACATCATTTCAGAGGAAGGCGTGGATATCCGCTATTCATTGCTGGGACTCAAATCGATTAATCGCTGGACTTGGGATCAGATCACCGGTATCCAGCCGGACTATATCAAAGCACGTCCCAACGCTAGGCTCACCATTGAGAAAGGCTCCATGCTCAGATCCTTTCTGTTTACGCCGGAAGACTGCCGCGCATGTATAAAACTGGCGGCAAAGATGAATCCGGATATGTTCATTGACGACTATACCGCCGAAGAGCAGGAAGAGATAGAAAAGGAAAAGCAGCGGATCCAGGAAAGAATGCGAGCGCAGCGAGCTCAAGCTAAAAGAAAGAAAAAGAAAAGTTGAAAATATTTCCAGAAAAAGAGAGGGACTGTCCGCAATACCTGTTGCGGGCAGTCCTTCTCTTTTATTTATTTCCGTTCCACAAACGCCTCTATAGCCTCTTCATCGCGTCCGCGTTTATCCTCTATGGATTCAGCCAGCATCATATCCTTTACTTTCATGAGGCGCGTCTGATTACCTCTCTCGTTTTCATCCAGCTTCATGGTAATGTATCTGATCGTAGCCTCTATACGGGGAATCATCACGTATTCCAGCGCGTTGACCCGTCTGCGGGTCTTTTCCAGCTCTGCGGCAAGAAGGGCCGTTTCCTTTTCCTTTGCCGCCAGATCCAAAAGCATAGGAAAAAGTTCCGACAGCTGGGATATGGCATTATCCAGTTCCCCTGAAGTTCTGGCAAAACCGTAGGGAAAAATATCCGTCGGATCTTCTGCCGTGGTTTTGAAGGAAAAAACCGGAACATCTACGCTCATGATATTTCTGTTTCCCACCTCTATGCGCACACCCTGTTTGGGAAACATCAGAGATTCTTCCATAACCTCCTGGCTCATCATGGCGCTGGCTACCGTGAAATTTTTGTATACCGCAGACAGACGCTGCTCCACCTCTTGACGGAGCCTGCCGTTTTCACGAGCCAGCTCGAGGAATTCTTTCATCAGCTCGTCCCGCTTATCCTTCATCAGCTTGTGGCCGCGGGTGGCCGTCTTCAGCCGCTTCTTCAATGATGTGAGCATCATCCGGGTAGGATTCACATTCATTCTCTCTGCCATGACGTCTCACCTACCCTAAATACTTCTCAAGCAGTTCGTCTTTGATTCTCTTCAGTTCACTCCTCGGCAGCAGCCGCAGCAGTTCCCAACCGATATCCAGCGTTTCCTCTATGCTTCGATCCGTTTCATATCCCTGGTTGACGTATCGCTTCTCGAATTCCTGGCTGAATCTGGCGTACAGCAGATCCACGTCAGTCAGCGCGGCTTCGCCTAAAATGGTCATCAGCTCCAGGCACTCCTTTCCCCGGGCATACGCGGCGAACAGCTGGTTCATGGTGTCCGCGTGATCCTCCCGGGTCTTGCCCTTTCCTATGCCCTTATCCTTCAGGCGGGACAGGGAAGGCAGAACATCGATAGGAGGCTTTATCCCCTTTCGATACAGCTCTCTGGATAAGATGATCTGTCCCTCGGTGATATAACCGGTAAGGTCGGGAATCGGATGAGTCTTATCGTCTTCCGGCATGGTCAAAATCGGAATCATGGTGATCGATCCAGCCTGATCCCGCTTCCTTCCGGCTCTTTCGTACATGGTAGCCAAGTCCGTATAGAGATATCCAGGATAGCCTCTTCTGCCCGGAACCTCTTTACGGGCTGCGGACACCTCTCTGAGCGCCTCTGCATAGTTGGTGATATCGGTCAAAATGACCAGCACGTGCATCCCCAGATCAAAAGCCAGATACTCGGCAGCTGTCAGCGCCATTCGCGGCGTCGCGATACGCTCTACCGCCGGATCGTTGGCCAGATTCATGAACATGACCGTTCTGTCAATGGCCCCCGTACGGCGAAAGTCCGACGCGAAGAAATCGGCTTCCTCGTAGGTAATACCGATGGCCGCAAAGACTACGGCAAAATTGCTCTCTCCGGCGATAACCTTAGCCTGACGGGCAATCTGGGCCGCCAGCTCTGCGTGAGGCAGTCCCGATCCGGAAAAGATAGGCAGCTTCTGCCCTCTTACCAGCGTGTTCAATCCGTCGATAGCCGATACCCCGGTCTGAATGAATTCTGCAGGATAGTCTCTGGCTGCCGGATTCATCGGAAGACCGTTGATATCCAGTCTTTTTTCCGGAATAATTTCCGGTCCGCCATCCATGGGTCTTCCCATGCCGTCGAACACTCTGCCCAGCATTTCTGGAGAAACGCCCAGCTGCGTGCCTTTACCGAGAAATCTAACTGTACTTTCCTTCAGGTTTATACCGGCCGAGCTCTCGAACAGCTGGACCAAAACGTCGCTTCCGTTAATCTCGAGGACCTTGCAGAGCCTGGTTTCACCGCTGGGAAGAACGATCTCGCCCAGTTCGTCGTAAGTTACGTTCTCCACATTTCTGACAAGCATCAGCGGGCCTGCCACTTCCGATATGGTCTTATATTCCTTAATCATCGTCCTCCGCCTCCTTACTGATCAGATCCGCGATCTCCTTCTTCAGCTCTGTCTGAATCTCGTCATATGCCTGGTCAATTTTCTCTTCCTCAATATACTTAAACCGACCGATAGATTCCCTGACCGGCAGAGATACCAGCCGGCTGAATGAAGCATTTTTGCCTGCGGCATCTTTAGCCAGCTCGTAATAGCTGAGGATCAGCTTTAACATCTTATATTGCTTGTTCAGCGAAGAGTAAGTATCTACATCGTGAAAGGCGTTCTGATGCAAATAGTCTTCTCGGATGGACTTGCTCGCCTCCAGCTTGATCCGGTCTTCGAAGGACAGGGCATCCGCACCGACCAACTGGACGATTTCCTCCAGTTCGGCTTCTTCCTGAAGCAGCATGATCGCCTCCGCGCGCATCTTTGGAAAATCTTTGCTGACGTTCTCTTCGTACCATTTTGTCAATCTGTCGATATACAGCGAATAGCTCTGCAGCCAGTTGATCGCAGGAAAATGTCTCCTATAGGCCAGAGACGAATCCAGGCACCAGAATACCTTTACGATCCGCAGCGTGGCTTGGGATACCGGTTCGGAAATATCTCCTCCCGGAGGGGAAACCGCGCCGATTGCCGACAACGCGCCAATCCTGCCCTCTTTTCCCAGGGATATCGTTCGTCCGGCTCTCTCGTAAAACTGGGCCAGCCGGGAAGCCAGATAAGCCGGATACCCCTCTTCACCCGGCATTTCCTCAAGTCTGCCTGACATTTCACGCAGCGCCTCGGCCCAGCGTGAGGTGGAATCCGCCATCAGGGCCACCGTATAGCCCATATCGCGGAAATATTCGGCTATGGTAATGCCGGTATATATAGAGGCC
>CALXJA010000149.1 GCA_944388465.1 uncultured Emergencia sp.
GTCCGTGCGGCCTGCACGACTGCACCATCGTTGTGGACAGCGAGCTTCCGGGACAGGCCAACCTGTGCGCAGGCGCCTGCAAAGCGGATCACCATCTGCTGAACGTCAATTACGGAAGAGATTATAAAGGCGACATTGTAACCGATTTGAAGGTGCTGAAGGAAGGCGACCCTTGTCCGGTCTGCGGAGCACCGGTAAAGCACGCCCACGGAATCGAAGTAGGACAGGTATTTAAGCTGGGAACCAAGTATTCTTCGGCTATGGGCGCAATGTACAAGGATGAGAACCAGCAGGAGCATCCGATCGTTATGGGCTGCTACGGCATTGGCGTTACGCGGACGCTGGCTGCCGTGGTAGAGCAGCATCACGATGACGACGGCATCATCTGGCCGATGTCGGTGGCGCCGTATCATGTGATCATTACGCTGGTCAAACCGGATGATCCGCAGCAGGCGGAAGTTGCAGAATCCATTTACGATCAGCTGACCAGAGCCGGTGTGGAAGTCCTTCTTGACGACCGCAGAGAGCGTCCGGGCGTCAAGTTCAAGGATGCCGATCTTCTGGGCATTCCGGTCAGAATCACGGTAGGCAAGCTGGCCGGCGAAGGAAAAGTGGAATACAAGCTGCGCAGGGAGCCGGAAAAGGAAGAGATGACGGTCGAGGCGGCTGTCGCAGAGGCGATCCGGATCGTTAACGCAGAAAAATAGGCGTCGGTAACGCAGACGATCATATACAGGTAAAACTATGGATTTTATTACCGTAATGGAGTGGATCGGCACGGTGGCTTTTGCCGTGTCCGGCGCTGCTGCGGCGATTGAAAAGGATCTGGATTACTATGGGATCTGCTTCCTGTCGATTATCACCGCTATCGGCGGCGGAATCATCCGCGACGTGCTGGTGGGGCAGATCCTTCCGGCCTCGCTGGCAGATCCGGCTTATGCGGCGGTCAGCCTGGCTGTGGGAATTTTGTGCATTCTGTTTTACCGGAAGCTTGACCGGATATCCCATCTGGTATCGGTGGCGGATGCCTTCGGTCTGGCGGCCTTTACCGCCATAGGCTGCCGTGTGGCGGTGGAGAGCGGATACGACGCGGTTTATGTCATCCTCGCTCTTTCTGTTCTTACCGGAACCTTTGGCGGCGTCTTGCGGGATGTCTTTATTCAGGAGATCCCCCGCTGCTTCCGGCGGGAAATTTACGCGGTGGCCTCTATCGCCGGCGCGCTGGCTTTTTATGCCGCGCATCTGCAGCTGAGCATAGGGCTGTCGGTGTATATCTGCTTTGGCGTAACGCTGGCGGTCCGGCTCGTCGCCATATTTAAGAAAATTGATTTGGGAAAGGTAAAGCGGAAATAAGATGAGCATTGCAGAGAAGATAAAAGACAATATGTATTTGCAGCTATTCTGGGTCTTCTTTAAATTAGGTCTGTTTACCATCGGGGGAGGCATGGCCATGATTCCGCTGATCCAGGGGATCGTCGTCGATCAGAAAAAATGGATGTCCCAGGAAGAAGCGGTGGACTGCATTGCCGTCAGCCAGGGTCTTCCCGGCGTCATCGCCATCAATATGGCCACCTATATCGGTCAGCGGAAAAAGGGACTGCTCGGTTCGATCTGCGCTACCGTAGGGGTTATCCTTCCCAGCTATATCGTGATCATTCTGGTCGTGAAGCTGCTGCATGGTATCGGGGACAACCATTATGTCAACGGCGACCTTGTGGGTATCAAGGCGGCGGCTACGGGTCTGATCGCCTATTCGGCATATAAGGTCGGCAAACAGGTGCTGAAAGGGGTTTTCCCGTGGGTCGTGGCGGTCATCGCTTTTGGGCTCATCGCGGTGCTGGATGTCAACGCGGTGTGGACGATACTGGCCGGCATTGTTGTCGGTCTGGTCTACACGTCGATCCGGAAAAAGAAGAGCGGAGGTGAGGAAAAATGATTTATCTGCAGCTTTTTCTCGTCTTTGCCAAAATCGGTCTTTTTGGCTTTGGAGGGGGCATGGCGATGCTGCCGATGATCTACCAGGGGGCGAAGACCTTTGGCCTGATGTCTGCAGACGAGTTTTCCAATCTGGTCGCCATCTCGCAGGTCACACCCGGACCGATCGCCGTCAATGCGGCCACCTATGTCGGTTTTAACTGCGCGGGATACAGCGGAGCCGCAGTAGCGACCTTTGGCGTCGCGCTGCCGTCCTTTATCCTGGTGACGCTGGCCTGCTATTTTATTACGAAGTTCAAAGACAGCGCCGTCATCGACGGAGCGTTTGCCGGCATACGGCCGGTTACCGTAGGACTGATCGCCGCGTCTGTGATTTTTATGGGGCAGAGTGCGTTCGCGGAGCTGGATCCTGCAGCCATAGCCATTGCAGTCGGTACGGTAGTTCTTGTGGGAAAATTTAAAGTGAGTCCGATCATCATCGTGGTGGTTTCGGGCGTGATAGGAGCGATATTATGTGGGTAGGAGGCGTAAGGGTGATCCTGCAGGATGAAGAGGGCAGGATCCTCATGGTCAGGCAGCATCACGAGGAACGGGATTTCTGGCTGGTTCCCGGCGGCGGCATTGAAGACGGGGAAAATTCCATCGAAGCGGCCATCAGGGAAGTGAAAGAGGAGACCGGCCTCGATATTGAAGTTACCGGTGTGGCCTGGCATATTGAAGAGGTTTCCCCGGAGAGAGGACAGCGCTTCGTCAATTATATGATCGGCAGGATCACCGGCGGAGAGCTGGCGCTGGGGAAAGATCCGGAGCTTCCGGAAGACAGACAGGTGCTGCGGGAGGCAAAATTCCTTTCCCGTGAGGAGATCAGCGCGCTTCCGGATGTATATCCGAAGTTTTTCAATGAGGAGATTTGGGGTATACTGAAAGAAGGACAAAACGGAATGACGTACTACAAACTGCGATACAGTGAGTAAGTGAATAGTAAAAAACCGAAATGAAGATAAGGAGATTGAGCAAATGAAAAAAGTGATCATCGAAATGGAAAACGGCGGTGTTATGTCCGGAGAGCTTTATGAGGATATCGCACCGATCACAGTGGAAAATTTTGAAAAACTGGCCAGGGACGGTTTCTATGACGGTCTGACCTTTCACCGGGTGATTCCGGGATTCATGATTCAGGGCGGCTGTCCGCAGGGAAACGGCACCGGAGGACCAGGATACACCATTAAGGGAGAGTTCACCTCCAACGGCTGGAAAAACGACCTGAAACATACGACAGGTGTGCTTTCCATGGCCAGAACCATGATCCCGGATTCTGCGGGCTCGCAGTTCTTCATCATGGTTGCCGACGCACCGCATCTGGACGGTGAGTACGCGGCTTTCGGAAAGATCACTGAGGGCATGGAGGTTGCGCAGGATATCGCCAACGTTCCCCGCGGCAGGATGGACGATCCTATCGAACCGGTAAGAATCAAGACGATCACCGTTGAATAGCGCTGCGCCGCGAAATGTCCGCACAAAGCAGGAAAGGAAACGAAAATGGCATTTTTCAGAGACGTAGCAGAAGATATCCGAACTGTGCTCAGAAAAGACCCGGCGGCCAGAAACGGGCTGGAGGTTCTGCTCTGCTATCCCGGAATCTGGGCGCTGATCTTTCATAAACCGGCGCATTTTCTGTACCGGCACAGGATGAAGCTGCTGGCGCGGATCATTTCTCAGCTGACCCGGTTTTTCACCGGCATCGAGATCCATCCCGGCGCAGTCATCGGGCGCCGCTGTTTTATCGACCACGGCATGGCGGTGGTCATCGGCGAGACGACGGAGATCGGCGATGATGTGACCCTTTATCAGGGCGTGACCTTAGGCGGTACAGGCAAGGACACGGGAAAACGTCATCCGACCATCGGCAACCGCGTTGTCGTCAGTTCCGGCGCCAAAGTGCTGGGACCGTTCACGGTGGGCGATGATGTCAAGATCGGTTCCGGTTCCATCGTGCTGAAGGAGGTTCCGCCGGGCTGTACCGTGGTAGGCATTCCGGGAAAGATCGTCAAACGGTACGGAGAAAGCACGGAGGATCTGAACCAGGTCAATCTGCCGGATCCCATTGCCGCAGAGCTGGAATATCTGCGCAGGCGTATCCGCCAGCTGGAGGAAAAGCTGGACGATCTGCGTGCACAAGAGAAGGAAGGAATAGAACATGAAGATCTATAATACGCTGACCAGAAAAAAAGAAGAGTTTGTACCGATCAAAGAGGGAGAGGCGCTGATCTATGTATGCGGCCCTACGGTCTACAACTTCTTCCATATCGGTAACGCCAGACCGTTTGTGGTCTTTGATACATTGAGGAAGTATCTGGAATACCGCGGCTACAAAGTGAAGTTCGTGCAGAATTTTACCGATGTAGACGATAAGATCATCAACAGAGCCCGGGAAGAGGGAATCACCGCGCCGGAAGTTGCGGAAAAATATATCGGCGAGTATTTTCGCGATGCCGCGGCGCTGAATGTCAGAAAAGCCGACGTTCATCCGCGCGTATCGGAGCATATACAGGACATCATCGACTTTGTGCAGACCCTGATCGACAAGGGTTATGCCTACGAAGCCAACGGAGATGTTTATTTTTCCACCAGAAAATTTCCGGAATACGGAAAGCTTTCCAAGCAGAATATCGATGATCTGGAGGCGGGAGCCAGGATCGCTGTAGGCGAGGTCAAACAGGATCCGCTGGATTTTGCGCTGTGGAAGGCCAGAAAGTCGGAAGACGAAATCGCCTGGGAATCCCCATGGGGAATGGGCAGACCCGGCTGGCACATTGAATGTTCGGCCATGTCCAAAAAGCATCTGGGTGAGACCATCGATATTCACGCAGGCGGTCAGGATCTGCAGTTCCCGCATCACGAGAACGAGATCGCCCAGTCAGAATGCTGCAACGGCGTACCATTTGCCCACTATTGGATGCACAACGGCTATATTACCATTGATAACGAAAAGATGTCCAAATCCAAAGGAAACTTCTTTACGGTCAGAGACATCCTCAAGGAGTACAGCGGCGAGGTCATCCGCTTTTTCCTGCTGTCCGGCCAGTACAGAAGCCCGATCAACTTCAGTAAAGAGCTGATGGAACAGGCGAAAAGCAGCCTGGCCAGGATGGAGAACTGCAAGGAAAATCTGCTCTATCTGTGCGAAGCCGGAAAAGAGGGAGACTTAAGCGGTGAGGAAGAGAAAAAGCTGGCAGGTTATGACGTGTACCGTCAGGAATTTATCCGCGCCATGGACGATGATCTGAACACGGCTGACGCTATCAGCGCAGTGTTTGAGCTGATCACGGCGATCAATACCGCGGTGAAGTCAGGTGCTTCCAAGGCCTTTGCCAAGGCGTCCGTGGATACGCTGATGGAGTTTTGTGATGTGCTGGGGCTGCTGCAGGCCGAAGCAGACAATGCCGTCGATCCGGAAATCCAAAAGCTGATCGATGAGAGACAGGAAGCCAGAAAGGCGAAGAATTTCGCCAGGGCGGATGAGATTCGGGATATGCTGAAGGAAAAAGGCATTACGCTGAAAGATACGCCGCAGGGCGTACAGATCATAAAAGAGTAGTATGCAGAAGCTGGATTCAAGAATGATGAATACGACGGCATTGGCGTTTATCGGTGATGCCGTCTATGAAGTTTATATCCGAAAACATGTAATGGATTCCATCGGCGCCAATGCGAACAAACTGCACCGGGCGGCGGTGGGCTATGTGTGCGCGGGAAGTCAGGCGAAAGCGGTGAAAAGGCTTATGGCTGAATTTCTGACGGAAGAAGAGACTGCGCTGGTTAAGCGGGCGAGAAATCACAAGATATCGACAAAATCCCGAAGCGCCGATGCGGTGACCTATAAGCTGGCCACGGCCTTTGAGGCGCTGATCGGGTTTCTCTTTCTTGCGGAGGAGCAGCAGCGGCTGGAGCAGGTGATTTTCCGGGCGATCGAGATCATTGAGGAGAAGGATCATGAGTAAAGCGGATGTATTGTTTGTAAACATGTGCCGGGAGATTCTGGATCATGGATTTTCCACAGAAGGGCAAGAGGTTCGCGCCAGATGGGAGGACGGTTCGCCGGCCTATACCATCAAAACTTTCGGCGTAGTCAACCGCTATGATCTGCAGGAGGAATTTCCGGCGCTGACGCTTCGGCCGACAGCGATCAGGTCGGCGGTAGATGAAATGCTCTGGATATGGCAGAAAAAGTCCAATAATATAAAGGAGCTGAACAGCCATATCTGGGATCAGTGGGCAGATGAAAACGGATCGATCGGAAAGGCCTACGGGTATCAGCTGGGGATAAAATACAAGTTTCACCAGGGGGAAATGGATCAGGTGGACAATGTGATCTGGCAGCTGAAGCATACGCCGTATTCCCGGAGGATCATGACCAATATTTACAATTTTGCAGATCTTTCGGAAATGGGACTGGAGCCGTGCGCTTACAGCATGACCTTTAATGTTACCGGAAACCGGCTCAATGCGGTGCTGAACCAGAGATCGCAGGATATTCTGGCAGCCAACAACTGGAATGTCGTGCAGTACGCGGTGCTGGTGCATATGCTGGCGCAGGCATGCGGCTTTGTACCGGGAGAGCTGGTTCATGTCATTGCCGACGCGCATATCTATGACCGGCACATTCCGATCATTGAAGAGCTTATCAGCCGGCCGCAGTATCCGGCGCCGAAGTTCAGCCTGAATCCGGAGATCCACGATTTTTACGATTTTACCGTAGACGATCTGCGGATCGAGGATTATCAGAAAAACCCGCAGGTGAAAAATATACCGATTGCCGTGTGACCGATCGCAGCGTAATCGTGTAATTGTGCGGAAAAGAGTCAAAAAGCATCTGCGGCGCAGCCGGCCTGCATTTGGCAGCAGCTGTTTCGGCGCGGCTTCGGAGGACGGGGAGCGCTGCAGGACAGGAGAAAAACGAGATGAAAATGATACTGGCCGCAGATGAAAACTGGGCGATTGGAAACAAAGGCGGTCTGCTTTGCCATCTTCCGGGCGATCTGCGCTATTTCAAGGAACGGACGCAGGGAAAGACCGTCGTTATGGGACGGGCGACGCTGGAAAGTCTGCCGGGCGGAAAACCGCTCCCCAACAGAACGAATATCGTGCTGACCAGACAGCCGGACTATCAGAAGGAGGGCGTGCTGATTGCCCACAGCAGGCAGGAGCTTGCGCTTCTGCTGCAGGACTGTGATCCGGACGACGTGATGCTTATCGGCGGCGGTCAGGTCTACCGCGACTTCCTTTCCCAGTGCGA
>CALXJA010000150.1 GCA_944388465.1 uncultured Emergencia sp.
GAAAACTTCATTCGGCCGGACATCCATCTACAACTATTTCCAGACAAAAGAGGAGATTTTTCTCGCTCTTCTGGAGAAAGAGTATGGAGCCTGGGCAGAAGACCTCTCCCGCATCCGTATGACGCAGGATCCACTTTCTGCGGATGGTTTCGCCGATGCGCTCGCCCGCACACTGCAGAAACGAACCTGTATGTTGAAGCTGATGGCCATGAATCTCTATGATCTGGAAGCAAAAAGCCGGCTGGAAAATCTGGCTGTATTCAAGACGGTATACGCCCGTTCTCTTCAGGAAATTTCCCTTTGCCTGAAAAAATTTTTCCCCTGTATGGCCACAAAGGATATCCAGCAGTTCACCTATGCGCTGTTTCCCTTTCTGTTCGGCGTTTATCCTTATACCGAGGCAACCGAAAAGCAGAAAAAAGCCATGGCTATGGCGCATGTGGACTATCCCCGCTATTCTGTCTATGAGATCACCCGATCTCTGATCGCAAAGCTTCTTCTCCCCTATGAAAACGACTGTTCCAATCCGGCAGAATAACGGATCGCGCATAAGGGCTACAGGACAAAAAGCGCCACCGTCTCGACCGAGCCGGTATGCGGAAACATATCGACCGGCGTCGCCTCTGCAAAGGTATATCCTTTTTCTGTCAGATATCTGCTGTCCCTGGCCAGCGTCGCAGGATCACAGGACACATAGACGATCCGGCGCGGCTGCGCTTCTGCCACAGCATCCAGCAGCTTTCTGTCACAGCCTGCCCGCGGCGGATCCAGAAAAACGACATCCGCTTTTTCTATCTGCAGAGACTCTTCTGCCGACCCGTTACCGCTCAGGAGCCGGGGCAGCTCTTCCTCCGCTTTTCCGCATACATAACGAGCATGAACGATCCCATTGATCACTGCGTTTCGATTGGCATCAATAACGGCGCTCCGTACCGATTCGATCCCAATGACGTTTGCCGCGCCATAAGCCGCGGCAAAAAGTCCGATCGTTCCCACACCGCAGTACAGATCCAGAACCGTTTCCCCGCCAGACAGCTCCGCATAATCTATGGCTTTTTTGTACAAGACCTCCGTCTGCACCGGGTTGACCTGATAAAAAGATCCGGGAGACACTTCAAATTTCAATCCTCCCATGACGTCCAAAATCGTCGGTCTGCCGGCAAGCGTAATCCACTCGCCGCCGAATACGCGTCCGTCCCTTTCTCGGTTGACATTGATCACCACGCTTTCCAGGCTGTACTGTATTCCGTCTTCCGTTACCGGAAGCGCGTAGATCGCATCGTCCAGCATCTGTACCAGCTTTTCGCCATTGGGGATCCCCTTTCCGTTAATGACCAGAATGACCATGACCTCCCCGGTGCCGTAAGCCGTCTTTACTGCGAGACGGCGAAAAAGTCCTTTTTCCCACTTGGGATCGTACACGGTAATATTATCCGAGGCGATAAAACTGCGCAGAACCTCCGCAGCAGCCATAGCCGGCGGAGACTGAAGCAGGCAGTCCTTACAGTCAACCGTTTCGTGACTCTTTCCCCGGAAAAATCCCACCAGAGGCTTTCCCTGATTTTCCGCTATGCCGCCTTTCCGTGTATGAAGCCCGCCGGCCCAGACCGACATGACCGCCTTATTCCGATAGTGGATTGGCTTTTCCATACCCAGGATCGGCTGGACATTCGGCGACTCCAGACCTCCCAGACGGATCAGCTTGTCCCGCACCTGCTTTTCCTTTAGATGAAGCTGCGCATCATAACGCAGCTTTCCATACGGACAACCGCCGCACAGATGGGAAATCTCACAACCGTCCGCTTCTCTGTCCGGCGAAGGCTCAAGGATCTCCACGGTTTTCGCCAATGCGTAATGCTTCTTTACCCTGGTCAGCTCTGCAAGAACCGTATCCCCCACAACTGCGCCTGCGACAAAAACTGCCATGCCGTTATTTCTGCCGATACCCTGTCCCTCGGCGGTCATGTCCTCTATGTTGATCTGAAGTCTTTCGCCCTTTTCCATTGCGTTTGTTCTTTCCCTGTCCTAATGGTCTTCGATCCTTCTTTTTTCCGTTCTTTTCCGATCTTCTCCGGTTGAAGGCTCTGTCCGGCTCACGGTTTCTATCCGGCGCTTTTTCCCGCTCTTCCTTTGGTTCGGCTTCTATCTCCCCCAGACTCATCCGCAGAAAAGCGGCCGCTACCTGCAGCGGATCGATGCCGTCGTCTGTACACCGTTTATACACCAGCTTCATGTATGGGGTCAGATCCTTGTCTTCACAGTAATGCAAGGCATCCGAAACATTTTTATAGGCTTTTATCGTCATCGCACTGGCTGCGGACGGCATTTCTTTTTTCTTTATCTTCGCCCCGCAATACTGTTCGAGCTCCGCAATACGCCGCTTGTCTCTGCCCGTAATCAGCGACACTGCCTTTCCCCGCTTTCCGGCTCTTCCGGTTCGTCCTATGCGGTGCACATAATATTCCATGTCCTGGGGCAAATCATAATTGAATACGATGTCCACATCATCCACATCGATCCCCCGGGCTGCTACATCCGTAGCAATCAGCAGTTCCAGTTTTCCGCTCCGGAAAAGATTCATTACCCGGTCTCTCTGCTGCTGCGCCAGGTCGCCGTGTATCGCCTCTGCCGAATAACCCCTGGCTTTCAGCAGCAGGGTAAGCTGATCTGCTTTTCTCTTTGTGTTGCAAAAAATCAGTGCCCGTTTTGGCGACATGAAATCGATGAGGCGGCACATGGCGGTGTCCTTTTCCCGTCCCTTCACGTAATAGCAGCTCTGTTTCACCAAAGGTACAGTCAGTTCCTGATCCTGCACCCGTATCCTTTTGGCGTCTCTCTGATACTGCTGTGTAATCTCCAGAATCTCTTTCGGCATGGTTGCGGAAAAAAGCGCGGTCTGCCGTTCTTCCGGAAGGCTCTGGCAAATCGTCTCAATGTCTTCACGAAAACCCATATTGAGCATCTCGTCGGCTTCATCCAGCACCAGCATACGCAGGTCATCCAGCTTTAGCGATCCTCTGCGCATATGATCCATGACCCGTCCCGGAGTACCGATAACCACGGCTACTCTGCCTTTTAAAAGGCGAAGCTGTTTTGTAATTTCCTGTCCCCCATAGATGGCCGCCACTCTGACGCCTGTCATATACCTGGCCATCTTTCCGATTTCCTCTGCGGCCTGAATGGCCAGCTCTCTGGTCGGACACAGAACCAGCGCCTGCACATTCCGTTCCCGGGGATCGATGTTCTCCAGCAGCGGTACGGCAAAGGCCGCCGTTTTTCCCGTTCCTGTCTGCGCCTGCCCGATGACATCCCGGCCGGAAAGCAGAATGGGGATAGCCATTTCCTGTATAGGCGTCATCTCGACGAATCCCATTTCCTCAAGTCCTCTAAGCAGCTTTTTATTGATCTTGGATTCACTGTATTTCATTACTTTCTCTTTCTCTCTTTCTCTTCTCTATTCATGATCGCTCCCGGTAAAAAACGCCGCTGCCTGCTTGCCTGCAAGAAGGCTTTCCAATGCGCAGGAAACAACGTTCCAGAACCGAAAACCGTACATTTCCGTCTTTTTCTGCTCATTTACCTTTTTATTGTAACATTTAATCCTGCCTAGGAAAACACAAATCTAACAATCTGCCGCACCTTCTCCAGTCCGATCACTTTTTTCTCCCGGTTAAAATACCCCATTTAAAAAAGCGCAGAGGAATCACCTCTGCGCCTGAAGGCTGCGCTTACTTCGTCTTAACGCC
>CALXJA010000151.1 GCA_944388465.1 uncultured Emergencia sp.
GGAACCTGATCCAGCTCCACGTCGTCTTTCCCATATTCGTAGAGGATCTGGCTCTTGCGGTTGGCGCCGCGGACAATCTTGTGAAAAGCCATTTTATTGAAGTCCCGGCTGCATCGGTTAAAAACAACCAGTTCAGCACTTTTCAGCTTGTCGAAGACCAGCTGACGCATGTTCTGATTGTAGGTCAAAAATGTCCGTGCATCGGCAAACATCATTTCCTGGTAAGTGACCCACTCGTCGGGCATATTCTGGTACAGTGTGTCCAGACTCCACATACCATTATATTCGACAACGACCCGCTCGACCCTGTGCTTCAGCTGCAGCTGGTGCAGGTATTCCTGTGTCAGCTCCTCCTCGTCTTCAATGGTTTCCAGATAAACGTTGGTGCCAAAAAAACGGCTGGGATGATATTCTTCTTCACCCTCTTCACAGATCAGCATCAGCGTTCGCTCACCGGCATTGAAGTCATCGCCTTCCATGGCTTCCTGGATAAAGGTCGTTTTACCGCTTTCCAAAAAACCGGTAAACAGATATACAGGTATTTCCATTTCCACACCTCTTTATAAACCGAACAGTTCTCTGATCCGGTCTTCGTCTATATCCGCACCGATAACGCAGAGCATTCCGGTAACCGCTGCGCTGCCATGGCGGATGTCCGGCTCTCCCGGCACATAGTCAAAATGGATCCATTGACCGTCTGTACCTTCGACGATACCCTTTGCCCGCAAGACCTGTCCGTACTCTGCAAAATTCGAGAGTGCGTTCAGTGCCTGTCTGATCTGTTCTTCCGTAAACTTATGTGCTGTTTCTACGCCAAAGCTGGTGAATACTTCGTCGGCATGGTGATGGTGATGATCATGGTCGTGATGCTCGTGATGATGTTCGTGC
The DNA here is from genome assembly GCA_944388465.1 of uncultured Emergencia sp. Classification (GTDB taxonomy): domain Bacteria; phylum Bacillota; class Clostridia; order Peptostreptococcales; family Anaerovoracaceae; genus Senimuribacter. The sequence continues at coordinate 889 of CALXJA010000151.1, forward strand.
TCACTGTGCCCGTCATGATCGTGATCATGGCCGCAGCCGCAGTGCTCATCATGATCATGGTCATGATGCTCGTGATGATGTTCGTGCTCATGGTCATGCACTTCTTCCGCAAGATGCTTAAGCTCAGCCGCCAATGTAGTTTTCTTTTCCATGGTTTCCAAAATCTGTCCGCCGGTAATCTCATCCCATGGCGTCGTTACGATAGACGCTTCCTGGTTGTGCTCACGCATGAGCTCTACGCAGGCATCCAGCTTGTCCTGCGGCAGACCCTTCGTATGGCTAAGGATGATCGAGCTGGCATGTTCAATCTGGTTATTGAAAAACTCGCCGAAATTTTTCATGTACATTTTTGCCTTCTTGGCATCTACTACCGTGGTGAACCCGTTGAGAACAAGTCTGTCATCGTGAAGCCGCTCTACGGCCATAACCACATCGCTGAGCTTACCCACACCGGAAGGCTCGATCAGGATTCTGTCCGGAGCAAAATCAGAAAGAACCTGCTCCAGCGCCTTGCCGAAATCCCCTACCAGAGAACAGCATATACAGCCGGAATTCATCTCATTGATCTGCACGCCGGAATCCTTTAAAAAACCGCCGTCGATGCCGATCTCGCCAAACTCGTTTTCGATCAGTACGATCTGCTCGCCCTTATAGGCTTCTTCGATCAGCTTTTTGATCAACGTTGTTTTCCCGGCGCCCAGAAAGCCCGAAAAAATATCTACCTTTGCCATGTTTATCATCTCTCTTTCTAAAAACTAAAAGCTAAGTACAAGAAAAGCGGAGCTCCTGCACGCTTGCGCCGTAAAAGACCACTCGCCGTTCCCCCGCCGTTCCCCGCATCATAAATACAGGCAGGAGGAAAGCTCCACTTTATAGTATACCACAGTTACCATTTTTTCTCACAGGAAAAACGTCATTTATCCGTCCGGAAAAGAAAGTTTCACTAAAAGTAAGTCTTCACCCGATCTTCTACGATTTTCATCACCTGCTCCAGTCCGCCTGTACATATCCAGTCCTGTGCCAGATGGAATTTGACTACTCGATAGATCCAGTCCCGGTAATAGGCCATAACCTCTTCAAAATCCAGACCTCTTTTCTGCAGCTGGCGCACATCACTCTCCGCAAATTCCACGGTGACTTTGCACCGCTGCCTTCCTTTCTCCCGGCATCCGTCCGGAAAATCAATTACAGCCACATCCACATGAGTAAAAAACGGCTCCTCAGCCTTCAGTTCTATTTCTTTCATCGATTTTCCTCCTGTCTTTTGCCCGGCTGCCGCAGCAGCACAGGCTCCTCGTGTTTTCCATATCATTATACCGCATCTGCAGCGAAAGATACAGTCCTCCTGCGGTACTGGCAGCAGGGGTTGACCGGACAGCTGCAGATAAGGTAAACTGATTACATGCGAAAAAAGGAGGTTTTCCGGTGGGAATAAAGAAACGATATCGGATTATGTGCAGAGCGATGGAAAAAGAACTGCGGGAACACAAAAGCTCTTTCATCGTTTTTTCCGTACTGCGGACCCTGGTTGTGCTGGTCATGGTGCTGCAGGCGTTAAACAGAAATTACGAAAATGTATTCCTCTGTGGAGTAACGCTGATTCTGCTGCTGATGCCCAGCTTCGTACAGCTGGAATTTCGTGTAGAATTGCCGAAAACTCTGGAAATCATTATCCTGCTGTTTATTTTCTCTGCAGAAATACTGGGAGAGATCGGCGAATTCTACATAAAAATCCCAGGCTGGGACACCATGCTTCATACGATGAACGGTCTGCTGGCCGCAGCAGTGGGATTTTCCATGGTCGACCTGCTCAACAGAAGCAAAAGATATTCCTTTCAGCTGTCGCCGCTTTTTCTGACCATGGTCGCTTTCTGCTTTTCCATGACCATCGGCGTACTTTGGGAATTTTTCGAATTCGCCATGGATCAGTTTTTCCATATGGATATGCAGAAAGATACCGTGGTGCATACCATCCGTTCGGTGATGCTGGATCCCCAGGGACGCAACGTGCCTTTTGTCATTGATAATATAGACAGCGTCGTTGTTAACGGAAAAGAACTCGGTCTCGGCGGTTATCTGGACATCGGTCTGATCGACACCATGAAAGATCTTTTCGTAAATTTCCTCGGTGCTCTGGTCTTTTCCGTATTCGGTTATTTCTACGTCAAAAGCCGGGGGAAAAACCGCTTTGCTAAAAGCCTGATCCCGCAGCTGAAGAAAAAAAATGCTGATTTTCTCACACAGGCCGAAGAGGATATTGACAAAGATGAGATCACAGGCTGACGATACCGGCCTGTTCGTTTTGCTCTTCTTTAATCGGCAGATTACACCCTTAGCGATAAAAAAAGGAGGATGTCCCTCCCGTAATCTCTCCGTCATCGGGTTGGCGCATCCTCCGTTTTTTAACCGGTTTTCTAACCGTCTTGCAATCCGTTCTGCTACTCGGTGAGCCATGCGGCTAACTCTTTTGTCTGTTTCTGATATTCCTCATTTCCAGTAAAGGCATCCTTGTCGTTCTGTCCCGGGAAGACCAACGTCTTGTGGTCGCCAAAACCGGCCAGAGCAAAACAAACATTGACAAACTCGCCTACCGGTCTTACCGCTTCCTCCGGACTGCCTCCACAGGTCAGGATAACGCCCAGCCTGCGGGCCGGATCCGGCTCTGCTTTTCCTTTTTGCGGATTAAACAGCGAATAGAACCGATCTGTAAGAACCTTACAGGTACCCGGAATAGAGCCAAAATAGATCGGCGCGACAAAGACTGCGCCGGCTGCTTCTGTCAGTTCCTGCATCAGTGCGGCCGCATCGTCCTTTTGTACGCAGCCGTCATGAGATTTACAATAATTGCAGGCCATACACCGGTTCACCTTTTTATCCTCTATGCGGAAAATTTCCGCTTCGCAGCCCCTGGCTTCTATCTGCTCTCTGAGCATTTCACAGACGCGGTCACTGTTGCCGTCTTGCCTCGGACTTCCGGCTATAAGAATATATTTTTTCATCCTGCATTCCTCCTTCGTGATGATCTGCTTTTATTATACGCCTTTCATACGGGGTTGCAAGACCCGGCTGCCTTCCCGCCGTCCTGCAAAACACAACGGTAACGGGCAGAAAGCTGACGGCACGCAGCGAAGCGGCATACTGCGGATCCGCATGCAGGAAAGACGCGGCAGACGGCATCAGTAATTCCGCCATTTAATGCTTTTTTTCTGCAGCAGCGTAATCAGCACACTGAGTATGGTCACCACGACCCCTACAACGATAATGCCGGCCAGCACCTTCGTGTAATTGCCATAAGTGTTGTAATTCACGATATAATATCCCATACCCGTCGTCGATCCCATCATTTCCGCAAAGGTCAGCATCATTACTGCCGAAGTCATGGTCACTTTCAATCCCTTAACGATTCCCGGCACCGAATAAGGAAGGAGAACTTCAAATACCATCGATGCGCCGGAAAGCTCCAGCGTTTTCGCCGAATCGATGATGTTCCGGTCTATGGACTCCACCGATATGATCGTCTTCAGGAATGCCGGCCAAAATATCCCCAGAAAGATCACCACCATGGAGGCGCTGCGAAAGCTCGGCATGATGGCAATAACGTACGGGGCAAAAACGATGGAAGGGATCGGTGCAAGTACGTTGGCAATGGGATAGAATACCTCTCTGAGCCTGCGATTCCAGCCGCAGATCAGTCCCAGCAACGTTCCGGCACAGATCGCCGCCGCTGTTCCGGCAAAGAGCAGTTCCATAGAAGAAAGGACTCCCGCTCCGATCTCAGCGTAATCTGTCGTAAAGACATGGAAAATATTCTCCAGAGCCGGCACCAGAACCGGATGCATCAGATCCAGCTTGGAAACCAGAAGTTCCCAGACCAGCATCAGCGCCCAGAGAATAGAAAGAATGTCTGAAGCCGAATCCCTTTTCCCGGGAAAACGGCAAATATGCACGATATAGAAAACTTCCATCAGCAGCATTGCACCGAAGAGCGCCGTCGGTTCCTCTGTCTGTTTTTTCCCCGGCAGCAGCACGGCGATCACCAGCGCCATCAGCAAAAAATGACAGAGCCAAAAAGAAACGCCCGCTTTTTTCATTCGTACCATCTTGCCAGTTCCTCCTTGATCTGCAGACAGTCTGCCTGTCCCAGTCCGTCTCTGCAGCAGCAGTTGATATTCCGGTCAATACGTTTTTCGTGACATACTTTTCCATCCCGGATAAAAACGATTCTGCTGCCCATAATCATCGCCTCTTCCAGATCGTGGGTGACAAAAATCACGGTCTTTCTTTTCCCTGTATCCGCATTTTCCCAAAGTTCCTTCAGCAGGCTCTGCAATTCCTTGCGGATCTTGGTATCCAGCGCGCCGAAGGGCTCATCCAGCAGCAGAAACGGTGAATCCACAGCCAGCGCCCTGGCAATGGCCGTTCTCTGCCGCATACCGCCGGAAAGCTGGTACGGATACTTATCCATATCGCCGGCAAGCCCGGTTCTGGACAGAAAAAGCTCCGCTCTGGCTTCCGCTTCCTCCTTGCTGTATTTTTTTGTTTTCTTCAGCGCAAAAAGAACATTTTTCTTTACTGTCAGCCAGGGAAACAGGGAATACTGCTGAAAGACAATACTCCGTTCCACAGCCGGACTCCTTACGGTTTCCCCGTCTACCAGAATCTCGCCCTTTTGCGGAAAGTCAAGCCCTGCCACGAGTCGTAGCAGGGTCGATTTTCCGCATCCGGAGTGTCCGATAACACAGAGGAACTCTCCGTCTTCCACGGTAAGGTGAAAATTTTCCAGTATATTTTTTGTATCCTCCGAATATCTGAAGGACACGTCATTTATCTGGATCATAAGTTGTTTTCCTCAAATTCTTTGAAAAGCTCTTCGTATAGATCCGTATTTTCACCTCTTTCTATAAGGTTCTTGAGCGCGTCCTCATAGATCGTGGTGTCGATGTATTCGTTGATGTCGTATTCTGTATCCGCGTCAATATCTCCGTTGGCTTTCATTACCTCGTAGAAATCCGCTACTTTTTTCTTGTTTGGATCCATGGACACGATCATGGCGTTATCGTAGCTGTCCGTGCCATACATGATCGCCTCGACATAGGCCTCATCCTGTCCGGAATATTCGACAAGAGCCTCTATAGTCGTTTCTCTGTCGTTGAGATAGACTTCGTACGCCCGCAGCAGGGCGGTTTCGAATTTAACCAGCGCATCCCGTTTTTCGCTGACTGCTGTCCGGGAAGTGGTCTGTCTGCAGCAAGGGAAATCACTTTCAAAATCGCCGACCTGGAAAGCTACGTAAGCGCCGCTCTGCTCAGCCACATAACCATAACCGCTGTTGACCATACCGATATCCACTTCGCCCTTCTTGACCGCCTCTACAATGGCCTGTGAAGACTCCAGATAAATAAATTCCGCATCAACACCTGCTTCACGAAGCAGTCCTTTCAGCACCATATGTCCGGTCTCCATACGGAAGCAGCCGATCTTCTTGCCGGCAAAATCAGAAAGCTCCGTGTATTTTACGTCGTCCCTGGTCACACCTTCGCTTCCCTCGGAAATCGTACCGCCGAAGATGACCACATCGGTTCCCTGCGATATATAGCTGCAGCTCGGAATGACGCCGAACGGCAGAATATCCAGCTTATCCATGCTCACAGCCGTAAGTCCGTCAGGAAGAGAATTAATCTTTTCAAACTCAACATTGACGCCTTCTTCTTCAAAATAGCCCAGGCTGTCTGCTAAAATGACGCAGGCCGTCTTGATATCCTTGCCCAGCATGCCGACTCGCAGCGTTTCTGCAGATTCCGTACCGTTTTGCTCTGTCTGTTCGCCGTTTTCTTCATTATCTGCACAGCCGGCAGACAGCACAGAAGCCGTCAGCACCAGAAGCAGACAGAAAAAGGCGATAAAAAATTTCTTTTTCATTATCCTTTATCCTTCGCTCATATATTAGATTTACTCCATTGCAAGATATGGTACTATACATAAAGAAAAAAAACAATAGCCGGAGAAAGGGTAATGAAAATTGTACAACTTTTCTCAAAAAAATTACCAGAAAATTTTTGTCTACTCTAACTTTGAGAGAGCATAAACAGAACAGAATCCGGATAACAATGTCAGCAGGCAGATCAGCCATTCCGCCGTGCTCTGCGGCGCACCCGGGAAAATTTCTACGGCTGAGGCCAGAATAAATCCCAGAATCAGCAGATAGGTCGGCTGCGGGTGGCGGTTCATCGCCTGTTCCAGCATCCTGGTCGAAAGCAGGATGCCGCCTCCCAGACCCAGCGCCAGAGGAAGAAGCCGGCCGATATCCAGCTGGGTTATCGCCTTTACCGTCATGTCATAAAGTCCCAGCATCAGCAGCATATACGACACACTGATACCCGGCAGCACAAGCGCCACCGCCGCCAGCACGCCGGCTACCGCCAGCCAGAAAAAACGGGACAGACTGCCTCCGTCTCCGGCCGAAAACAGACCCGGCGGCAGGATGGAGATCAGATAGACGATGACGGCGCCCAGAACCACATAGATACAAATGCGGAGCGTGATCTTCTGCACGCAGGAATGGCGTATCATCATCGGTACGCCGCCGGCTACCGCACCCAAAAAGAAAAACAGCGCCGGTCGCGGAAAAGTCTCGATCAGATAGAGGATCGGCCGGGAAAACAGAAACATCCCGGCAAGCCCTCCTAAGAGAAACATCCAGAGAAAAAAGATATTGCCTTTTATGTCCTTGTGAAATGAACTGACTGCACTGATCAGCCGGTCATAGATGCCCAGCAGCATGGCCATAGTTCCGCCGCTGACGCCCGGTACCAGCATGGTGCCGCCAATAAAGATCGCTTTCAGTGTTACTTTAATCGTGTCTGTCCTCAATACTCCCACTGCTCCTTTTGTTTTTTATGCAGGCACTTGCTGCTTCTATCCCTCAGACCCTGCCGAAAGATCGAGCAGCAACTGCTTTTCTTCCTCTGTCAGCGCCATCGTCAGCGCCAGCCGCTCGATGGTTTCTCTGCTAAAAACAAAGTCCTCTTCCGTGCAGAGACGGGTAAATTCATCCTTTCGTATACCGGTCTGGCTGAAGGTGATTTCCCCTGCTCCGATTTTTCTGTCATACAGGCGAAAAAAAGCCTGTTTAAACTTTCTGCTCATCTTTCCTCCACGCTCCATGTATTAAGCACCGCCGGACAGATCTGCCTGCGGATGCCCGGCGCAGCAGATCCTGCGCAGCTCTTCCTCATCGATCTTCCGCTTATCGCCTTTCACCGAAAGCACCAGATTTTCCGGTCTGAAGATCTCTTCTGCCATGCGGGAAAGTCTCGCGGCGCTGACCCGTCGAAAGGCTTCCCGGCTCTCCTCGATGCTGCGGCTGGGATCCGCCATAATATGCGATTCGTAAGCACGCTGCCAGTTAAATGCTTCGTTATCGTCGTAGACCATATACGCGTTGTCCGTATATTCCG
>CALXJA010000152.1 GCA_944388465.1 uncultured Emergencia sp.
GGTTTCCCCTTCCGCCACGGTCACCGCCGGCCCGATCAGCCGCAGCTCCGTGATGCGGTTTTCCTCTTTTTTTATTTCTATCGAGAGCATTCCGCCCGCGGTCTCCACCTCGACGGGATTCTCTCGGCACCGTCCCTGCAGATGCAGCATGGCAGCAAGACAGCCGGTTCCCGTGCCGCAGGCCAGCGTAAAATCTTCTACACCCCGTTCAAAGGTTCGCTCAAAAATTGTACCGTCTTCCTCGATGTCATAAAAATTAACGTTGGCGCCCTTAGGCAGCTGCGGATGACGGCGAAGCGCGCTGCCCTCGCAGCGCAGCCTCCCGGCTTCTGCGCTGCGCAGTCCCGGATATGGCACCACCAGATGCGGAAGTCCCCGATCGCCCAGCTCTGCAGAACTGCAGGAAAACCGTCTGCCGGCCGCTGAAAGCTGCAGATCCAGACACAGCTTCGTGATCGCATTGAGTTTTACCGCATACACATCCTGGGAAAGCCGCTCTGCTTCTACAAGTCCTGCCGTGGTCTCCACCATCGCTTTGCCTGCAGAGAGGCCGTGATCGTACCCGTACCGGGCAATACACCGGGCTCCGTTTCCGCACATCTCCCCTTTGCTGCCGTCAGCATTGAAAAACGCCATACAAAAGTCGCCGGAGCCCTGCGGCCTTTCCACAGCCATCAGACCGTCGGCGCCAATGGAAAAACGGCGGCGGCAAAGCCTGCGGGTAAGATGACTGAGCTGCCGGTCATCCAGTTCGCCTTCTCGGTTGTCGATGATGATAAAATCATTTCCGGCTCCCTGCATCTTCGTAAATTTCAAAGCCGTTCCTCCATTTCCTTCTGCTTTACAGATCCTCCGGCAAAAGATCGTTACGGATAAGATCCTCTTCATCCTGTCCCTTTACGATCATCCGGCTCTTTCCGTCCTTTACCAGCACCACCGGAGGGATACCGTTCCGATTGTAATTTGAAGCCATGGAGTACCCATAAGCGCCTGTGCTGAATACCGCGAAAATATCTCCTTCCTCCGGAACCGGCACCTGCAGATCCCGAATCAGAATATCTCCGGATTCGCAGCACTTGCCGCATACCGTCACGGTTTCCGTTTTTTCTTCATCCGCTTTATTGGCGATCACGCCGCTATACACGCTCTGATACAGCGCCGGCCGAATGTTGTCCGTCATACCGCCATCTACCGAGACGTACTTTCTGACTCCCTTGATATCCTTGATCTGACCGATCGTATAAACAGAAATTCCTGCCTCGCCGACGACACTTCTTCCCGGTTCGATCACCACCGCCGGATGCGGAAAGCTTTCTTCCCGGCAGAACTGCTCCAGCCTTTCCATCATCGGATCCAGAAAATAAGCGTATGGGCGCCTTTCCTCATCGGTGTACCGAATGCCGAAACCGCCGCCGAAGTTCAGCTCGCTGACCTCTACGCCAAATTTTTCCCGGATTTTTTTCACCAGCTCCAGGATAACCTCAAGCGCCTGCAGATACGGACGGTTATCGAAGAGCTGTGAGCCGACATGAAAATGCAGTCCCTTAAAGTCAATATATTCCGATTCGATCGCCTGACGGATCTGCTCCATCAGAATTTCATCTTCCGGCGGAAACCCAAACTTGGAATCCTTTTTGCCGGTTACGATATAGTCGTGAGTATCGGCCTTGATTCCCGGCGTAATGCGGAAAAGCACGCTCATCCTGCGGTTCTCCTCTTTGCAGATCGCTTCCAGCTTCGCCAGCTCGCCAAAGCCGTCGATGATGATCCTGCCTATGCCGCTTTTGACCGCCAGGCGCAGTTCCTTCGCCAGCTTATTATTGCCGTTGAACTCGATCCGTTCCGGCGGGAATCCGGCCTTCAGCGCCGTATACAGCTCGCCGCCGGAAACGACGTCGATGCACATGCCTTCTCGTTCCGCCAGCTTCGCCATAGCCATCGTAAAAAACGCTTTGGCTGCATAGGCAACACGGGTATTCTCATATTTTTCGAGAAACTCTTTTCGCAGCGCCGCAAACCGGTTGACGATCTCTGTTTCCGACATCACATAAAGGGGCGTTCCATATTCTTTTGCCAGCTCTGTTACATCGCATCCATCAAAATAGAGCTTATTTTTTTCCATACCTGCTTCTTCCTCTCCTTTTTCCTGCTCTTTCTTATTCCTGTTCTTTCTTAATTCTGTTCCGGCTCCTCTCGCCTTCCCGCCTTTCCCGAAAACACGGCGCCTCGGAATCTGCTCTATTCCTTATTATATCGCACGCGGTTTTATTTTTAAATTTTTTTGTTCCGCTCAATTCATCTTTTTCCCGCGCTTTTTACGGCGCTGCGCTTCCGGTTGGCATATATTTTGCTTTATTTATTCATACTTACATTTCTATTACTCTATTACGATAAGCCAGCAGAAATGCGCGGCAGCGTTTTTCTCTGGCTATGATCTTCTGTACAACGATATATGGATAAAAGGCTGCGCACATCCGGCATTTTTACAGAATTTCTGCCGCGGAAGCCCTGCTTTGTATTATAATGAAGACAGACGGCGCTCCGGCACAAAATCGTTTACCCTGCCGCCTGCGGCGCACACAGCGAGGAGGAAAAGCAATGATAAACAAACAAGATCTCAGAGATACCCGTGTCATCGTCGATCTGGATAATATCGCCTGGAACATGAAGCTGATCGATGAGATGACCGGCCCCGATGTCGCCGTAATGGCTGTAGTCAAAGCCAACGGATACGGTCACGGCAGCATCGCCATCGCCCCGACCCTGATCGAAAACGGCGCCTGCTATCTGGCCGTCGCCACCTTGAGCGAAGCGCTGCAGCTGCGCGCCGCCTATCCGGATTATCCGCTTTTTATTCTGGGGCACACCCCGGATCGTCTTCTTCACTATGTCGTGGAGCAAAACATCACCCAGACGATCTTTACCCTGCAGCAGGCGGAAATGCTAAACGCCCTTGCCGCAGATCTGCACAGAAAAGCCCGGGTGCATATCAAAGTCGATACCGGATTTCACCGTCTTGGGCAGAGCCCGTCTGCTGATTTCGCCGAAGAGATCTGCCGGATGTTCGATCTGGAAAATCTCGAGATCGAAGGGATATTCAGCCATCTGGCTTTAGCCGGCAGTAAAGAAGACGAAGCGCAGTACCGGTCGTTCTGTGATTTTATTGCCATTCTGGAAAAACAGGGCTGCACATTTACCTACAAGCATATTGCAGACAGCATCGCTACCGTAGACTATCCGCAATACCGGATGAACATGGTGCGCCCGGGAGCCATACTTTACGGCATGCGAGGGTTTGAAACCGAAAATGTACCGATCCGTCAGGCCATGACCTTCAAAACGGCCATATCCCAGCTTCACGCCGTACCAAAAGGAGAAGGCGTCAGTTACGATTATCTGTGGAAAGCCTCCCGGGACAGCCTCATCGCCACCCTTCCCTTCGGCTATGCCGACGGCTACCCCCGCAATATGCGAGACAAGGGTTATGTGCTGATCGGCGGCGTCAAAGCGCCTCTTGTCGGTGTGCTCTGCATGGATCAGTGCATGGCCGACGTCACCGACGTTCCCGGCGTCTGCTGCGGTATGGAAGCCGTGATTTACGGCGATGGAACCGACGGCTCCATGACGGTCGCCGAAGCTGCCGCACTGGCAGAAACCAACAAAAATGATATCATCGCCCGCATCACGGCAAGACCGCCGCGGGAATATATCCGCAAATAACGCCGCACAAAGGCAGCAATGTGCTGCGTCAATATGCTGCGGCAATGTGCTGCGGCAACTACAGACAATGTGCTGCAGCGATATACCGGCAATATACTTCAGCAGTACATTGCGGTAAACCCGCCGATACTTTTGATCGCGTCCATACACGTCAACTGTGAAAAGGCCGCGCGTCAGATGGATCCTGACGTGCGGCCTTATTTTTTCCTGTCATTAAAACAGCGGGTTGTAAAATTCTGCGCCTGCACCGAAAACGATCTGACGGAGAGCCATCAATTCATCCATGTTTTTTGCACTGACGGCCACCGTCATGGCGTCGAGACGTTCTGTTCCCGGCACACGCATAGCGCCGTCGGCTTCATTGACGTGCTGAAAGGTGATCTCCATTCTCGGGTTTTGCGGAACCCTCACAGGCTTTTTCTGTCTGGCCAGCCTTACCGCCTTCTCTGCCGTATCCCGGAGCATCTTCTGGGTCTGCTCCCGCGGCAGGCATCTGGCGCAGAATCTTCCCTGCGCATACTTGACCACCACGGTTTCCACATCGGCACAAAACGTATTTGCCTCCGCTGCCAGAGCGGCATCTCCGGTAGCCATGATCAGCGGTACGCCTTTTTCTGCAGCAAAAAGCGCATTCATTCCCAACTCGCCTACGCTCATGCCGTTTATCCGCAGATCCCGGATGGTCGCCGGATTAAAGGTATGATCCAAAATCGCATTCTGCGTGCCGAACTTGGCATGATACCCCAGCGTGATCAAACCGTCAAATCCGTCTTCGATCCCGTCGACCATAGAATTTCTGCGGGTATCTCCCCGCACCAGCTGTGCACGCTTATCCAGAAGCTCACGACTGATATTCGCAGAAACGTTATGGGAGTCGCAGACCACTACCTCCGTCGCACCGCCTGCAAAAGCGCCGTCGATCACCGCATTGGCTTCTTCGGTCATCAAAAGGCACGACCGGGCGTAGCCTGCTCCGACCGCCTCCACATCCTCCGGTGCAACGATACCGTTGATTCCCTCCAAATCGGCAGAAATAAATATTCTCATCTCCACTTCTCCTTTTCTACTTTTCTTCTTCGCTATTTTCTTTTTTTCTTTTTCTGGACAACAACAGATCCAGTACGCTCTGGTTCCCGTTTCTGCAGATAAAAACAAAGGACAGAACGATAATGACAAGACCTGTGATCTTGATCAGCAAACGTGAGCCTCCTTTCCCGTGCCGTTTATCTTCCCGTCACCTCGCGGATCACCCGCAGCGCGTTCTGCGTACAGATCTTATCGATCTCGTCGTCGGTGAACTTCTCTTCCATAGCCGCAAGCAGACGAGTGAACCCGCTGTAATCGATCAGTTCGCCATTATCTTCAATGCCGTCGAAATCCGATCCGAAGCCGACAGCCTCAATTCCGGCTTTATCCCGCATATACAGCAGATGCTCGATGATCTGTGCGATGGTAGTATGCTCCGAGTTTTCTTTCAGAAAACTGCTGCAGAAGTTTACCCCGGCTACGCCGCCGGCGTTGCCCAGCGTTCTGAGCTGATCGTCGGAAAGGTTCCTTCGGTGGTTGCACAGTGCCCGGGCGCAGGAATGAGAAGCGACAAACGGTTTTTTGCTCAGCTTTGCCACATCGTAAAATCCGCCTTCTGACAGATGAGAAACGTCAATGATCATGCCCAGATCATTCATCCGTTCCACGACCTGACATCCAAAAGGCTTCAGCCCCAGATGATGTTCCTGCGGGTCGTCGCTGGAAGGATAGCCCAGTGAATTTTCAAAGTTCCACAGCAGTGTGATCAGCCTTACGCCTTTATCATACACCTCCTGTACCCTCTCCAGTTTTCCATCCAGGAGAACGCCGTCCTCGATGGTCAGAAAAGAAGACAGCATACCGGACTTCTGATTGCGCAGGATATCTTCGGCATAATATACCGGCTGAATAATATCCTGATTCTCTTCCATTACCTTCACATAGTGCGCGTACATCGCGTTGAACAGATCATAGGGATCCATGGTCTCCATATCTTCCCTTGGCAGATAAATGGCAAAAAACTGTGCCAGCGCGTCGTTTTCCTTTAAAAGTTTCAGGTTAATCGAGGTATCGCCGTCATAAAAACTTTTTTCCGGGTGATGAAACTCTTCCATCAGGGTATCGCAGTGCATATCAATGATTCTCATCTTGTCCTCCTTCACACCTTTTTGTTTTTACTTCTAACTTTTTTCTGCAGATAAGGAAAAAACACCGTGCGCGCAAAAACTGTCCGCATAGATTCTTCCAAAGATCTGCAGCCTCATGATTACCTATATGATAATACAAAGCAACATTCGTGCCAATATTTTTGACGGGAAAAACTTGAAAAAAACAATTCCTGCGGTAAAATAGAGAACACGATCTCCTGTTTCTCAGGAGCCAAAGGGAGGAAACCAGAATGAACATGCGATTCAGCCGCAAGGACAACGCACTTTACTCTATACCGCAGCGCTTTGCCGACGAACGGCTCCCCTTCTGCCCCATCTGCGGCAGCGATGATCCGCACTGGCTCACTGCCGAGCACCAGAAGCTGTTTTATAAATACTATTACTTTAAATGCGAAAAATGCGGCAGCGTATTCTCTGCCACTGCCGACGACGTATCCGGACTGTCCGGCACTACCGCAAGCTTTTATGGCAAATACAAAAAATACAAAGGCAAAGACAACCGGACCGTCTATATCCACGTAGACCAGACAGGCGCCGGCATCACTGATATCGAAAAGATTTCCCTGCAGAACCGTGAGCTGGCGCTGGAGGATCTGCTGCACATCGGAGAAACGCTCAGAAAAAAGTAGATCATCAAGCAGAAAGGGTTGCCAGCAAGCTCTGCCCGCAACCCTTTTCCTGTTAGATCAGGCCGGCCTCCGCGGCCTGATAGAGCACGATGATCGTCTGCAAATATGTAGAGGACGCCAGCAGCATACAGATGGCCAGCACCGCATAAAGGATGGACACCCATCTCCATTTGTTGGTATAACCGGGGAGGATCTTGAACTTTTTTTCGACCCGGATATGCGGCTGATCGATAAGAAAGCGAAAGAACGTATCGGCGCTGAATACATCGATGATACCGAATCGAAAGAACGGAATGAACAGATCGGCCTTGTCCTCTTTCGCAGGAGACGCCTGCCGGTACAGGTAAATGCCTAAAGTATCCATGCGGGCAAAGCAAATCTCTTCTACGGCGATCGACCTGCTCCTTCTCAGCAGCTGGTTCACATACGTAATACGCTGCCCGTCATACAGCGTGTAAAACTTTTTATAGGCGAAAAACAGCAGCGTCAGGGCGAAAAAAATCAGCGCATAGTAAAGAATCGTCGGTAAAAGGTAGATCTGATACCCTTCCACATCGTAGAGCCTGATCTGTACGTTTATCGCAAGACGCAGCAGAAAAAAGAAAATGATCGTAAAGTAAAACAGGATTTTCGCTTTGTTGGTGTAAGTGTAGCGCAGCTTCTTCACTCCCGAAGCCGTCGTGATCTGGTTCTTTTTTGTCATCATATGCCCCCTGATTCTGGTAAATTCATCGGTGAAAACGGAATATTCCATTTTATATCGTCTATAGGTGGATTCGTTCCAAAGTGTATCACAAGTTTTTTTCTTTGTAAACCGGGCAAACCCTCAAAGGCTTCATCTCATCTCCCTTTTCTTCTTTAATTAAACCGTTTTAATCCGTTTTAATCAGAAAATCCGCCGCCTGATTTGCTTTCCTTCTCCGGTTTTTATAAAAAAACTCTGTGAATTACCGCTTTTCGCAAAAGCCAAGATTGGCATATTTGTTGCATTATTGAAAGATAAATTTATTTTTGACTTATCCAAATTTAAGGAGGTAGTGTAAGTATGATAATGAATTACATCTGGGTGGCGTTAGTCGTCATCTCGGTCATTGCCGGCGCAGTAACCGGCAACATGCAGGCCATACAGGACAACCTGTTCTCCTTCGCCGATCAGGCGGTAGAAATCGCCATCGGCCTGATCGGCAGCATGGCTTTCTTCTGCGGACTGATGAAGCTGATGGAAGATTCCGGTATCTGCGAAAAGCTTGGCCGTGTCCTTTCCCCGCTTCTCCGCTTCCTGTTCCCGGGAATCCCCAAGGAGCATCCGGCCAATGCCGCTATCGCCATGTATATGGCCGGCGCGCTGCTGGGATTAGGCAACGCCAATACCCCGCTGGGCATCAAGGCCATGCAGGAGCTGCAGACCCTGAACAAAACCGCCAATGTCGCCACCGACGATCAGTGCATGATCATGGCCATCACCACCGGTTCCATCTGTCTGCTGCCAACCAGCGTCATTGCCATTCGTTCCGCCGTACAGACCGAAGGCGCTGCGGAGATCTTAGGGCCGACCGTACTGGCATCCTTCTGCGGCGCGGTTGTCTGCGTTGTCGTTACAAAGCTTCTCAACAAGGTAAAATACTTCCAGTATGAATACAATATCGAAAAAGAACGGGCAGCCGGCACCTTGCTGATCAACGAAAACTACATCGGCGATGATCCGATCGTGCTTGAGGAAAAGTAAGAAAGAGAGGAATACATAAATGACAGCAGTTTTAACCGCAATTTCTACATGGGCTATTCCCGTCGTCGTTTTACTGGTTCCGCTTTACGCACTGTTTAAGCGCGTGCCGGTTTATACCTCTTTTACAGAGGGTGCAAAAGATGGATTTTCTACAGGCGTAATGATCATTCCGTATCTGGTCGCCATGCTCTGTGCCATTGGTATGTTCAGAGCCTCCGGCGCCATGGACTGGCTGGTCGCGATCCTCGATCCTGTCACCAGTCTGGTCGGTCTGCCGGGTGAAGTTCTTCCGATGGGTATCATGCGTTCCCTTTCCGGCGGCGGCGCCAATGGACTCTGTGCAGACCTTCTGGAAACCTACGGTACCCAGACACAGATCGGACGTATCGCCTCCACCGCACTCGGCTCCACCGATACCACCTTCTACGTTATCGCCGTATGGTTCGGATCTGTAGGAATTTCCAATTCCAGACAATCTGCTATTGCAGGCGTCTGCGGAGATATAGTATCCTTAATTATGGCAGCGGTCATTGTTAACGCAATGTGGAACTATTAAAGAGGTGAAACGGTAAATGAAATACCCTGAGAAACTGAAAAAGGGCGCGACCATCGGTCTGGTCAGTCCCAGCTCTCCCATCACACAGGAACGGGAGCAGCAATGTGTAAAAGCCATAGAGGCACTGGGCTTTAAGGTCAAAAAAGCCGATAACATCTGCCAGTCCAAGGGCGGATACATGGCCGGCGAAGAAAAGGTCAGAGGCGCGTGGATCAACAAAATGTTCGCTGATCCTGAGGTAGACGCCATTATCTGTATCCGCGGCGGCGACGGCGCTAACCGGGTCGTCGAATTTGTAGATCCGGACATCGTCCGTCAGAACAAAAAGATCTTTATCGGATACAGCGACATTACCAGTCTGCATCTGCTCTTCAACCAGCAATGCGACCTGGTTACCTTCCACGGACCGATGGTGTCCTCAAACATCGTTGATCATTTTACAGAAGAAGCCGAAGAAGCTTTCTTTGCCGCTCTCAACAGCGACGAAGTGTACCGCTACAAGGAACCGCAGGGTTTTGAAATGGGCATAGCAAGGGCAGGCCACGCGGAAGGCCTCATGACCGGCGGAAACCTTACCGTACTGTGCGCGTCCATCGGCACGCCTTATGAGATCGATACCGATGGTAAAATTCTCTTCATCGAAGAGATCGGCGCTCATGTCGGCAATATGGACAGACTGGTGTACCAGCTGCGAAACAGCGGCAAGCTGGAGCATGTTGCCGGCATCGTACTGGGACAGTATACGGATTGTGCGGTAGACGTTCCCGGCTATGATATGACCCGGATCATGCTGGATGCTCTGGGCGATAAAGCGATCCCGGTATTTTATAACGTGCAGTCGGGTCACTCTCAGCCGATGATCAACCTCCCGCTTGGTGCGGTCACCGTAATGGACAGCGACAGCCGGACGCTGGAATTTAAAATCGAACGGTAAACCGGCAAATTGCGCATACTGCTTATTGCCGGCACGAAAAAACTCTCTCTTTCCATGCGGAGCAACGGTTTCCGGCAGAAAGGGAGAGTTTTTTACCGTCTTTATTTCCCCGCCAGAAAACACATGGCTGTTCTCACTGCCGTTTTTTTGTTACAATACTTACATTGAGGGATTCGTATGGAAGGACAGAAACAAACAAAAGAAAGGAAAATCATGAAACAAGTCATCATCATTTACCGAAAACGGGAAAATCTGAACGCGGTCAACTTCATCAAACAGGATCTGGAAACGGTATTCGGCCACCATGTACTTTTCGAAAATTTTTTCCTCTGTGATCTGAAAGAGGGAATGCAGCTTACGGCCGACGCCTTTCTTGCACTGGGCGAAGATGTCTTTTACCGGGTCAAAGATCATGTGGAGGATTTTTCCCGTATCATCAAGATGAACCGCAGCCCCGAACGTTCGGCGCTGAATATGATTTCCAAGATCCCCGCCAACACATCGGTTCTTGTGGTCAACGATACCTACGCCAGCTCTATTGACACGGTAAATTCTTTTTACGAGGTCGGCATCAGCCACATCAACATGATCCCTTTTGATGAAGAACTGGAGCACACAGGGATTTACGACCGTTTTCAGATCGCCATTACGCCCGGAGAGACCGCCCTTGTTCCTCATCACATCCAGAAGGTCATCGATATCGGTTACCGCAGGGTCAGCTTTGACACCATGTTCAAGCTGAAAAACATGCTGGAACTGGACGTTGCGCTTATCGACCGCAACATCTACCGCCATATTTATACGATCCTTGAACCGGACACTGCCTTTCATGCCAACTATATCTACGGTTTCCTCAAAAGCGAAATGCTGAGCCACATGGCCAATTCGGCAAAAATGGGACTGATTCTTGCCGACAATAATTACCAGCCGGTCTATATCAATGACAGAGCCGCCGAAATCTTCCACTGCAGCAATAAAGCGCACCTGCACATCGAGGAATACATTGACGAACAGATCCTGAAAAACGAGGATCTGACCGAGACGACTCTGGAAATTTTCCAGAACCGTTACAACTACTCCCGCCATGTCATCACACTGATGGACGAGGTGATCGGTCATTATATCATACTGACCGAGAAGAACGAACCGGAAAGCGCCAGCAAAAAGAAAGGGCTCTTTGCTAAATACCAGTTTCGGGATATCGTTTACTGCTCTGCCTGTATGGATGAGGTCATCCGCACTTCGCGGCAGATCGCTCTGACCGACCACACGGTACTGATACGCGGCGAAAGCGGAACCGGAAAGGAGCTGATCGCCCAGTCCATTCACAACGCATCACACCGGAGTAAATACCCCTTTGTTGCTGTCAACTGCGCGGCACTCCCGGACAGTCTTCTGGAAAGCGAACTTTTCGGTTACGAAAAAGGAGCGTTTACCGGTGCGGCATCAAAAGGCCAGGTCGGACTCTTTGAGCAGGCCAATCACGGTACCATCTTTCTGGATGAGATCGGCGATATCTCTCCAAAGCTGCAGCTGCGTCTGCTGCGAACCATCCAGGAACGACAGATCATGCGCATCGGCAGCGACCGGGTCATCGATATCGATGTCCGCTTTATCACGGCTACAAACCGTGATCTGGAAGCCTCTGTAAAACGCGGCGATTTCCGCAACGATCTCTTTTTCCGGCTCAACGTCCTGCCTGTGGTCATCCCGCCTTTGCGGGAACGAAAAGAGGATATTCCTCTGCTTTTGGAGCATTTCCTCGGCGACAGGTACCAGAGCATCACACCGCAGGAGCAGACGGCGCTGATGAATTACGACTGGCCGGGAAACGTGCGGGAACTGGAAAATACCGCCACATATGTTCTGACTCTGTCCAAGCTCCCCGGCTACCTGTTCAAAAAAACAATCAAAGGAGAAGCCCGCAAATTTTCAGCTGACTCCACAGACGATCTCCGGCGCTGGATCATTCAGCAGCATGAAACCGTATCCCACGGTGTCGGCCGCCCACTGATGCTCCGGGAACTGGCGCTTCAGGGATATACCGTCAGCGACGTCAGACTGCGGAAAATGCTGAAAGATATGCAGGACGCCGGGTACATCGATATCGCCAGAGGGCGCGGCGGCACCCGGATCACCGAAAAGGGAAAAGCACACCTGACCCATCTGCAAAAGGAATGATGACGCTGCAGCTGAATATTGACCGGATCAAAGAGGAAACGCGATCTGCCAACGTCTTGATTTCCGCGTTGAATTAACAGATTTTGATTTCTATTTATAAAGGCCGGTTTTATCTTCTGAATGAAATCATCGGATAAAACCGGCCGCACGAATCGTAGACATTACCAATACCTTTCAGTAAAAAATCCCGCATTCTGCAATGCGGGATTTTTCTAAATTCCTTAACTGAATGCCATTGGCGCATTATAGTATGTTGATGGTCTTGCGCACGTTCGGAAGGATCTCTGTCGCGTTAGCCTTTTCGATATGGGTCTCCATCTCTTTCG
Organism: uncultured Emergencia sp.; assembly: GCA_944388465.1. Classification (GTDB taxonomy): domain Bacteria; phylum Bacillota; class Clostridia; order Peptostreptococcales; family Anaerovoracaceae; genus Senimuribacter. The sequence goes on from CALXJA010000152.1 coordinate 12,268, forward strand.
GCGCATCCTCATAACGAACCAGATTGCCGCTGCCGCCGACACAGCCGCCGACACAGGCCATACCCTCGATAAAGTTGCCTGGAAGCACACCTTTGTCCGCTCTGGTCAGCGCCTGTTTACACTTGTCGATACCGTCACAGATCACAGGTTTAAACTCAAAATCCTTGACATCCAGTTCCTTTAAGGCCTGCGTGACCGCCGTTGCCAGACCGCCTGAACGGGCAAATATCCGCCCGTAATACGAAGCCTGGTTCCATTCTGTTTCTTCCTGCTCTCTCAGGATAATGTCCCGGCTGTCGAACAGTGCCTGCAGTTCTTCAAAGGTAATGGCATAATCAATATATTTCCCGACTTCGGTCTTGCGGATCTCTGCTTTTTTCGCAATGCAAGGGCCGATGAACACGATTTTGTACTCCGGGTGACCCTCTTTGAGGAATTTCCCCAGCTCAGCCATCGGGGAAAGATTGTGGGAGATCTTATCCGTCAGCTTCGGAAATTTTGTCTCGATATATTTAACGAAGGCCGGACAGCAGGAGCTGGTCAGAAAGCCTTTTTCCACTAATTCCTGCGCCTCTTTAGAAGCAACCATATCCGCACCCAGCGCGACCTCGAATACCTTCGCGAAGCCCAGCCGCTTGATTCCGGTAATAACCTGTCCCAGGTTCGCATACAGGAACTGGCTGGCGATGGAAGGCGCTACAATGGCCACCGTTGGATTGTTTCGATCGATGCGGCTCTCCTTTAACGAATTGATCACATCTACAATTCCGGAAACGTCTACTGTCGCACCGAACGGACAATGGTAAACGCAGGCGCCGCAGCTGATACACTTTTCGTAATCGATCTGCGCCTCGCCTCCCGGACCCATGGAGATGGCTCCCACCTTGCAGGCCTTTTCACACGGACGCTGAAAATTATGTATGGCCGAATACGGACACGCCTTGGCACATCTGCCGCATTCCACGCATTTACTCTTGTCAATGCGGGCATGATGCTGATCGTCGATATGAATCGCCTTCAATTTGCAGGCATCCATGCAGCTGTGTGCCAGACACCCTCTGCACAGATCCGTAACCACATAACCGGCCTCCGGACACTCGTCGCAGGCGATATCGATAACCTGGACGACGTGAGGATTCTTCCTGCTGCCGCCGATAGCCAGCCGTATACGTTCGGCGACTACCGCCCGATCCTTATAGATACAGCACCTCTGCGGCGGCTCGTCTTTGGGAATGACCTTGCTGGCAATCTCATTAAATTCCGCGAACACATCGTTGCCCTTCCATGTCTGAATCGCCACCTCGCGGAGAACGTTGTATTTAACTTCCTGCACTTTATTATCGAATAATTTCACTAAACTAACCTCCAAAAAAGAACTCACCCACCTGCGAAGAAGACTTCGGGGCGGGCTCCCGGAAACACGGCTGTGTAACGATAAACTGCAGGCAGAAAACGCCCTGCCTCATACTTCTTAGATTATATGTGACAAGGCGGTTCCTGTCAATAATCCACCTGTATTCTACCTGACTTTTCCTATTTTCCACACGGCCTCTGCCGCTCTGCGGATCTCTCTGCGTGTATTAAACGGTCCCACGCTGAGTCGTACCGCCCCAGTCTCCCAGGTGCCTACGGTCAAATGAGCGAAACCGCTGCAGTGGTAGCCGCCCCGAACCGCGATGCCGTACTCGCGGTTCAGCCGCGCAGTGACCTCTTCACACTCCATATCCCGGATATTGAACAGGGTGATTCCTGTCTTTTCCTCTGCAGGCGGGCCGTAAACCTGGACAAAGTCCATATTTTTCAGCGCCTCGTCAAACTGCCGGATCAGCTCCCGCTCATAGAAGGAGATCGCTTCCACACCGACTTTCCGGATAAAGCCGGCCGAATAGCCAAGTCCGATGAGCGCCGGTGCGTTTATGGTACCTGCCTCAAAGCCCTCCGGAAACTCGCAGGGCTGTTCCCGGCTCTTGGACTGTGTACCTGTGCCCCCATAGAGCAAAGGTGCAAGTTCGATCTCCGGTGCGACATAAAGGCCGCCGGTTCCCAAAGGTCCCAGCAAGCCTTTATGTCCGGGAAAAGCCAGCATGGAAATCTTCGACCGGCTCACGTTCAGCGGCAGGCTCCCTGCGCACTGCGCTCCATCCACCAGCAGCGGAATGTGGTGCCGCTCTGCGATCTCCCCGATCTCATCCAGAGGCATAATGGTTCCCGTCACGTTAGAAGCGCCGGTGATGACCAGCAGGTGAGTAGACGCAGTAATGGCCTTTTCTATGGCTGGCGCCGCAATGTGACCCTGCCGGTCGCCCTTGACGATGGTATGAGACACGCCCCTCTCTTCCAGCTTCTTCAGCGGGCGGTACACCGAGTTGTGCTCCATGGAGGTGGTGACGACGTGATCCCCCTCCTGCAAAAAGCCCTGCAGCGCCATGTTCAGGCTTTCCGTTGTATTCTTCGTAAAAATCAGCCTCGACGGATCGTCGATCCCTAAAAGCCCGGCGACATTTTTTCTTGCCCGATATACAGCTTCTCCCGTCTTCATCGACATATCGTGACCTGACCTTCCCGGATTCCCGCAGTAATGCAATATGCAGTCCTCCATTTCCGTTATCATGCCTCTGGGTTTCGGAAAAGAAGTCGCCCCGTTATCCAAATATATCATCCGCTTCACCTCACAAAAAAATGGAGAACGATACGTCCTCCATTATCCTATTCGCCTTTTCGCAGATCGGTGACCGTTTTTCCTTTTTTCCGGCTTTCCAGCGCATCCGATATACCGTCGATCAGATCGGAAACGAACCGCGACCAGTAGGCAAGCAGCAGAAGCAGCGCCGCCCATGACGGCAGCCTTCTGATCACGGCAAACACCAGCGGATGCAGATGGAATACCAGGATGATCGCGCAGGCGCCAAACAGGATCGGATGATACCAGCGCAGCAGGATCCTTTTTCTGCCGCTGAGCAGATTGATCACCGCCACCGCCAAAAGCTCCGTGGCGAGCCCTGCCGCAACTCCCGCGCCGAAGACGGAAAAATAGGTCTCGTCACGCAGTCCGACTGCCAGCAAAACGGCCATTGCGCCGATACCGCAGGCAATACTGCAAGGTCCTCTGCACAATCTTCGCTTTTCTTCGCCGGCGCCGGTCAGCACCGCCATGCAGGCAGAGCCGAACCAGCCCAGTATACTGTAGACTGCAAACAGCAGCAACAGCTCATATAGTTGATACCCCATGCCTTACTCCCCATGTGTACGGATCCCGCTTCCGTTGATCGGAATCACCTCGCCGCCCAATTCAGATTCTGCTTTGAGCATTGTCTTGAATACATCCTTGACTCTGGCAAAAACCTCGCGGATCTCTCTTGCCGGCTGACCCGCATATTTCATCTGATCGGAAGCCACACCGCGAACGGAAAGTCCCAGCTTTTCTCCGATATATAATGCCCTGTACTGGTGATAGGTCTGTGTAACCACCAAAACCTTTTCCACGGAAAAGATGGTCTTGGCGCGATACATGGAATCATAGGTGGAAAATCCGGCATGATCACAGAAGATGTCTTCCTCCGGTACCCCTGCCTCAATGAGATAATTGAGCATGACATGAAGCTCGTTGTGTCCGACAGAACCGTTGTCGCCGGTAAGCAGTACCTTCTCCGCAGCGCCTTCCTGATAAAGCATGATTCCTGCATCCAGCCGATCCTGCAGCATAGGCGTAGGCGTTTCGTTGTCCTTGATCCCTGCGCCCAGAATCAGTATGCAGTCCGCATCGAAATCCTGCAGCCGCTCAATTTCTTCACTGGTCAGACTTTCTTTCTCCTCATTCACTGCACAGACGATATTTTCCTTTTGGGTATTAATGACATGACTGTTGATGGTCATCCCTGCGATCCCGCCGATCGCCGCCAGTATGACGACAGCCGCCAGCAGCCGTGCAAAAAACTTTCTGATCCCTCTCACCCTTTCTGTGTATTTTCTTTGCGGCACCAGTCCGTGTGTCCGGACCTGCCGGTAAAAATCCCTCTTATCTGTCGCTTTTTTTGCAAAAGTAGAAAAAAAATGCTATAATTTATTTATTCATCAGTGTATAGTATAACATAAAGGAAATTTTTTTGCTTCCTATTTATTCACTTCACCGAAAAAACACCGTCTACGTCACTCGATCAGTATTAGGAGTACGACAATATGAAAAAATTCACGGTTTCGACAGACAGACCCTACGATATCCTCATCGGCAGCAACATTCTGGAGAAAGCTGGCACATATCTCAACACCTGCCTGCCTCCCTGCCGCCTGTGTGTGATTACCGACAGTACGGTAAACAGTCTCTACGCTCAGGTGATCATGACCTCGCTGATGGAGCACGGATATCAGACCTCCAAGATCGTTTTTCCGGCAGGAGAACATTCTAAAAATCTGACGACTTACTCCAATATCCTCGAAGCGCTGGCCGACGAAGGCCTTACCCGCAGCGACGCCATTATTGCGCTGGGGGGCGGCGTAGTGGGCGATCTTGCCGGTTTTACCGCAGCGACGTATATGCGGGGAATCGCCTATGTACTGATCCCTACAACCTTTATGGCCGCCGTAGACGCTTCTATCGGCGGGAAAAACAGCATCAATCTGCTCTGCGGAAAAAACCTGGCCGGCGTATTCTGGCAGCCATCCATGGTCTTCTGTGACTGCCACACCTTTGAAAGTCTGCCTCAGACAAAGCTCCTGGACGGCGCGGCGGAGGCTGTAAAATATGCCGTGATCTCTGAAGAGTCGCTTTTTCCTCATATACTGAAAAGGGACTTTACCTACATTATCGAACGCTGTGTTTCTATAAAAAAATCCATCGTCGAAGCCGATGAACGCGAGACCGGTGTCCGCCAGCTTCTGAATTTCGGCCATACCGTCGGTCATGGCATAGAGAAGCTCAGTTCTTATTCGGTCTCTCACGGACAAGCTGTGGCAAAAGGTATGGTAACGGAAGCCCGAGCAGCTTATCGCTGCGGCCTTTCGCCTGTGGATGTCAGTATTCCTCTGGAAGAGATACTGCAGCAGCTGGGCTTTGATCTGTCTGCCGATTACTCTGCAGATGAGATCTATCACTACGCTTTAATGGACGAAAAAATATCCGGGGGTCAGATTACACTGATCGTGCCCGAATCTTTAGGTAAATGCCGTTTGCACAAGATCTCTCTTTCCGAACTGAAAACCTTTATCCGGCTCGGTCTTGCAAAATAGCTTCCATCGTCCCGCAGGAAGCTGGCTCGAGAATCGGTGAACGCCTGTTTAAAAACGGGGCAGACTGCTTCACTTGTCTGCCCCGTTTTTTTATTTTCTCTATTTTTTCTGTCCGTATAACTCGTCGTATTCGCTGCGCAGCATGGAGAAAAGCATAGAATCACGCAAGGTTCCGTCATAAATTTTATAGGTTCTCCTGATCGTGCCTTCGTATTTAAATCCGCACTTTTCGATCACCCGCTGAGAGCGTCTGTTTACTTCGCTGGTACAGATACCGATCTGCTCAAGGCCGAGCTCTTCAAAAGCAAAGCGGATCACCTCTTTCGCGGCTTCCGTCATGATGCCCTGCCCCCAGCAGTCTTCTGCCAGAGAATAGCCAAGTTCTTTTCCTCCTGCATCCGGTCTGTACCGATCCGGCTCCAGACCGATACTGCCGATGACTCTGTCCTCGCCTTTTTTTCGGATCGCCCAGGCCTCATTAGGCAGAAAAAGTTCCCTGATGATCTGCAGAGATTCTTCTATATCCTTATGGGGCGACCAGCCCGCATGGGGACCTACATTGGGATTTTTTGCATAGGCATAAAGATCTGCCGCATCGTCTTCTGTAAACATATCCAGCCGCAGCCGTTCCGTTTCCAGGCTTTTCATACGCTCACCTCCGCTTTTCGCATTATTCCGTGGTACTGATGATCTCCTTGCTCGACTTGTCGATCTGACTTACCTTCATTTCACTGGCATCGGCCGGATCCACCTCTTCCAGAAGTCCCAGCAGATTTGGCCCAAGATAGATGGTATTCAGCGTTTCGCCGTTCAGCGTCACCTTGCTGTATTCTGTAAAGTTCTTACCTTTGATATAGTATTTCCCGTTGATGTTGACGACCTCATCGATGGTGATCGACTTCACGCCCATCTTCATGCCCGTCTGCCTGAACGGATTCTGTCCGCCGTAAATATAGTATTTACCGTACAGCATATCATAGCCCAGCATCTTTAAATTGTTCAGATAGTCTGCATCGCTGTAGTCCGTATTCTGATGATATTTGATTGTCGTTCCGGTATGGATGCCCAACCGGTCAAAGACCTCTGCCGCCAGCTGATACGTGGTCAGATCCTTGTCCTTTTTCTCCATGTCGAAATTGCTCCACACCACATACTGCGTCTGGTACAGATCCTTCGCATCATAGGAGTCCTCCGTCACATCCAGAGCCGGAATGTGATCGCCGTACATAACCAGCACGATATCCTCATCATAATCCTGCAGTGTCTCAATGAGATCCGCGACAAACTGATCCATCTCATGAACCTGATTGACATAGTATTCATATTTCCATTTTGTTTCCTCAGACGGAGCGTCTGTCACGGTGATATCCGGATTCTGGATGACCTGCTCCGTCGGATACTTGCCGTGTCCCTGAACGGAAATGGTATAGATATAGTCTCTTTCCTCTGTAGAGTCCAGCGCATCGGTGATCTGGCTGATCAGGATGTGATCCTTGGCCCAGTTTTTCGGCGTTCTGGCTACATCGCTCATGTATTCTACCGAGGTAAAGGTATCATAGCCGATATTGTTGAACACCTCATTGCGGTTATAAAAGAGCGCCCGGTGATTGTGGATGGCATGGGTGGAGAAACCCATGGATTTCAGGTCGTAAGCAATGCTCTCCGCCGTCTTTTCTTTGAGTACGGACTTAAACGGATACTCGCCCGGCCCGAAGAACTTGACGCTGAGCCCGGTCATCACTTCAAACTCCGTGTTTGCGGTTCCTGCACCGCAGGCCGGCACAGTCAGACTGCCCGACGAATATTCCTGCATCAGCTTCCGGAAGGTCGGGATCGGATCTTCGGATAATTCAATGTTGTTGAAGAGTTCCGGATCCACGAAAGATTCCAGCTGCAGAAAAATCACATTCGGATAATCCTCATCCACGTCCGTCTGCTCCAGAGTCATCGTCCCGTCTTCATTATACTGATCATCGTCAAAAATCGCCTTCACCGCTTCTTCGCTGTAGCCGGACGGTTTGGAAATTCCGGTATTCAGCCAGGTGTTGACAAAGCAGTACGGTACGCCGTAATCGTCATAGGCATAAGCCAGATTGCCGAAAAAGGTATTTAACGTACCGATCTTGATCAGTCCCGCTGTAGCGCCGAAGGTAAGCGCCAGCACCAGTATCACGGCTGCAACGCTTTTTTTCCAGTCGATATGTTTCTTTTTTGGCAGCTTGAGCCACATCACGATCAGCGCCGCCAGACCTGCTACAATCGCCACGCCGATCAAAACGATCTCCGTCATGGTAAAGTAATTGGTCAGCAGCGTGGCTCCGTCCGTAATAGAGCTCAGATCCTTGACGGTAAACGGCGTCATGCGCTGGGTCAGGATAATGCCGTTGGTGATTCCGATGGCCAGCCAGACCAGCGAAATAACGGTGATAAAAAAGATCCGCCGCCGGAAAAGCGTACCCAGCATCAGGGTAGCGAAAATCAGCAGCACGTTATAAAAAAATACAACGGGACTGTCAAAAAGGAAGGTGAATCCTCCCAGTCCCTTTCTGGCCAGCGTCTCAATAGCAAAATTCAGCACAAAAGCCCATACAAGACAAAATGCATAGCAGTTATGCAGATACTTCAAATAAAATGCGGTGATTTTTCCCATAATGTTTCCTCTTTCTATTCCCTGCCTTTTGTATATGATCGTTACAGTCCTGCGGCATTCAGATCTTCCCCTTGCGTGCCGTCAACCCTGCTGCTCTTTAGCGAAATAATTGGCGATCGCTGCAAACTCTTCTATGGACAGCGTCTCCGCTCTCCTGTTCTCTTCGATCCCCAGACTTCGGAGACACTCCTTCACTTCTTCTTTATCGATCCCGCCGATCCCCTGGAGCGAGTTGGCAAGAGTTTTCCGTCTCTGTCCAAATCCCGCCTTAATACAGCGGAAAAACATGGCCTCGTCGTTGAGTTCGACAGGCTTGTCCTTTCTTATATGCAGTTTTAACACGGCGGAGTCCACCTTCGGCGCAGGGAAAAACACTTCCTTCGGCACCATGGTGACCAGCTCCGCACTGCAGTAATACTGAACGGCTACAGAAAGAGCGCCGTAGGTTTTCGACCCTGCTCCTGCACGTATACGGTCGGCAACCTCCTTTTGCATCATAAAAATCATGCTGTCGGCTTTAACGCCTCGTTCCAGCAGATTCATGATGATCGGCGTGGTGATATAGTATGGCAGGTTCCCGATGATCGTGGCTTTCCTGCAGTCCGATTCCGCTATGATCCTGTTTACATCGGTTTTCAGTATATCTGCGTTGACTACTTCGACATTGTCATATCCGGCAAGGGTCTCTTCCAGAATCGGAAGCAGGTTCCTGTCGATTTCCACGGCGACGACCCGGCCGGCTCTTTCCGCCGCTTCCCGGGTCAGTACCCCGATGCCCGGTCCGATTTCGATGATCAGATCTCCGGCGTCAATGTCTGCGGCTTCGATGATTCTGTCGATAATGTGTTTATCCGTTAAAAAGTTCTGGCCCAGGCTCTTTGAAAGCCTGAAACCATAACGTTCTTTGATCTCTTTTATCGTTGACGGCGCATACAGTTTCATTCCAGTTCCTTTACCCTGCTGTAAAATTCTTCTCGCGATATCCCGAATTGATTCAGTTTCCGCAAAAAAGTACGGCTGTTGCCATAACCGATGGACAGCAGCTCTCCCAGCTTTTCTCTGCGTTTCTTCGCATCTGCCTCGCCGGTCAGTCCGCATCGGGTCAGATCTTCCATGGAAAATCGCTCTTCCTGTGTTCCGACTGTACAGCGGGCGTTTTCCAGCGCCGTCCGTATATCCTCCGGCGAAGCGTTCTCTACGCCGATATCGCCTTTTTTCAGCGCTTTCCCCTGTGGCAGAAAAGCCTGTTTGCAGTCGGGAAAACGGCTGAGTATTTTTTTTCGGATCTTTTCCCCTGCATGATCCGGATCGGTGAATACGATTATCCCTTGACTCTGATATGCGGCTTCAATAACCGGCCATATATGTTCCGGCATGCCGAAACCGTGTGTCTCAATGGTCACTGCAGACACTGCCCGTCTGACAGCCGCCGTATCATCCCGGCCTTCCACGATGATCGCTTCTTTAATCTGCTTCATTGTCATCCTGCTGTTCGTCCAATATATAGAGAACCTCTCCCGGCTTGATGAGCCGCAGCTGTATACGCGCCTGTTCTTCTATATATTCATAATCGTTGACATTCTTTAATTCCTCCGCAAGGGATGCTTTTTCTGCGGTCAGACGGCTGTTGTCCGCCGACAGCTCCGCCTGCTCAGCCCGCAGGGAGAATATACTCTTTACCGATACGCCGACAACCGCGATCATGATCACTACGACAGCCGTCAGCACCATCCTGCCTCGATTGTATTTTCTTCTTTTTTTCGGACGGTCTGCATGTCTGCGTTCTTCCCGGCTCTGCCCTGTCTCCTGAGAAAGTGCGGATTGTTCAAAATTCTTTACCCGTCCTTTTTTCCGTTTGTTTTTCATGTGTTTCAACCCCGTTTACATCTCTATCCTGTTGTCTTTCAGACAATATTCCATGAAACAGTATACCACAAATTCCTTTTTTCCACAATAAAATCCCTGCTCCGAAAGAAAGTATTCCGTAAACGGAGAGTACGCCATGGGAACCTCTGTACAGAAACCGGCAGAACAAAAATGCCGCGCAGAGCCAAAAGCCCAGATATATGACGGCTTTCAGCCTCCGGTTTTTCCCATAAAGCCCGATCAGGCTGTCCCGCACGGTAAACACGATCATCACGGCAAGACCACAGTAAAACATGATAAAAACCTGATACAGTTCTCTGCTGATCAGCTCGGTCATTTTCTCATCCTGCCCAGTTTTTCCAAAAGACCGCTTCGGCTTTTCTTCTTTGTATAGCTGACGGCGTCAATTTCTCCTTCGGCAATCAGCCTTCCCTCTTCCAGATCCAGATTCTCTATATGTAGATTTTTCCCGTTGATGACCAGTCCTTCTTCTTTCAGATCGACCAGTATGGCGTCCTCATCAAAGGCTTCCACTGCGTCCACTGCCGTCACATAGATCCGCTTTTTATTTTCTATCTCTATGCGGTGTTCTTCCATCAGGCCTTCCCCCTTCCTCTGTTTCAGTATATGCCGCCACTCTGATTTTTTTGAAGGGTATTTGCGGCGAAAAAAAGACTTTTGTTCCCCTCTGACATCCTGCCGGAGAACAAAAGTCCTGTTTTCATATACGTTATGGGATATATCTGCCTTTCCTACAGATAATTGAAAGGATCCACCGGTTTGCCGTTCACTGTGATTTCAAAATGGCAATGGGAGCCGAAGCTGTTTCCTGTATTTCCGACCTCGCCGATCTTCTGTCCCTGGTAAACCTTTTCCCCAACGCGGACATTGATAGAATTACAATGTCCGTACCGGGTATGGATACCTTTTCCGTGGTCGATCTCAATGAACAGGCCGTAGCCGCTGTACCAGCCAGCATAGGTAACGGTTCCCCCGTCGGAAGCACGGATCGTCGTTCCCGTGCCGCAGGCCAGATCCAGGCCTTCATGCATTCTTCCCCAGCGCCATCCAAAGGTCGATGTCAGGGAATATCCGGATACCGGCATAATAAACTTTCCTGTAGGCGCCGTCTTCGGAACCTTTTTGGTTCCCTTTATGACGATCTTTTTGACCGCTTCCTTGATGGTCTCGGTCTTCAGCACGTCGCGATCCACGATCTCGCCGTTTTCCCGGGTAATACGTGCGGTCACCACCTGCTTGCCGTTGGAGCCCTTCTGCGTCACGCGAGAATCGCCTTCATACATGGAAGAGGATTTTTTATACTGCGTCTTGAACTTTACGACTTCCGCGTAAGTCGAGGTCTCAACGGTGACGACAGTCAGCGCTGAGGTCTGTTTCTGCATGATCAGTTCGTCGCCGGGATACAGAGAGTCCATCTCGATTTCCGGGTTCATCGCTTTCAGTTCTTCAAAGGTCAGATCAAACTCATCCAGGATCTCTGAGTACGTATCGCCGGACTTGACCTCGTATACGATCTCCTTCATGCCGCCATTGAGGATCATATTGGTGGCTTTCTTCACATTACTGATATCCTCCAGCTTCGTATCGACCTTTTTAATGCGGACATCCTCTTTGAAGCCGACTTCCTCATACTCTGTGTCATCGTCTTCCTCTATATATTCCTGCTGTACGTTTTCCAGCACCTCTTTGGCTGCCGCCCTGCTTTCACAGGTGACAAAGAGCCTTCCGTCCACATAGATCCCGAAACCCTCTGCCTCCATATCCGACATATAGGTCAGCCGCTTGAGTACCGTATCGATATCGTCTACATCTTTATCCAGGATAAAAACGGTCCTGAAGCGAATATCGTTCTCCTTGTCGATCTCCACATTGGAGCCGTATTCCTCACTGAGCTCACTGCTGACCATATCCAGGATCTTAAGCACGTCCTCCTGGTTTTTCACATAGCCCAGATCTCTGCCGTTGTAGGAGTAAACGAAACCGGTCGCGTGACTGTACAGCGCAACAACGGCAATCGCCACCAGAACAGCGCCGGCAAAGTGTCCCTGTATACTGCGCTTTCTGGCGACCATATACTTTCTTTTTTCATGGATGAATCTGGCGATGTTGTACTGTGCGATCAAAAGAAGCCTGTCTGTCCTGGCCTGCGTATTGTCACAAAAGGTTACGGCTGCCGCTCCGGCGCTGACCAGCATCTGAAAGAATCTTCTGCATCCCCGTTCAATACGGATCTGCATACGGTCGCTTCTGTCGACGAGATTTGCCGCCGCGCTGACTATCCGTTCTGCTATTTTTTCTTTACCCATATTTCCGCCTCTTCCATGCGCTGCTTTATGCAGGAGCAGCGTTCTCCCAGATCGGTAATTCCGGTGTCGCTGCATTTTTCGCAGGTATACTTGATATCGGTATAATCCATTTCGTAATTATTCTCTGTCAAGATCACAGCTCTTTCCGCTGCCAGCTGATCCATCAGATTGCTGATTTTCTTGCTCTCTGCTTCTGCATTGCCCATGATCAGCGCCTTGGACAGCTGCGAACTCATCTTCCGGATCTCTTCATCTATTTCCTTTATGCGTGGAAGACGGGTATAAATTTCCTGTCTTCTTTCTTCCGCCTCTTTTTCTGCTTTATCCCGTAAATAGTCGTAATACTGGTTCAATACGGCCTGTGTAACCACCGGTTTCTTGTTGACATCCTCGCCTCTGCGCTGTGCCTCGCTGCTCCAGTTTTCCAGAACCTTATTCACATAGTTGAAATTGGGACTGGAGATCCCCGCTGTCTTGTTGCAGGCTTCGAGTACCCGCTCCATCGTATAGCCCATCTGGTCGAACCAGTTATCCATCATTTCTTTTTCCGCTTCGGTAGCGTTGCGGGTAAATCCCAGGGCTTTCAGCACCCGGCGGTAGCGGTAATACCGCTCATCCAGCTCCTGCAGGCGCTCATTGACCTGATCGGAGGTTTCCAGGCCTTCGGCCGTCCATTCCTTTACTACCTTCTCGATGTATTTCAGGCTTGTCTTATTTTTTTCCATACAATAACGGCAGGCGCGCACCACCACCTCGGGAGATGCGCCGCTGTCTGTCAGCCAGGAAAGTATCCGGCCGATCTCCGTTGAACTGAGTCCTCTGCCCAGAATGTTTTCTACCTGGTTCAGCATGGACTTTACTTCTTTATTGCCAAACACATTGTCCTGTGCTTCTCTTTGTTCCTCGCCCTGAACCGGCGAGGTATTCTTGCCGTAAAGCAGCTCCTTCAGATTGACAAATTCAATGATATACTCCGGCTTTCCGCTTTCCTGCCAGCGCCTCCTGACTGCTCCCATTTTTTCCCAGTAGCTCCACGCTTCCTGAACCTGTCTTTCTTCCAGACCCAACTGTCTGGCGATGGTCTCGTTATTCATGGCCAACCCGTGCTCCGCATACATCCCGGCGTAAATAAACACCTTGACATAGTCTCCCGGAGCTGCCGGCATATATTCATTGATGAAAATGTTTTCGATCCTCGAATCCAGCAAATAGAAATCTTTGATTTTCTCCCTGACGAAATTCATATCTGCTATCCTGCTCCTTTTGTCTGTTTCTGCCTCTCTTCGCCGTTTCTCCGGCGGCAGATCATGCCTTATCGCTGAACTTGGTGTATCTGGCTACCCAGGTCAGATCAAAGGTCTCTGTCGGCCCGCTTCTGTGCTTTGCCAGATTGATCTCGCACACCCCGGGCTTTTCTGAGTTTTCTTTATTGTAATAGTCATCCCGATACAGAAACATTACGATATCCGCATCCTGCTCGATAGATCCTGATTCGCGCAGATCCGAAAGGATCGGCCGGTGATCCTGTCTCTGCTCCGGCGCACGGGAAAGCTGCGAAAGTACGATGACCGGGCAGTCCATCTCCCGCGCGAGCAGCTTCAGATACCGGGACAGGTTGCTGATCTCCTGCTGCCGGCTGTCTGCCCTGCCCTCTGCCTTCATCAGCTGCAGATAGTCCACAACGACCAGATCCAAACCTTTCTCGGTCTTCAATCTCCTGCATTTGTTTTTCATCTCCATTACGCTGACTCCCGGTGTGTCATCGATATGGATATTGGCACGAGAAAGCGAGTCCAGTGCCATATTGATCCTGTCCCAGTCATTTCTCTCTATATTACCGGTTTTCAGCTTCTGCATCTCCACCCGGGATTCCATAGCCAGAAGTCTCTGCCCCAGCTGTGCTTTGGACATCTCCAGGCTGAAGATCAATACGGAGGCTCCGGATTTCAGGGCGGCGTTTTGCGCCACATTCAAGGCAAAAGCCGTCTTACCCATGGCCGGCCTTGCCGCAATGATGACCAGATCGGATTTCTGTAAGCCCGAGGTCAGCTCGTCCAGACGGCGAAAACCGGTGGAAAGGCCGATGACCTGCCCCTTGGTCTGTATGGCCCGGTCGATCATCGCCACATTTTCCAGCAGGACCTCTTTGATCGGCGCATAGTCGCTGGTCTGCCGGTTCTGTGCAATTTCAAAAATACCTTTTTCTGCAAAGTCCAGAATGTCCGCCGGTTCCATGGATTCTTCAAAGGCTTTTTCCCGGATGCTTTCGGCCGTCGTGATCAGCCTGCGCATGGAAGCTTTTTCTGCTACGATCCTGGCGTACTCCGCCGCGTTCACCGTAGACGGAGCTCCGGCAGAAAGCGAAGCAATATAGGCTCTGCCGCCTGATGCTTCCAGGGATTTTCTCTTTTTCAGCTCGTCACACACCGTGATGATATCTACCGATATATTGTTGCGGAACAGTTCCGTCATTGCGGCAAAAATTTCCCGGTGTGCGGCGTCATAAAAGTCTGCCTCGCTGACGGTATCGATAATATCCATCAGGGCATCCTTGCTCAGCAGTGCCGCTCCCAGTGCAGATTTTTCCGCTTCGGCGTTATGGGGAGGGATTCGTTCGCTCATCGCCTGTCTCCCATTAGTCCGTTACGACGACGGTCAATTCTCCGACGACTTCCGGATAAAGCTTCACGCTTACGGTAAAGGTACCGATATTTTTGATCGGATTGCTCAGCTGTATTTTTTTCTTGTCCAGCGAAAGCTTTGCCTGCTCTTTAACGGCGTCGGCAATATCCTTAGATGTAATGGAGCCGAAAAGTCTGCCGCCTTCACCGGATTTCGTATGGATCACTACTTTTACCTCTTTGAGTTTTTCCGCCGTAGCCTGCGCCGCCGCTTTTTCTTCGGCTTTTTTCTGCGCAGAAAGCGCTTTCTGCTTTTCTAGACTGCGGATATTCCCCTCTGTAGCCTCCGTGGCATAGCCCTTCGGCAGCAGCATATTTCTGGCAAATCCGTCGCTGACCTTGACAATTTCTCCGGCTTTTCCTGTGCCTTTTACGTCTCTATTTAAAATTACGATCATCTCTGTTCTCCTTTTCTTTATTCATTGATTATCGCTAAAACTTTCTCTATGACTTCCTGCGGGCTGCAGTCTACCTGTGCGCCGGCTGTTGTCAGGTGTCCGCCGCCGCCCAGTTTTTCCATAA
>CALXJA010000153.1 GCA_944388465.1 uncultured Emergencia sp.
CGCAGAATCTTTTCCAGAATGACCACCAGCAGCCAGTACATAAAGATCAGACCGCAATACCCTTCAAAGAAACGGAAAGTCGAAGCCGCGTAAAGCTGTGCTGCGGCAGTGATTTCGATGACGCCTACGGTGAAGGCCATGGCCGATCCCTTGATAATATCGATAAAGCTGTTGGCCAAAGCCGGTACCGCGACTCGGCCGGCCTGGGGGAATACGATATAGCGGATAACCTGTCTTTCCGTATAGCCCAGGGAGAGTCCGGCTTCGATCTGCCCTTTTTCCACGGACATCAACGCGCCGCGCAAGGCTTCCTTCATGTAAGCAGAGTTGTTCAGACTCATGGTGATGACCGCCGAGGTGAATCCGGTTACCGCCGTAAAAGAAGGAATCAGCGCCGGAAGACCGAAGTAGAAAAAGAACAGCTGGGCAACCAGCGGCGTTCCCCGGAAAAAGGATGTATAAACCCGGATAAAGCCCAGCGTCTTTTTGATGTTGAGATATTCACACAGTGCGAAGATCACAGCAATGATCATGGAGAAAAACAGCACCAGCAGTGACAGAGCAATGGTGGTAGGGAGAGCTTTTACCATAGACCAGATGACCTTTTGTACGGCTTCAAATTCTATTCCCATGTCAGTTCTCCCTTCTTTCCTTTATTCCTCTTCCGGTTTCTGTGTGATGTCGATATCAAACCATTTCATGGAGATTTCAGAAAGCGTTCCGTCCTCTCGCATTTCCTTCAGCGCCTGATCGAATTCCTCGCAGAGAGCTTCTCCCTCTTCGGTTTTCAGGAACGGATAGCCGTATTCCTGATACTGGCCGGTATCGCCGACGATTCGCAGGTCATAGCCTTCCTGGATGTTAACGTTTAAAGACGCACGGCTGCCGATCCACAGGTCGACACGGCCGTTAACAACATCGTTGATGGAAATGCCTTCATAGTAAACTCTTTCCATTTTGATGCCCAGTTCTTTTTCCAGCTGGTCGACGACCTGCTCGTCAGAGGAACCGGCCTCGACGACGATGGTTTTACCGTCGATATCGTCCATGGACTGAATGTCGGAGTCGCTCTTTGTGGCCAGAACCATAGCGTTGTATACATATGGTTCGGTAAAGAGATATTTCTCTTTACGTTCATCGTTGATGGTGACGATATTGGCTACCGTGTCAATACGTCCGGCATCCAGACTGCCGAAAAGGCCGCTCCATTCGATGGCTTCCAGGGTGATTTTGTGGCCGGTGCGCTCGCTGATTTCCGCAACGATGTCAGCCTCGAAACCGACGATCTTGTCATCCTCTGTATAGGTCCAGGGGAACATGGTTGCTTCCGTGCCGGCAGTCAGATCTGCTTTTGTTTCCGCATTTTCTTCCGGTGCGGATTCTTTTTCCTCTCCTCCGCAGGCAGCCAGTGAAAAGGCCGTGCAGAAGGCCAGAAACAGGATCAATAGTTTTTTCTTCATTTGTACGTCTCCTTCTATGTATTAAAATTTATCTAAATTGATAACCTCTAAAAAGCTTTTCAGCCGTGCGCTCTGCGGATGGTCGAAAATTTCTTCGGCTGATCCCTGCTCGGCGATTTTTCCGTCGTCAAGAAAGAGAACTTTGTCCGAGATCAGTCTGGCAAAGTGCATTTCATGGGTGACGATGATCATCGTCTGCTTGTGATCCGCCAGTTCCTTGATCACATAAAGAACCTCTTTTACCAGTTCCGGATCCAGGGAGGAAGTCGGCTCGTCAAAAAGGATAACCTTCGGCTTTACCGCCATAGCCCGGGCGATCCCCACCCGCTGCTGCTGGCCGCCGGAAAGCTTACGGGGATAAGACGGCGCTTTTTCTGAAAGGCCGACCTTTTCCAGCAGCGCCAAGGCTGTTTGCTCGGCTTCCTGTTTATCCATGCCCTGCACATGAATAAGGGGATCAGTAATGTTTTCCAGAACGGTTCTGTGCTGAAAGAGATTGTAATTCTGGAAAACCATGGAGCTCTTTTGCCGCAGGCGCCAGATCTCCTTTTTGTCCATGCTGCCGTACCGAAATTCCTCGCCGTCGAAGCAGATGCTTCCCGACTGTGGTTCCTCCAGATGATTGATACATCGGAGAAGCGTGGATTTTCCCGAGCCGGAGGGGCCGATGACCGTTACGATCTCCCCTTCGTGCACGTCAAAGCTTATGCCCTTCAATACCTCGAGATCCTTGAAGGATTTGTAAATTTCATTGATCTGTATCATGATTCCACCTGTCCAGTAAGCTTGAGTCCTGGTTTCTGTATGCGGTCATATTGTCGTTAAACAGTCCCGGCAGACCTCCGGAGTGGAGGATCATCACACGGGTTTCCGGAGCCGGCCGGTTTCTGCGGATGAATTTCAGCGCGCTGTTGAATACCTTGGCAGAATAGACCGGATCAAGAAAGAAACCCTCTCGTTTTGCGATATATTCGATGACGCCCATGGTCTCCTTGTCAGGAAGGGCATAGCCGGCGTTGACGCTGTCTGCCAGGAAATGCAGTTCCTCTGCTTCCGCACGGATAGAAAGCGCAAGGCGGGCGGCAGCCGTGTTGATCAGATCGGCGATAAAGCGGGGCTTCTGCGGATTCATGTCTTCGATGTTTACACCGAAGATCCGGCTTTTCGGCTGAAAGATCCGGCTGCCCAGCCAAAGTCCGGCAAAGGTGCCGCCGGAACCGTTCCCGCAGAAAATATAGTCAAAGGGCTTTTCTGTCTGCGTATGGATCTCCTGCATACAGCGGACGTAACCCATAACGCCGGCAGGAGTACTGCCGGCAGAAGAAATTTCATAGACGGCGTCGGGCGTAATACTATATTTCTGCAGGTAAAACGGCAGACGCTCGCTTTTCTTCTGCTGCAACCGCCGGTCGCACAGACGGTCTTTTTCTTCTACCGTCTTTTCGGATGCCATGATGTCCGAAACGTCGACAAACTCGATGTCACAGCCGATATAATCATCCAGCAGGAGATTTCCGCTGAGTGTTTTTTTGCAGTCCGGTTCTTCAACAAGCAGGAACAGTACACAGTGCAGACCGGTTTTCGCCGCGCAGATGGCGGTCAGCATGCCGTGGTTGGTCTGCAGCGAACCGCTGGTCACCAGCATACGGCAATTCTTCTGTCTGGCGTCAGCGATGAGATAGTCCAGCTTGCGCAGTTTGTTTCCGCCAAAACCGATGCCGGTCAGGTCGTCACGCTTGACGAAAACCTCGCAGCCCAGATCAGAGCTGACGCCATCCATACGGCACAGTGGTGTGGGAAACGAAAGCAGACCGCAGCTCTGGGGAAGGATAAGTTTATCGGGCATGATGATGGTTCTCCTTTTGGTTGCGGATTTGTGCTGTGGCATAGGGCTGCAGGATACCGGATACCGGCTGTCCCGCCCTTGCCTGCGAAAATATATAAACATAAAAATAACCTCTATCAGTATAGGTCTTGATGCTAAGGTTGTAAAATTGTTTATCTCAATTAACTTTTTTGTCAATACACCGTTGCTGAATCGTGACGACAAATTTTTGGCGCACAAAAAAGAGACTGACGCACCGACGAAACCATCGTTAACGGGTCAGTCTCTTGATTCTTTTGCTGCTATTGCGGTAAAGTGTCCGCAGATGCTGTCTTCTGCGGCGCTTTCCGGGCTAATGCTTTTTCAGCGCGTTGAGGAAAGCC
>CALXJA010000154.1 GCA_944388465.1 uncultured Emergencia sp.
CGCCTTTCAGTTTCATGGGGATCTCGTGCTGCCGGTATCCGCCGAATACCATATGGGTATGTCCGTCCACAAGGCCGGGGGTCACCAGTCTGCCGCCGGCGTCGATGACCCGGTCGGCGTTTTCCGCACCCTGAGGCAGCTTTCCGCCATCCGCAATTTCGCGAATGAGCCCGTTTTCGATCAGTATGGCGGCATCTTTCCGTTTCTGGTTCTCGCCCTGCGCCTTGCCTTTATGGCTGAAGCTGCCGACAGGTGTCTGCAGGGTGCCTATATTTTTTACTACTAGTGCAGTCAAGGGAAAATCTCACCTTCTTTCCAGTAATATCTCTTTTGCTTTCCGATATTTTTCCCGCCGGCGCAAACGCTGTTCCTCGGTGACAGAAGGATTTCCTTCTACTCGGGTCTCGTCTGCGTTGTGTTCAAGATCCGCATTATATGCGATCTCCATGGCTTTTCTTGTTAACGGCGTATAGATCACCGGTTCCTGCCTTTCTTTTTCAGATGCGCTGACGAGAGTTTTCCGGGCGCGGAAGACCGTCTGGAAAACCGTTCGGAAAACCATCTGGAAGACCGCCGCCCTTCTCTCGTATAGATCCACTTATTTCAAATATTTGTCTACCATTGCGCTGACCAGCTCATCGTCGGCCAGGTACGGCAGAGTGATATGTCCTTTTCCGGCATAGTTCTGGTTGTACTCGGCTGCCGTAGACAGGGCGTTTTCATTTCTGGCCCAGTTTCTTCTGGCTACGCCGCCCATGACATCCCACATCATTGCCGACTTGATGATCTCGTCCACTCTTTCGCTTCCGTCGAGAAGAAGGCCGAAACCGCCGTTGATGGCCTTGCCGATGCCGACACCGCCGCCGTTATGCAGAGCGCACAGAGACATGCCTCTGGCTGCATTTCCGGCAAAGCACTGTACCGCCATATCGGCCATAACGTTGGAACCGTCCTTGATGTTGGAGGTTTCTCTGAATGGAGAGTCCGTTCCGGATACGTCGTGGTGGTCTCTTCCCATCATGATCGGACCGCATTTTCCCTCTCTGACCAGCTTGTTGAAAGCCAGCGCGATATTGGTTCTGCCCTCTGCATCCTGATAAAGGATTCTCGCCTGTGTGCCGACTACCAGCTTATTCTTCTTGGCGTCTCTGATCCATACCCAGTTATCTCTGTCCTGTGCTCTTCTCTCCGGATCGATGCAGTCCATAGCCGCCTTATCCGTAGCGTCAAGATCTTCCGGTTTTCCGGACAGGCAGACCCATCTGAACGGGCCGTAACCGTAGTCAAAGAGGATCGGTCCCATGATATCCTCTACATAAGAAGGCCAGATAAATCCGTCTTTATCATCGTAGCCGTTCTTGGAGATTTCTTTGATTCCCGCATCATACATGGCTTTCATGAAGGAATTTCCGTAATCAAAGAAGTATGTGCCGCGGCCGGTCAGTTCCTTGATCGCCTGGTAATGTCTGTGGAGAGTTTCATCCACTTTTTTGCAGAACAGTTCTCTGTCCTCGTGGAGAAGTTTGGTTCTTTCTTCAAAGGTGAGTCCTGCCGGGCAGTAACCGCCATTATATACATTGTGGCAGGAAGTCTGGTCGGACAACAGATCGATAGGGAAGTTTTTCGCTACAGCCGCCTCCAGCAGATCGACAATATTGCCGTGATAAGCGATGGAGATGCTCTCTTTGGCTTTTACCTTTTCCTCTGCGACCTTGAAGATCTCGTCGATATCATCCATGATCACATTGACCCATCCCTGATCGTGTCTGGTCTTGATCCGGGAATAATCCACCTCGGCAAAAATACCTACCGCGTTGGCGATATTTGCCGCCTTCGGCTGTGCGCCGCTCATTCCGCCGAGTCCGGAGGAAACAAAAGTATGTCCGGCAAGATCGCCCTGCTCCGGAACGCCCAGGTATTTTCTTCCGGCGTTAAGGATGGTGTTGAAGGTACCGTGAACGATTCCCTGCGGCCCAATATACATCCAGCCGCCTGCGGTCATCTGTCCGTAGTTGGCTACACCCATCTCTTCTGCGATCTCCCAGTCGTTCAGATTATCATATTCCCCTACCATAATGGCATTGGTGATAATGACTCTCGGCGCCTCCGGCTTAGACGGGAAGAGTCCCAGCGGATGACCGGACTCGACGACTAAAGTCTGCTCCTCGGTCATCTCCTCCAGATATTTTTTGATCAGTCTGTATTGAAGCCAGTTCTGGCAGACCTGACCGGTTTCGCCATAGGTGACCAGCTCATAAGGATACAGCGCCACCTCAAAGTCCAGATTGTTTTCGATCATGACCTGGAAGGCTTTTCCTGCCAAACATTTTCCCTTATATTCATTGATCGGTTTTCCGTAGATGCGTCCTTCCGGTCTGTAACGGTAAGCGTAGATCCTTCCTCTGGTGGTCAGCTCCTCCATAAATTCAGGAGCCAGCTTTTCGTGCAGCTCTTCCGGCACATAACGCAGCGCGTTTTTCAGCGCGATCTTCGTCTGTTCCCTGGTCAGACGGAATCCTCTGTCCGGTGCTCTGCGGATTCCTTCCTGAAATTCCGGGTAATCCGGATATTCATTTCGCAGTTTGATCGTCATCGCTTTAGAAATTGTCTGATTATCTAACATATATATATCCTCCTTTTTATCTTGCTGAATCCGGCTCTTGCCGCCATGTTGACGAAAATCGGATTTTCCGCCGTTCTGTCAGCATCAGCCATGTCATCCCGAAGATCTTCGGCAGCTATTTCAGCGGCGTTACTTTTTCTACGGCAGCCAGCAGGCTTCCGTCTTTTACCATCTGATCGAATTTGACCAGTTCATCGTGCATGATGATATCGGTTTCTACCGGAGCGGAAAGGGTACGAATAAAGTCATACGCGGCTTTGGTGGCCGGCGCCAGATTTTCGGTCTTGCTCTCGCCGATCTCTTCCCTCAGCCAGATTCCCTGAGCCGCTGCGGCCAGCTCGATACCGATGACTTTCTGTGCATTGTCCAGAACCATAGCCGCTGTTCTGGCGGAAGTCGTACCCATAGATACATGATCCTCCTGATTTCCTGATGACGGGATAGAATCCACACAGGCCGGATGATCGTAGACCTTGTTTTCTGATACCATAGAAGCTGCCGCGTACTGCGCGATCATAAATCCGGAGCAGACACCGCCGTGTTTGGTAAGGAAGCCCGGAAGACCTTCCGAAAGCGCCGGATTGATCAGTCTCTCGGCTCTGCGCTCGGAAACATCGGCCAGCTCAGATATCGCCATTTTCATGAAGTCAAAGGCCAGAGCCATCGGCTGTCCATGGAAATTGCCTCCGGAGATCACCTCGTCTTCATCAGGGAAGACCAGTGGATTGTCCGTAACCGCATTGATCTCCCGGGAAACCGCTTCGTATACATAGTTGATGGCGTCTCTGGATGCACCGTGGATCTGCGGAATGCAGCGCAGAGAATATGGATCCTGTACCTTAGTCGGCTGAACCGGAAGGGCGTTCTTGCTGCCGGCGAGAAGCACACGCAGATTTTCCGCCGAAATCTTCTGTCCGTCATGTCCCCGAAGCTCCTGCACTTTCGCATCATAAGCTTTCGTGATGCCGTGAAGCGCTTCCGCGGTCATGGCGGTAGCAATATCGGCCACCTTCAGAAGCTGCATGGCATCCCAGAGCACGTTGACGCCTACTGCCGTCATCATCTGTGTGCCGTTGTTCAGCGCAAGACCTTCTTTTGCCGCCAGCACTACAGGCTCAATGCCTGCCTCTGCCATGGCGGTCTTTGCCTCAACGATCTCGCCTTTGTACTCAACTTTTCCCATACCAATCAGGCCGAGAGCAATGTGAGACAGAGGCGCCAGATCACCGGAGGCGCCCAGGGAGCCCTTTCTTGGAATTACAGGATGGATACCGGCATTGAGCATATCGACAAGTGTCTGTATGGTGGACAGGCGAATACCGGAATTTCCTCTGGACAGGGCATTGCAGCGCAGCAGCATGGCCGCTCTGACATACTGACGCGGATAAGGCTCGCCCATGGTGCAGGTGTGGCTCATAATCAGGTTCTTCTGCAGGTCTGCGGTTTCTTCCCTGGAAATTAAAACGTTGGAAAATTTGCCGAAACCGGTAGTCAGACCATAGATGACCGCGCCCTCCTCCAGCTTTTTCTCAATATAATCTCTTGCCTTCTGTACGGCCTTTTGCGCCTCCGGCGCTATCTCGACCTTTTCGTCCTGGCGGCATACGCGGATGACTTCTTCCACCGTCAGGTCTCTTCCATTGATAACAACTGCCATATTCATCTCTCCCATCTTTGAATATAAATTCTTTTTTGAGAATATATATTTATTTTCTCTATCTTTTTTCTGTATCTGCTATTATACCTTTTTTTCCTTTCCGTGACCAGCGTTTTTTGTGAAAAAATATTGAATTTTAGCCATTTTTCGATCTAATAAGGGGATTTTTCTTCCAGTTTCTGTCTATAATTTTTTCGTTTATCACTTCATCGATCTAACGCTTTACTATGTATATTTATTAAACGAAGTGTGAAAATGTCTAATTAACGTTGGAAATCCACCGCTTTCTCTCTTTTCGCCTTGTTTCACAAAAAATACAATCCGCTCTCCGGCTCACTTACCTGCAAAACGCAGTAGATTACAGAAATTCTTACATAAATATTCAGATTTTTGGCGCAGATCGCGCCGCTCATGACGAATTGCCTGACCGGATCATCCGGCGGACTTTCCTGTAGCGCACTTCTCTGTGAAGTGGTATAATTTTCCGAAGGGGAGGTTAGAAGTTTGAAACAAAGAAGCAGAGGTAAACCATCAAAAAAGTGTATAGCAAACAAGCCACCCTCAAATTAGCAATTAGCGGGTGGAAACAACTGCAAAATATAAAGAATAAAGAGATAACAATGACTA
>CALXJA010000155.1 GCA_944388465.1 uncultured Emergencia sp.
GCAAAGGCTGGCTCAGCAGTGTCGGTGCGGAGGATACCGATCTGGTTTTTGGCATGCTGATCGAAGAGTGGGGAGTGATCATCGCGGTATTAGCTGTGCTTTCCGTTATCACATTGTCGATATTTGCCGTTCGTTCCATTTGGGCAGGCAGATCGACTTTCTATACGATCGCAGCATGTTCGGCCATGTCCATGTTTCTGTTTCAGACGATACTCAACGTGTTCGGCTCTGTGGATCTGTTTCCGCTGACCGGCGTCACGTTTCCCTTTGTCTCAAACGGCGGCACCAGCATGATCGCCTCCTGGGGACTGCTGGCCTTTTTGAAGGCGGCAGATACCCGGCAGAATGCCAGCATTGCGATCAGCCTTTCGGAAAAAGGCTTTCGGATAGAGGGAGGTGACGAGGCATGAAGAAGCTGGAAAAAAGAGCGATTATCTGTATGACTCTGGCGGCAGTGCTTTTTTTCGGTCTGTGCGTGTTCATCTGGCGCTTCGTCAGCGATGGAGCACAGTGGGCGACCTTTTATGCCAACCAGAGCATCTATACCGACGGCAGACTGTCCATCGGAAGAATCTACGATGTCAACGGCACGCTTCTGGCGGAAAATGCTGATGGTACGGTGAAATACAGCGATGATGAGACCGTTCGCAGAGCGACCGTTCATGCCGTGGGGGACATGGATGGGAATATCGCGACTTCGGCGGAAAGCGCGTTTAAGAGCCGGCTTGTAGGCTACAACCTGCTGACCGGTACCTACAGCCTGACTGGCCGCGGCAACGACATTACGCTGACCATTGATGCCGAGATCAACAGGGTCGCCTATGAAGCCCTTGCCGGCCGTGACGGTCTGGTGGGCGTATACAATTATGAAACCGGAGAGATCATCTGCATGGTCAGTTCGCCGGGATTCGATCCGGCAGATCCGCCGGAGGTTTCACCCGACGATACTTCCGGTTTGTACATCAATAAGTTTCTGTCTGCCAATCTGATTCCGGGTTCGATCTTCAAGCTGGTCACCTCGGCGGCAGCGATCGAACATGTGCAGGGTCTGGATTCCTGGTCGTATACCTGTACAGGGGTTAGCTATATTAACGGAGAGAAGGTGACCTGTACAGCGGCTCACGGAACTGTGGATTTTGAAAGTGCGCTGGCTAAGTCCTGCAACTGCGCTTTCGCGGATCTGACCCAGAGAGTCGGATCGACGCTGATGAGCGAATATGTGGATAAGCTGGGATTAACGTCGTCTTATGATATAGACGGAATCAGAAATGCAAAAGGAGCGTTTTCATTTCCGGAGGATGCACCGCTGAACCTGGCCTGGGCCGGAATCGGCCAGTATAACGACCAGCTGAATCCCTGCTCTATGATGGTCTATATGGGTGCGATAGCCAGAGACGGCATTTCCGTCGTTCCCAAGCTGCTGCACACTTCCCTGTCTTCGGTGCAGGAGACCGACAGGCTGATCGAGGAAGAAACGGCGGAGAAGCTGACGGATATGATGAAAAACAATGTCATTTCGACTTACGGTGAAGGGAATTTCCCCGGCCTGGATATTTACGCCAAGTCAGGGACGGCCGAGGTGTATGGAAAGCAGCCTAACGCCTGGTTTGCCGGCTTTATTAAAAATGAAGACGCACCGTACGCCTTTATTGTCTGCGTGGAAAACGGCGGTTATGGCAGCAGCGTGGCAGGTCCTGTGGCCAATGCCGTTTTGCAGGCCATCGTCAGTCGATAAGGCAGCAGCAGACGAAACGGGCGGCTTCTGCCTTGCGGCAGATTTCCACTTTTCACGGCAGCGAACAGAAATAACCTGGACAGAGCCGTGCGGCTGTCTGCAGGCGTCAGATTTTTGTCTGTTGTCTGCGGACGTTTGCAGCTGCACTTCCGCCCTGTCCTTTTTTGTGCCGGCCGCCGGACGATTTAAGAATTTTGTAAGAAAAACCCGAGCCGGTTCGTAAGAATTGGCGCTTATCCTATATATGCGAGCGAAAGGAGAGAGAACAGATGAATATTCTGGTTTGTGACGACGACAAAGAGATAGCGGGCGCGGTAGAGATCTATCTGCGCAACGAGGGGTATACGGTGTTCAAGGCTTATGATGGGGTAGAGGCGCTGAACGCGGTGAGAGACCGGCAGATTCATCTGATCATAATGGACGTGATGATGCCGAAAATGGACGGTGTACAGGCAACGATGAAGATCAGGGAAGAAAAGAATATTCCTATCATCATGCTTTCGGCGAAGTCGGAGGACTACGATAAAATAACAGGCCTGAACGTAGGCGCTGACGATTACATCACAAAGCCGTTCAATCCTTTGGAGCTGATTGCCCGCGTCAGATCGCAGCTGAGAAGATATGTGGATCTGGGGAGCATGGAGAAAAAAACAGGGGTTTACAAAACAGGGGGACTTGAGATCGACGATGAAGAAAAAACGGTGAAAGTGGATGGCGAATATGTGACCGTTACGCCGACCGAATTCGGCATCCTGCGGCTGCTGACGGAAAATGCCGGCAAGGTCTTTTCCATGGAGCAGATCTACGAAAATGTATGGAACGAACCGGCATATAATCCGGAAAACACAGTGGCCGTACACATTCGCCGGATCAGGGAGAAGATCGAGATCAATCCCAAGAATCCGAAATACTTAAAGGTGGTGTGGGGAATTGGATACAAGATCGAGAAACTTTAAACGCGCTGCAGTGATAACCGGAAGCATTCTCTTTACTGCGGCGGCAGGCGTCGTGATGGTCGTGGGCTGTATGCTGGTGCTCAGCTACGACCTGGAATCGATCATGAATCTGCGTACAGAAGCGATGTGGTCAAATATTTCCGAACTGTGGATAATTGAGATCGCCGCATTTTTCACGGCTCTGGCAGGACTGACCGCCGCGCTGTGGAAAACGGGAGAACGGGATGAACAGGGAAGGATCAGGTTGAACTGGTTTGACCACTTTTTCACCGATCTGCAGATCGGGCTGGGGATTCTGGCCTTTGTCGGACTTGCAGGAATGGTTGTCATTCATGTGGATATTCTGGCGGGCAGCGTCTGGTATGAAAATCTGCTTGGACAGATGACGGAAAAACAGTTTGCGGAATATCAGAACTGGTACGGTCTCTATCCTTCAGACTTTAAGCCGCGATGGCTGGAGATCTTTTTTGCGGCGGCGGCCACGGCGCTGCTGCTGGCATCTATCCTGGTGATTCTGCTTTCCCTTTGCAGAAAGCTGAAAGCAGGAGCCTTCTGGCGGCATACCATCATCGGACGCCTGGTCTGCTACCTCTATGATGCGGCCAAGGCCAGCGACGATATTTTCTGGAAAGTTCTGGTGGTTCTGGTGGCAGGCTGTCTGCTTTCGGCTACCTGGTTCGGTATCATACCGGTGCTGATCCTGATTTTTGTCTTCGTACCGAAGTGGCTGCGGAAATATCAGGAGATCCGAAAAGGGATCCGGCATATCCGAAATGGGGATCTGGATTACCGGATACCGGTTACGGATAATGGCGAGCTGGATCGTCTGGCGGCAGATATCAACGAGATCTCTGCGGCGGCGGGGATAGCGGTTCAAAATGAATTGAAGAACCAGAGGATGAAAACGGATTTGATCTCCAATGTGTCCCATGATCTGAAGACGCCGCTGACCTCGATGGTTTCGTATATCGATCTGCTGAAGACAGAGGGGCTGGACAGTCCGAGAGCCGGCGAATATCTGAAGATCCTGGATGAGAAGACCAAACGGCTGCAGAAACTGACGGAAGATCTTTTTGAAGCGGCTAAGGCTTCCAGCGGTGCGATTCCGGTAGAGATGGAGCGGATCGAGATGACTTCCATCGCCAATCAGGCGCTGGCAGAGCTGGAAGAACGGCTTTCGGCCAGCGGTCTGGAGGTGATCTTCACCAACAAGGCGGAAAGCGCCTTCGTCATGGCCGACGGTCAGCTGCTCTGGAGAATAATGGAGAATCTGCTGGTTAATGCCTGCAAATACGCCCTGGCCGGCAGCAGAGTCTATATGGATATTCTGGACAGAGACGGTATGGTGGTTCTGGAAATTAAAAACATGTCCAGAGACAGGCTGAATATCAGTGCGGAGGAACTGATGGAACGGTTCACAAGAGGAGATGAATCCAGAAATACAGAAGGAAGCGGATTGGGGCTTTCCATAGCCAGAGACCTGACGAAACTGATGGATGGCGTTTTCCGCATCGACATCGACGGCGATCTGTTCAAGGCCAGCGTGGCGCTGAAATCGGCTGAGGGGGGGTCCCAGAGAGCGGAGTAGAAACAGAAGCGGCAGATATGCCGTTAAAACAGGCTGTTGCGTAATGATGAACGGAAGTTCATCTTCGCAGCGGCTTTTTTTCATCGGGCTGAATATCGTGCGCCTGTCCGGAAGGCGGAGAACATCGGTCTGAGAGCGCGGGCAAAATGTTTCTTTTCAAGTTATGGGGATTGTGGTATCATGGAGAAGTATAGGAATCGAATAAAGCCGGAAACGGCTGAGCATACAGACTGTGCGGAAGAATACGCAGGTTTTTTCTTCGGCCGGGGCTTTTCCTGCCGGGCTGAAGACAGAACATTTATGGAGAGGAAGAAATGAAACAGTATTATGCAGAAGATCTGAAGAACCGGATCGATACGGAGATTACAGATTTTTTCATGGTCAAGGGAGCAGGGATCAAGGTCGGCTCCAATAAAAAGCAGTATTTTGACGTTTTGCTCGGGGATAAGACAGGCGAGGTCAACTCCAAGAAGTGGGATATTGCCGAAGGCGAGGCGGAACTGCTCAGCCAGATCAAAGAAGGCGATATCGTCAAGGTAAGGGCGCAGGTCACCCAGTGGCAGAGTCAGACCCAGCTCAGGATCGGCAGGATCCGGCTCAGCAACGAGGAGGACGGGTTGGATTTTTCTGATTTTATTAAGGCGGCGCCGGAAAAGCCGGAGGATATGTACCGGTTTATTTTTCGTACTGCCGAGGAGATGGCCGATGAGGATCTGCGGGCGATCTGTCTGAAGGTACTTACGGACAATCGGAAAAAGCTGTTTTATTATCCGGCAGCATCAAAAAATCACCACGCAGAATACGCAGGTCTCCTCTATCATACGAAACGTATGCTGATGACGGCTGTCCGTGTATGTGAGGTCTATCCGATCCTCGACCGGGATCTGGTAGCGGCAGGGGTCATCCTTCACGATATCGAAAAGATCAACGAGATCGAATCTAACCGTTACGGGGTATCTCCGGGATATTCCTTCGAGGGGCAGATGCTGGGTCATATCGTACAGGGTGTGAAATACATTGACCGGCTGGCGGCAGAATTGAATACGCCGCGGGAAAAGGCCATCATGCTGGAGCATATGATCTTGTCCCATCATTACGAGCCGGAATTCGGCAGCCCGAAAAAGCCGCTTTTTCCGGAAGCGGAGGTGCTGCATTATCTGGACATCCTGGATGCCCGGATGTTTGATATGGAAGAGGCTTTGCGGGGAACGGAACCGGGAAGCTTTACTGACCGCATCTGGATCCTGGATAATCGCAGACTGTATAAGCCGGCGGAAGAATAGAGACGGAGGATTTACCATTGATCAAGTTTGACAGAGATGTTCATCATATACTGAAAAAGCTGGAAAAAGCAGGATTTGAAACTTACGCTGCAGGAGAATGTGTCAGGGACTCGCTGCAGGGCATAGAATGTCTGGACTGGGATCTGGTTACCCGGGCGCAGACGGCGGATATCCGCAGACTTTTTCCGGAGGGCGAGCCGGTCGGTGAAGACGGGCAGACCATAAGACTGGATCTCAGCCATGATCAGGGCAGTGATGAAGCGGCAGAGACCGGCGTGATTCTGGACATTCACCATTTCGAAGGGGATCTGGAGGATTTCCTGAAAGAGAAAGAGTTTACCCTGAACGCCATAGCGGATAATCCGGAGCGAACCTTTGCCGATCCCTGCGGCGGCCGTGAGGATATCCGCGCGAAGCTGGTAAGGACAGTATCCGGTGCGGACGAGATGTTCAAGGAAGAGCCGATCCGCATGATGAGGGCTGTGCGTCTTGCGGCAGAGACCGGTTTTGATTTGCATCAAAGCGTATTTGATGCGATTCTGGCTAACTGGAGGCTTTTGCTGGAGGGCAGCATTGTGCCGGTCAGAGAGGAGCTGGAACAGATCCTGGTTTCTGAGCATGCCGGAAAGGCACTTTCCCTGATGGCGGAAAGCGGCCTGATGGCCGTGGTTTTCGGCGAAGAGATATCCCGAAAGATGAATCACAACGACATGCAGGCTTTTCAAACGGTCTGCGAAAATATCGATAAAACAAAGAAGGTAAAAGTCAGAAGACTGGGTCTTTTATTCACGACCCTTTCGCCGAGGAAGGCTCTGGCGGCCATACACCGGATGGACTTTGACCCTGTGACCAGACAGCATCTGGAGGATGGGGTCAATGAAATTGTCAACATCTCTTTTCTTCATGACGGGAGAGCGTTTAAAAAGTATCTCTTTGAGCACGGGATGGAACGCTATAACTACCTGCACAATCTGTCCAAGGCCATGCGCGTCGTTTACGATCAGCCGTCTTTGAAGATCGAATCGCGAAACTTTCTGATGAAGCAGATCCAGACCAATAAAGAACCGGTCTTTGTGGAAGATCTGGTCATCGACGCTAACGATATCATGGAAGCGGGCATTGCGGACACGGCAGAAAAAGCCGAAGAACTGCTGAATCAGGTGGTAGCCGTCGTTCATAAAAATCCGAAGAATAATCAGCGCGACCTGCTGCTGAAGACAGCGAAAAAGTATTCACGAAACAAGCTGGCGGCAAAAACCCGCAACGTCAGATGGATAAGATGACAGAAGAAAAACAGGGAACCATTACCGATATCATTTTTCATAATGAGGAGAACGGATATACCATTGCCGTCATGGAGACGGAGGACGAGTATTTTACCATAGTGGGGAGTCTCCCTTCCTGCATGAAGGGTTCCTGCTATAAGCTGCAGGGCGCTTTCCGGGTGCATCCTACCTATGGCGAGCAGTTTGCCTTTACCGCTTTTGAAGAGATCCTTCCGACGGAAAGAGCGGATATTGAAGCCTTTCTGGCCTCCGGCGCCATAAAAGGGATTGGCGCAAAGATGGCGAAGGCGATCGTAGAACATTTTGGCGATGAGACCCTTGCCGTCATGGAGAGAGAGCCGCAGAAACTGACCTGTATAAGCGGCATCGGAGAGAAAAAGGCGGAGGCTATCGGCGGAGCGTTTGCCGCTCACCGTGAATTTGCCGACGTTTCCATGTTTTTTCAGCGCTATGGCGTTTCTGCAGACTATGCGCTGAAGCTGTATAAGGCCTATGGGAAAGAAGCGACGGCGCTGATCCGGGAGAATCCTTACCGGCTGGTGGATGAGGTCTACGGCATCGGATTCCGCAAAGCCGATGAAATTGCCGAAAAAATGGGAATAGAAAAGGAGTCGCCGTTCCGGGTGAAGAGCGGGATAAAATATGCCCTGAATGTTTATGCCGGAGAAGGAAGCACCTACGTTCCCAAGGATGTTCTCTGCGAGAAGGTCGCGCAGCTTTTAGATCTGACCAGAGAGACCGTCTATGAAAATCTGGTGGAGATGGCATTTGCCGGCGATCTGCAGGTGGATAACCTGAAAGGACAGGCCGTCGTCTATCTCTATACTTTTTTTTATGCAGAACAGAAGGTCTGCCGCAATATCGCCGCCATCTGCAATGCGGAGCTGAAGGCGCTGACGGTGGACGCAGACAGCATGATACGCAGGACAGAAAGCGCGACAGGAATCACGTTGTCAGAGCAGCAGGCAGAGGCGGTAAAAAGCTCTCTGGCCTACGGCATGTCGGTCATTACCGGAGGGCCGGGAACCGGAAAGACCACCATCATCA
>CALXJA010000156.1 GCA_944388465.1 uncultured Emergencia sp.
ACGCAGTTATCCGGCATAACAATAGAATATACCGCTTTTACCAGACAGTTCTTTCCTGACATCGCCTTGCGGAATACCCGATCCGCTCCCCCTGCAGAGCCCCCGCAGGTCAGCAATGCAAAGACACTGCTCTTTTCTCCTGTAAAATCCACACGGCGCAGAAATTCTGCGGCGATCTCCGGCAGATTCCAGAAGTAAACGGGCAGGACGAAAAAAATATTTTCGCCCTGCTGCGCACAGTAGGAAAACTGCTGCCGTTTCATCGCTTCTGCCACGTTGATCATTTCTCCGCCAAAAGAACCCTGCAGCTTCTGCGCTGCGTATTTTGAATTTCCCGTCGCTGAAAAATAGAATATCATAGACTATCCTCGCTTTTTGGCTGCCGCTCCATTATCCCTCTTGCATCCTTTTTACTTTCTCTCGATTTCCACCATGTGGAAGCACTCGATAATGTCGCCTTCTTTAATATCGTTATATGCTTCTATGCCAATACCGCATTCGTAACCCTGCGCCACTTCTTTGGCATCATCTTTGAATCGCTTCAGTGATGAGATTTTGCCTTCGTGGATCACAATGCCGTCACGGACAAGACGCACCTCTGCATTGCGCACGACCTTGCCCTCCTGGACATAAGCGCCGCCAACGATACCGACACCAGGTACCTTGAATGTGTTCCGGATCTCCACCTTGCCCAGAATCTCTTCTTTGAATTCCGGATCCAGCATACCCTTCATGGCATTTTCCACATCGTCAAGAACATCGTAAATGACGCGGTAGGTACGGATCTGGATATTTTCTCTGTCAGCCATATTCTGTACTGCCGTGCTCGGTCTTACATTAAAGCCGATGATAATCGATCCGGAGGTTCCGGCCAGCATCACGTCGGATTCCGTTACCGTACCCACGCCGGTATGAATGATGTTGACACGGACATTCTCGTTGTTGAGTTTTTCCAGAGAAGAAACCATCGCGCCTACAGATCCCTGCACGTCGCCCTTGATGATCAGGTTCAGCTCCTTGACCTCGCCTTCCTTGATCTGGCTGAACAGCTGTTCCAGTGTCGTGCTGGCATTTCTGGCCAGAACTTCTTCTCTGAGCTTCTCTTTTCTGTGTTCTGCAATCTCTCTGGCTATCTTATCTTCTTTAACGGCGTTGAACTCGTCTCCGGCCTGCGGCACATCGGTCAGACCCAAAATCTCTACGGCCGTAGCCGGTCCTGCCTTTTTAATGGTACGGCCTTTGAAATCCGTCATCAGCCTGATCCTGCCGGAGCAGGTTCCCGCTACGACGCTCTGTCCGCTCTGCAGCGTTCCGTTGGTGACCAGCAATGTGGCTACCGGTCCTTTTGCCTTATCCAGCCGTGCTTCGATGACCGAACCCATGGCCAGACGGTTCGGATTGGCTCTGAGCTCCATCATCTCCGCCTGCAGCAGAATCATTTCCAGCAAATTAACGATGCCTTCTCCGGTCTTTGCCGAAACCGGCACGCTGATGACGTCACCGCCCCAGTCTTCGACCAGAATACCGTGTTCCGTCAGATCCTGCTTGACTTTATCCGGATTGGCTCCCGGCTTATCGATCTTGTTGATGGCTACAATGATCGGCACTCCTGCAGCTTTGGCATGGCTGATCGATTCTACGGTCTGCGGCTTTACGCTGTCGTCTGCCGCAACAACCAGAACCGCGATATCCGTTACGTGTGCGCCTCTGGCACGCATAGCGGTAAAAGCTTCGTGTCCCGGCGTATCCAGGAATACGATCTTCTGTCCGTTGATCTTGACCTCGGAAGCACCGATATGCTGGGTAATACCGCCGGATTCGGAAGCCGTCACATTGGTCTTGCGGATCGCATCCAGAAGGGAAGTCTTTCCGTGGTCGACGTGACCCATGACCGTAATGATCGGCGGTCTCGGACGTAAATCCTTCTCTTCGTCTTCGAACAGCTCCAGACCTTCTTCCGGCGCTTCTTCTTCCACATTGCCGATAGCTACCTGGATACCCAGTTCCTCTGCCAGGATCATCACGGTATCTTCATCAATATTCTGGTTGATATTGGCCATGATGCCCAGACGCATCAGCGTCATGATCACCTTGGAAGTCGATACCTCTGTCTGCTCGCAGAATCCGGCTACCGTGATCGGCACATTGATGACAATGGTGCCTTCCGGCAGCGCTTCTTCTTCCACAGCCGGCTCCACGGCCGTCTTCGGCTTGCTGTGTTTTTTGCGTGTCTGCTTTTCCAGCGATCTACGCTCAAGCTTTTCGAACTTGTTCTTTTCTTTATCGTGTTTTTTCTTACTGTCGTCGCGTCTTGACGGTTTTGTCTCCATTTTGTCCAGCTGTGCCGGTTTTTCCCGTCTCTGGCTGCCGCTGCGGTCATTACGGTCATTGCGGTCATTGCGCCGACGGTCGCCGCGATCCGAAGCATGTTCATTACGATCGTTTCGATGCTCCGTTTTGCGTCCGCCCTGCGGCTTCTTATCGTTGGAGGCATTTCTTCTGTCCGTCCGCTCCGGACGTCCTGCGCCGCGGTCTTTTTTCTGATCACTGCGCTCGTGTCTTTCGCCGGATCTTGCCGCCGTTCTTTCCTGCGGCTGTCTCTGCGGACGATCGTTTCGTTTTTCCGTCTGTCCGGAAACCGGTCTTTCCTCCTTTTTTTTCTCCGGCTGTTTCGCCGCCGGTCTTTCGGCTTTCTGCTCCGCTTCCCTGGCTGCCGGCTTTTCCGTCTCCGGTTTTACCGCCGGCTGCTCCTGCTTTTGCACAGCCTTTTCTGCAGTCTGGCTCTCCGCTGCGGATCTGCTGCGGCTGTCAAGCTCTGCTTTATTGACAATAGGCTTTCCTACAGGCGGCTTGTGCTTATTGGCAAGATATTCCGTATCCACGATGGGTTTCCCCACCGGCGGTTTCGGTCTGTTCTGCAGTCCCGGTCTGACGGCTGCCTTTACCGTGACTCTCGGATTCTCCTGCTCCTGATGCTCCTTTTTTCTCGGTTCCGCCTTAATAATTTTGGTTTCCTTCCTGTTCGCTTTAATGCGTTCAATATCTGTATCAGACAGTACGCTCATATGACTAGATACATTGATACCCAGCTGACGTGCTCTATCCTGCAATTCCTTGCTTGATATATTCAGTTCTTTTGCCAATTCATGTACTTTCTTCGTCATCAGAACACCTCCCTTTCTGATTGAATACGGTCAATCTCCTTACAGATGATTTCCGCGAAATGCCTGTCGGTGATCCCGAAAATGCCTTTATCGCTCTTCCCCGTAATATGAGAAAGCTGCTCTCTGTTCCCGAAAATCCTGTATTCCACATTGCTCCTGCTGCATTGCTGCAGCATTTTTTTCATCGTATTATCAGCCAGATCCTCTGTCAGGATCAGAAGCTTTATTCGCTTTTTTTCCATCATCAGCACGCAGGTGTTGTATCCGGTCACCAGATTTCTCGATCTGGCGGCAAAGCCCAGATAACTGAACACTTTTTCTCTATTCACCGCTGAGCTCCTCCCAGATACGTTCGATTTCACTTTGGGAAACTGCCGTGCCGAAGTTTCTCTGTATCGCTTTTTTCTTTTTTGCCTTTTCCATACATTCGCTGTTTCTGCACAGGTACACGCCTCTGCCCTTGGCTCTCCCGGTGGTATCCAGGGTCAGCGCGCCTTCGTAGCAGGCGATGCGGATCATCTCCTGCTTCGGCTTCGACTCCATGCATCCGATACATCTTCTCATCGGTATTTTATTCTTCTTCAACTTCGAAAACCTCTTCTCCTTCGGCGCTTTCGTCTTCACCGGCTTCAATGATCTCCCCGTCGCTGCCGAAGTACTGCGTATGGCTCTTGATATCAATCTTCCAGCCGCTGACTCTGGCTGCCAGTCTGACGTTCTGGCCTTCCTTGCCGATTGCCAGCGAAAGCTGATAATCCGGTACGATGACCGTAGCGCTCTTCTCCTCGTCATCGACGAGAACCCGCTCTACCTTGGCCGGGCTGAGAACATTGCTGATCAGTTCCTCCGGATCCTCGCTCCAGGCGATGATATCGATCTTCTCTCCGTCCAGTTCGTCAACAATAGCCTGTACGCGGCTTCCCCTGGTACCTACACATGCGCCCACCGGGTCGACGTTTTCATCATGGCTGTAAACGGCAAGCTTGGTTCTCGATCCCGCCTCTCTGGCAATACCGCGGATCTCCACCGTGCCATCCTGGATCTCCGGCACCTCTAATTCAAAGAGGCGCTTTACCAGTCCCGGATGAGAACGGGAAAGAAAAACCTGCGGTCCCTTGGTGGTCTTCTTCACATCCATGATGTAGACCTTCAGGCGCTCGTTGACCTCAAAATGCTCGCCCGGCACCTGTTCATTGGCCGGCAGGATGCCCTCTGCCTTTCCCATATTGACAAACAGCGTCTCTCCGCTTTTTCTCTGTACGATGCCGGTAACGATCTCGCCCTGCTTGGTGATGAAATCGTCAAAGATCATGCCCCGTTCCGCCTCGCGGATCCTCTGCACCACGACCTGCTTCGCCGTCTGGGCGGCGATCCGTCCAAAATCTCTTGGCGTTACCTGAAATTCAATGGCGTCGCCGATCTCATAGCGCGGATCGATCTCGTGCGCTTCCTCCAGAGACATCTCGATCATATCATCATAAACTTCTTCTACAATATCCTTTTTCATCAATACGGCGATATCGCCGGTTTCCCTGTCGATGTCCACCCGTACATTCTGCGCCGTGCCGTAATTCTTCTTGTAAGCGGAAACCAGCGCCGACTCGATGGCTTCGATCAGGATATCTTTTGAAATGTGTTTTTCTTTCTCCAGTTCGTCTATAGCCTCGATAAATTCTCTGTTCATTTGTCTTTTACCCTCCTTAGAAAACCACTGCCAGGTTTGTCTTCGCAACCTGATCCAGCGGGAACATCCATTCTTTATCTTTATCGTCTTTGATTACGACGTTTCCGTCTCTGAGTCCCTGCAGGACGCCTTCATAGACCTTCCGTCCCTCAATGCCGCTGTAGAGCTTCACCACCACCTGTTTTCCGGTAAAGCGGCGGTAGTGCTCCGGTGTCAGCAGCTGCCGATCCATTCCCGGTGAAGAAACCTCCAGATAATAGTTCTGCTCGATGGGATCCATCCGATCCAGTTCATCGCTGAGAAAGCGGCTGACCTTTTCGCAGTCCTCCGTACTGACATAATCCTCAGCTTCTTCACGCTTATCTATATAAACACGGAGAAACCAGTCCTTTGCCTCCTTAACAAATTCTACATTGTACAGTTCCAGTCCGTTCTCCGCCAGAAAACCGGCTGAGATCTCTTCGATCAGTTCTTTGATCCTTTTCTTTGCCATTTGTTTCCTTTCTCCGATTCAGGGAACCCGAATGCCTCCCCCGCAGCTGTATCCGCTGCGAAAACAGCCCGTAGCTTCGCTTTTGCATACCGGTTTTGCATGGCAGGCCGGATATCCCGTAACAAAACGGAAAGAGTGGGTTTTGCCCACTCTTCCTTTGTCAAGTCCAAGATTTACAAATAATATATTAGCACATCTTCGCAATGATGTCAAATTTTTTGCCGATTTTCTCTCTTTTCCGGCCTTAACGGATAAAATTAGTGGAGATCTTCGGATTTTCCGGCGTCTGAATCCCCTTCTCTCTTCCGGCTTCGATACATCTGAGCAGCCAGGCCATATTCGCCGCAAGATTGCGCATGGTCTGCAGTCCTTCCAGATCCTGCCGTACTTCCTCCGGCGAATTGCCATGCACCATATTCCAGTAGGTGGAGGAAACGACCGGCATCTGAT
>CALXJA010000157.1 GCA_944388465.1 uncultured Emergencia sp.
AGCGCGGCTTTGCAGCTGATTGAGTTCTGTAACCGAATATTTGGACTTCCGCATTCTGTCTTTTTCATAGGGATAAACAAAATCCAATCTCCTGAAGATCTCCTGCCGTTCCTCTTCCTCCGGCTCACCGGCATAGACGTTTTCCCGAAAGCCGCTGCCGCGCAGGCTGCTTTCCTGTGTGCCCGGCGGCTGCAGGCTGACGGGATCGACCAGGTGAAAATCCCGTATTCCTCCCAGCATATCCAGATAGGAAGTTTCGCCCCCTATCCCGATTCTGCGGTTTTCCGCAAGCTTTTCTCCATCCTTTACCGTTCCGGTCAGATAGAGGATATCCTTTGCTCTGGTCAGAGCGACATAAAGAATACGGATTTCTTCCTGTACCTCTTCTCTGTGTATCTGTTTCTGGATCAGCCTCTGCAGAATCGTCTGTCTGTACCAGTGTTCCTCATAGCTGACCAGCGTCATGCCGATACCGATATCCTTGTGCTGGATGATTCCTTTGCCGATCCGGGTATAGTTCAGTCTCCTTCCCATACCAGCAACGATTACCGCCGGAAATTCCAGACCCTTGCTCTTGTGGATCGTCATGATCCTGACCAGATCGTCGTTTTCGCCCACCAGTCTGACCTGCCCGACCTGTACTTTTCGCTGTTTCACCGTTTCAATATAACGGACAAAGCCATAAAGCGAAGGCTCCCCCCGTGCAGCAAAGCTTTCCGCTTTATCGATCAGGGCGCGCAGATTGGCCTGGCGCTGACTGCCACCGGGCATGGCTCCCGCCTCTATATAATAACCCGTTGCCAAAAGCAGTTTCCAGATGAACCGCGGGAGCGGCAGACTGACAGATGCCGCTTTCCATTGTCTGATCGATTCCGCCGCTTTCCTGCACTTCTGTGAAAGAGTGCTGCTCTCTGTTTTCGGCTCCGTCTCGGCACAAGCGGCAAAAGCGGAAAACGCCTCCCAGAACGCGCCTTCTCTGTGTGCATTGCGGATCTCTCCCAGCTCTGCAGCAGAAAAGCGAAAGATTTCTGAATGCAGCACGCTGATCAGCGGCACATCCTGCATCCGGTTGTCGATCACCGACAGAAGATTCATAAATACATTGATTTCTATCGTGTCAAAATAGCCGTCACTGTCATCAACAAAGCTTTCGATGCCTTTTCCTTTCAGAATACGGTAAAATGTATCGGCATAATTTTTCACGCCGCGCATCAGGATCACAATGTCCCGCGGGCGAAGCCTCCGCTCCGCTCCGGCTTTGGAATCATAGTAAGGCGTCCCGATGAGCTCCCCGATCAGTTCTGCCGCTTCCAGCGCTTCGATTTCTGTGTTTTTCAGCGCGGCTAACTCTTCATCTGCTTCGCCGATGCCGGAAACATCCACTACCCGAAGCTTCGGCGGATAATTGTACGATCCGTCATAGGATGTACCGGGATACAGCATGGCGTCTTCATCATAGTCTTCCATCAGACCGCGGAAAATGTGATTGATCTCGTCCAGCAAGCCTGGTTTGCTGCGGAAATTGCGGTTAAGATCGATCTTTACCGACTGCACCCCATCCCGGCTGTACGTCCGGTACCTGTCCCGAAACAGCTCCGGCTCCGCCAGCCTGAACTTATAGATGCTCTGCTTGACGTCTCCGACCATAAACAGGTTATTTTCTCTCTTAATGCGGGAAATGATCTCTTCCTGCAGAATATTTGTATCCTGGTATTCATCAATAAAAATGTAAGTGAATTTATTTCGATAATAGGAAGCGGCATCCTCGTGATCCAGCACCTCCAGGCAGAAATGCTCTATATCCTGAAAATCAAGCAGCTTTTTCTCTGCCTTTGCTTCCCGGAATATGCGGTCAAAATCCAAAAGCAGTTTCCGCAGCGTTTCCGCTTTCGGCGCAGTCTGCTGCAATTCTGCGATCTGCTCATGAAAATCCTGCTGAAAAAACAGTTCTCTGATATCCTTTACCGCCGAGGAAGCCCTTTTTCTGCAGGCCGACACAGCCTCTTTGACCGGTTCATAGTTTTCCTTCTCCTCTTTTTTTGCACTGAGACGGACTGACGAAAAGCCGGTGACAAGCCTGCCCGTTTCTTCCAGATCTCCCCGTTCTGCCGCTTCGCACAGCCTGTCGAACACGCTCAGCTCTTCGACAGTGATCTTCTCCGCCAGCCGGGCAAGACCTGCGTCTCTAAGCGCCTCTACCGCTCTGTTTTCGCTGCTTCTGGCCTGATCTGCGGCTTCCCGGATAAAGTCCCAGATATACGCCATGGTACTGCTTTCGGCAAATTCCTCCGGCGTCCGGGAAAGTGCAGAAATTTTCTCATCCAGCCATTTCCACGGATACGGCAGAGACTGGAGCATCGTATAGGCGGAATCCAGGATCTCCCTGATCCGATTTTGATTCCGGTCGCCGCTATACCAGTTGAGAAATTCATGAAACTCTTCCTCATCCCTGGCGAACCACTGCTCAAGAAGCGTATCCATTGCTTCCTCCTTGAGGATGGTTCGCTGCGCCTCGTCACAGATGGAAAACCCCGGTTCGATCCCGGCAGTATAGAAAAATCTGCGAATGGCCTCCAGCGCAAAAGCATGGAACGTGCTGATATTCGCTCTGTGCAAAAGCTCAAGCTGCCTTCGCATCCCGGCACTGTGCTGCGGATCCCGTTCAATCTCCCGGTACAGCGCCTGCCTGATCTTTTCCTTCATCTCCGCGGCCGCAGCATTGGTAAAGGTGACGATCAGCATTTCGTCAAGAGAAACGTTTTCTTCTAATATCAATTTTTTGATCCGCTCGACCAGAACCGCCGTTTTTCCTGACCCTGCAGCCGCAGCAACCAGGATATTCTTTCCCCGTTCGTCTATCGCCCTCTGCTGCTGTTGCGTCCACTTCACTGTCTGCAATTCCTCTCTCCTTTTCCGCTCTGTAGTAGATTCACTTCTATTGATTATATCAGATTTTTTGCTATAATGAAAAGATAAAACAGGAAAAGTGCGAAGGAGGAGAGACTTTATGACCATAACGAAACGACCGACGATGCTGATGATCCTGGATGGATTCGGTCTCAGCAGCCGGCATGAGGGCAATGCCATCGCCCAGGCTCGAAAACCCGCTTTAGACAAACTGTTCACAGACTATCCGCATACCCGGCTCGACGCCTGCGGTCTGGCTGTCGGTCTGCCAGAGGGTCAAATGGGAAACTCCGAAGTCGGCCATCTCAACATCGGCGCCGGCAGGATCGTGTACCAGGAGCTGACTCGAATCACCAAATCCATAGAAGACGGCACATTCTTCCAAAACCCCGCTCTGCTCAGCGCCATGGAACAGGTCAGATCCAATGGCTCCGCGCTCCATCTTCTGGGGCTCCTCTCTGACGGCGGCGTGCACAGTCACATCGATCATCTCTTTGCACTTCTGCGAATGGCAAAGCTTCACGGACTGACAAAAGTTTTTATCCACTGCTTCCTCGACGGAAGAGATGTACCGCCGCGCTGCGCGGTAAACTATATCCGTCAGCTGCAGCAGGTTACAGAGGAATTGCAGGTCGGCCGCATCGCCACGATCTCCGGAAGATATTACGCCATGGATCGGGACAAGCGTTTCGACCGGATCGAAAAGGCCTATGACGCCATGACACTGGGACAGGGAATCGAAGCAGGCGACGCTGCCGCCGCAGTCCAAGCGGCTTACGGCAGAGACGAAAACGATGAGTTCGTCGTGCCGACCGTCATCAGCGGTACAAACGGACAGGTACAGAACGGCGACGCTATGATCCTGTTCAATTTCCGTCCGGATCGCGCCCGGGAAATCACCAGAGCTTTCGTCGACAGCGAATTTGACGGCTTTTTCCGAAAAAAGAAACTGGAGGATCTGAAATACGTCTGCATGACCCAGTACGACGCTACGATGCCAAATGTAGAGATCGCTTTCCCGCCGCAAAAGCTGCACAATACCTTCGGCGATTATATCGCCTCCCTCGGTCTTACGCAGCTGCGCATCGCCGAAACCGAGAAATATGCCCACGTCACTTTTTTCTTCAACGGCGGTACAGAAGCGCCGTGTCCGGGCGAAGACCGCATCCTGGTGCCTTCGCCGAAGGTCGCCACCTACGACCTGCAGCCGGAGATGAGTGCCTGCACTGTAACCGAACGCGTATTGGAGCAGATCGCTTCTGACCGCTACGACTGCATCATTCTCAATTTCGCCAACGCCGACATGGTGGGACATACCGGCATCATGTCCGCAGCCGTCAAAGCCATCGAGACCCTTGATTCTTGTGTACCCCGCATCGTCAGCGCCGTTCTGGAAAAGGGCGGACAGATCCTTCTCACCGCCGATCACGGCAATGCCGACTGTATGCTGGATGAAAAGGGCAACGTTGTCACTGCGCACTCTCTCAATCCGGTTCCTCTGATCCATATCGCCAAAGAGCCTGTTCCGCTGGACGACGGCGGCAAACTCGCCGACATCGCGCCGACAATGCTGGAGCTGATGGGGCTTTCCGTTCCGGCAGAAATGACAGGAAGGAGCCTGATCCGAAAATAAGCTGAATGTTGACCAGATCAAAGGGAAAACGCGATATTTGTCAACATTTTTTCCAGCAATTTCCATATCAGAAGAGAAAAAAACAAGCAATGTTGACTGCTCTTGCCGTTTTGGCGAATGTAGTCAACATTGCTTTTTGTGCGGTCTTTATCAGCTCTTCTGATCAAAGGGCAGATACCGCCCGATGATCTCTTCTGCGATCCTTATCCCGTCACAGGCCGCGCTCATAATTCCGCCGGCATAGCCTGCACCTTCTCCGGCGGGATAAAACCCGCCAAAAGTTCCCTGAAGTCTGTCGTTACGAGCCAGGCGCACAGGGGATGAGCTTCTGGTCTCCACCGCCGTCATCACCGCATCATCGCGGTCAAACCCTTTTAATTTTTCCCCAAGCCGGGGCACAGCCTCGCGGATAGATTCCACGGCAAAATCCGGAAGAGACCGCACCACAGGTTCCGCCTGCTCGCTGTCTCTGCGAAACTCTCCCCAAGTGGTCTGCGGTGCTCTGTAAGTGCCTCCGCCATTTTCAAACGCCAGTTTCTCGTACTTTTCCTGAAATTCGATACCGGCCAGAGGATCAGGAGAACCAAAATCCTCCACACGTACATCCACCAGAAGCCCGCTGTTGGCCCAGCCGCTGTTTCTGGCCCGGTTACTCATGCCGTTAACGACAACTCCGCCTTCCTGAGAGGAAGCTACAATGACTTCTCCCCCCGGACACATGCAGAAGGTGTACACACCCCGCCCGTTGGCACAATGATAGGACAGCTTGTAATCTGCCGGCGGCAGCCCTCTGGTCTGTCCATACTGCGCTTCGTCGATCATGCTCTGCGGATGGCAGATCCTGACCCCGATGGAAAACGGTTTCTGCTGCATCTTCACCCCTCTTTCGCAAAGATAGCGGAAAGTATCCCTGGCACTATGACCCACAGCCAGAATAACATTCTCCGTTGGAATCTCTTCTCTTTCTCCGCTGACCGTGCTGCAGACAACGACAGCCTTTACCTTTTTCTCTTTTGTCTTCAGTTCCTCAAAACGGGTCTGAAAACGAACCTCACCGCCGCAGCGTATGATCTCTTCACGGATATGCCTTACCACACTGCGCAGCACATCGGTTCCGATATGCGGGCGCTGCTTATACAGGATATCTTCGTCTGCCCCCGCCCGCACAAATTCACTGAGCACCTTTCTGATCCGCGGATCTTTGATCCCTGTAGTCAGCTTACCGTCCGAGAACGTACCCGCGCCGCCTTCACCAAACTGAACGTTGGATTCCGGATCCAGCACGCCTTCCTGCCAGAACCGCTCGACGTCTTTCACTCTCTCATCCACCGCCTTGCCGCGTTCGATAACCAGCGGACGGTAACCACGTCTGGCCAGCACAAGAGCAGCAAACATACCGCAGGGACCAAAACCTACGATGACCGGCCGGTGAAGCAGCTGCTCTTCTCCGGAAGCCGCTTCGCTGTACTGCATGTCCGGTGCTTCCTCTATACCCAGCTTTCGGCTCTGCGGAATACGGACATATTGTTTAGGTCTCTGACGGGTGACGACCTGAAAATCCACCGTATAATCCATGTGGATATCGTTTTTATCTCTGGCGTCAACAGACTCCCGAATGATCTCCATGTCGGTCAGAATCAGATTTCGGTTGCCGATCTTTTTTAAGATCTTTTTCGCCAGATCGCTCTTCGGTTCACCTATTCCCAGCCTGACCTGATGAATTCTGTATCTGTTGTTCACTTTGCCATCTCCTTTCCGGCTTTTATCCCCGTTTCCCAGGCATTCTGCAGATTATATCCGCCGCACGGCCCGTCATAGTCGATCACCTCTCCTGCAAAATACAGGTTTTTCACGATGCGGGATTCCATCGTCTCCATGTTTATTTCTTCAAGAGGCACGCCGCCTTTTGTCACTTGTGCAAAATCCCATCCTTTTACGCTTTTCGGCGTGCAGGGAAAAGCCTTCAGCAGCGCCGCCGTTTTGCTTATATCGTCGCCGGCTGCGGCGAAAATCTGATCGCCAACAGGTCTTCTGACCAGAAACTGCAGCAGCTTACGCCCTTCTGCCCCATTTTTCTTTTTTTCCTTCAGCAGCGCTTCCACCGCCTGCCTGTCACGATCCGGGAAAAAATCGATCGTGATCCGATAGTCGTCAAAACCATCCGGAAAACGTTTCCCCTCCGGGATCAGCAGAAAACGGGAAAGGTCGAATACGCATATGCCGGACAGTCCGGAAGCGGTAAACTGAATTTCCCCTTCCTCACAAAAGATCCGCCTGTCTTGAAAATACAGAGAAACAGCGCCTTTTGCCCGCAATCCGGCCATCCTGGAAAAGTCCTCCCGGACATCGACGGCCGTCAGCACCGGCACCGGCTTGTTGATCCGGTGTCCCAGAGTTCTGGCAAAGCGAAAGCCGTCTCCCGTGCTGCCGAAAGCAGAGCCTGCCTTTCCTCCACAGGCAAGCAGCAGCTTGTGAGCGAAAACATCCCGGTTCTCTAAATGAATAAAAAACCCTTGCTCTCCTTTATCCAAAGATGCAGCCTCTGCATTCAGCAGCACCTCAATGCCCAGATATCTTATCTTCTGATCCAGTGCATCTCTGACCGCCCGAGCCTCTTCCGTATACGGATATATCCTTCCGGAGGGATCGGTTCTTGTCAAAAGACCCAGGTCTGCGAAAAAATCCAGCGTTTGCGCGTACTCGGCGCAGGCGGTATTGGAAAGATTGCACCGGCCGTTTCCCGTTGCCAGAATTTTTTTCCCCAGTTGATTTTTCTTTTCCAGAATGGTCACATGAAGCGATGGATCCGCTTCTGCGGCACTGATTGCTGCGGCCATGCCGGCAGCGCCGCCGCCGATAATACAGATT
Organism: uncultured Emergencia sp.; assembly: GCA_944388465.1. Classification (GTDB taxonomy): domain Bacteria; phylum Bacillota; class Clostridia; order Peptostreptococcales; family Anaerovoracaceae; genus Senimuribacter. Next base: position 7,409 of record CALXJA010000157.1, read on the forward strand.
GCCGTCATCCCTTTCCCCCTTTTAAATTTCCTTACAGAAAAATACGGATTCCCCGAGCCGGGAAATCCGGAAATCCATCTGCAAAGGCAGTCTATTCTTTGCTCACCGTCTCTCCGATCGGCTCGCTGATGATCTCCTCGAACTCTTTTGCTTCTTTTGCCGCCTCTACCGCGCTGCGGGTTTTTCGCGCCTTGCTGATGGCCGCTTTTGCTTCGCGGTGCGCTTCCTCTGCTGCTGCCCTGGCTTCTGCGATCTTCTCGTCTTTGGTCTTGATCAGATCCGGCTTGCTGTAGGCGATATCCAGGCCGATCTTTATGACGTGGCCTCCCTGCACAACAAAGCAAAGCCCCAGGATCATCAGGACAGAAAGATGCAGCAGCATGGAATTAAAGAAAGTATAAATGCCGATGACCAGATTCAGCGTACTGACAACAACCGTCCAGTAGAAATCCGCATCCTTTTCGCTGCTCTTCTCCACCTGCGTGACAATGACCAGCCCTCTGATACCGGAAACCATGCCCCACATTCCGAAGACTACCGGCACAGCAATGTCTGCCGCCAGCTGTCCGGTCAGCACGACAATACCCAGGATAAACGTCGTCAGTCCGTCGATCAGCACCCAGTGTCTGTTTTCTTCATTTTCAACTGTTCTCTTATATGCAAAGCTCTCGGCAATACCCACAAGCACCAGTACTACACCGATAGGAAACGCCATGGAAATAAACGACATTCCTGCATTGGCTACGGAAAAGACGCCCAGCACTACCAGCAGTATGCCCGCAATCACCGTGATTATCCGCACGCAAACAACCTCCTCTGTTTCTGTTCTGCAAATATATCTTGTGTCTGTGTCTTCACACAGGCCATCTGTCTGGCCATTCAGGAAGCCGCCGGCACGACGGTCAATCTCGCTTTCCCCGACAGACGCTTTTCAAAGCGATGAATAAAACTGTCTGCGTCATCCGGATCCCCTGACTGTCCGGCAATCACCTCTGTGATCCCGTGCCTGTCGACGATCTCTACCAAAGTACCGATCACGTCTCCGGATTTCTCCACGGTCAGCGTCGCACCTGCCTCCCTGGCCTTTTCATAAAGAAATTCCAGCGCGTCGCCCTCCTGGCTGTTGCCGAGAAAATGGCCTGTATCCTCTGCAACATGGATGACAAACAGCTGATCCTCTTCTGAGGCTCTGTGTGCTTTGCCGTAATTGATCAACCGTTCGCAGGTCTTTTGCTTCGTCACGCAGACCATGATATTATTCATTTTTTCACCCCTCAACATACTCTCTCACACAAGCAGCGGAGAGAAAAACTCTCCAATACATAAACAGTATAGCATAAAGCGCACCAAAAATGTGATTATTATCTGATATATTTCCCCCTTAGTCTCCCCGTAAAGCCCCGTCTGCCTGCAAAATACCGGCGGGCAGCAGTTCTGGCGCCGGCCTTTCTTTCTGGAAAAAACAGTCGGACTATGATAAAATCAAAGCATGGACAGAGTAATCTTACATTGTGACATGAATGGATTCTATGCTTCCGTCGAGCTTCTGGAGCATCCGGAGCTGGCAGAGCAGCCCGTAGCGGTCTGCGGCGATCCGCAAAGCCGCCACGGCATCATCCTGGCCAAAAACGAGCCGGCCAAAAAATACGGGATCGTCACGGCTGAGACCGTCTGGCAGGCAAAGAAAAAATGCCCGCATCTGGTTCTGGTAAAGCCTCACCATGATAAATACAAGTCATTCAGCCGGGAGATCAACAAAATCTATCTGGAATACACGGACATGGTCGAGCCTTTCAGTATCGATGAATCCTGGCTGGACGTTACTGCAAGCCGCCGTCTGTTCGGCAGCGGACGCACCATCGCCGATACCATCCGCGCCCGGATCCGAAACGAGCTGGGACTGACGCTTTCCGCCGGTGTTTCTTACAACAAGATCTTTGCGAAGATGGGCAGCGAATACAAAAAACCCGACGCGACCACAGAGATTACCCGGGACAATTTTAAGGAACTTCTATGGCCCAAACCTGTGGGCGAAATGTTTTTCGTCGGCTGGTCCACCCGCGAAAAACTCAACAGCATGGGCATCTACACCATTGGCGATCTGGCCGCAGGCGATCCGCGGATGCTGGAAAATCTTCTGGGAAAACAGGGACCGCTGCTCTGCCGCTATGCCAACGGTCTCGATGACAGCCCCGTCGCCGCCTTCGATCAGAGAGAAAAAATAAAATCCGTCGGCAACGGGATCACCTTTCGCCGCAATCTATCTGATAAGGAAGACATTCTGACCGCGGTGACCAGCCTTTCCGATACGGTCGCCGGACGGCTGCGCAAATACCAGATGAAAGCCGGCGGCGTAAAGGTAGACATCAAAGATCCGTTTTTCAAAACCATTTCCCGGCAGAAACAGCTGCAGCTGCCGACGAATCTTGCCGAAGAAATCCGCAAAGCCGCGCTGGAAATCATCAACGGTTCCTGGAAAAGCGGAAGTCCCATCCGTCTACTGACCGTCACGGCCATCAATCTGACGGATGAAACCGCAGAGGAACAGCTCTCGCTCTTTTCTCTCTCCGAAAAGGACAGAGAAAAAAGCGAGTCCATCGAGCGAACGATGGACAAAATCAGAGAGAAATACGGCAGTTCTTCTATTGTCTACGGACAGATTCTGGACAACGATCTGGGTATCGAGCTCTGAAGCCCCTCAAATTTAATCCTTCTCCGCTGCAGGTATTTTTTTTCATACACTTGACGTACTTTGCAGCTGTACGTTATAATTATTATATCTTCAGTAGAGAAGGATAACTACTGAATATTATATTTTACAAGTAAGAGGAATTTTTCTGCTGTTTTCTGTTCTAAGTTCCTCTTCTGGCGGAAGATATGCTTCGGCAGGTTTTATTCGTTTTGCCGGCAAGCCGCTTCCGCAGGCAGTTTTTTCCTGCCGCTTTCTTATTTTTTCCGTTAGCCGCACAGGCTTTATCCGTTTTTTCTGTACATGCAGTTGCTTTCTTAATCTTCAGCATACAAAGGCACCGCCTTTTCAGAGAGTTTCTGTAGACAAAATTCAATAAAGGAGGTATGAATTTGGGCATACGATCTATGTTCAATGCAAAATTCAGTGAAGCTCTGACCTCTGTACTGCCGATCACAGTTATCGTTCTGCTGCTCTGCTTCACTGTCGCTCCCATTCCCAACAACATGCTGGTATCCTTTTCCTTCGGCGCCGTCATGCTTATTGTCGGCATGGCCTTTTTTACACTCGGCGCAGATACCGCAATGACGCCTATAGGGAACAAGGTGGGCGCCTACATCACGAAATCCCGAAAGGTCTGGGTCATCGTCCTGGTCAGCTTTATACTGGGCATCATCATCACCATATCCGAACCGGATCTGCAGGTTCTGGCCAATCAGGTGCCTACGATCGAAAATCCGATCATTATCGGCGCCGTAGCCTTAGGCGTGGGCATTTTCCTGGTCATTGCCATGCTCAGAATCCTGCTGGGAATCAGCCTGTCCTATCTGCTGATCGGCTTTTACATCCTGGTTTTTCTGCTGGCGACCCAGGTTCCAAAGGACTTCTGGGCTGTTGCTTTTGATTCAGGCGGAGTAACCACCGGTCCCATGACCGTTCCCTTTATCATGGCTCTCGGCGTGGGCGTATCCTCCATCAGAAGCGACCGCCACGCCGGTAACGACAGCTTCGGTCTCGTGGCGCTCTGCTCCATCGGCCCTATCCTCGCCGTGCTGTTCCTCGGGCTGCTCTATCCTGCCGAAGGCGCTTATACGCCGGTAGAGATCCCCAGCACCGTCGACTCCAAAGATTCGATCATGCTGTTTATCCATGACTTTCCAAAATATCTGCACGAGGTCATCATCGCCCTTGCACCGATCATCCTCTTTTTCTTTCTTTTCAACGCCCTTGTCTTCAAACTGGAAAAGAGGCCGCTTATCAAAATCTGCATGGGGCTGCTCTATACCTTTGCCGGTCTCGTCCTGTTCCTGACCGGCGTCAATGTCGGTTTCATGCCGGTAGGAAACTATCTGGGCAAACTGATCGGCAGCCATGACTACAACTGGATCCTGATCCCCATCGCCATGATCATCGGCTATTTCATCGTCGCCGCTGAACCTGCCGTACATGTACTGAACAAGCAGGTAGAAGAAATCACCGCCGGCTCTATTCCGGAAAGAGCGATGAAACTCAGCCTTTCCATCGGCGTGTCGGTATCTCTGGCGCTGGCCATGATCCGTGTGCTTACCGGTATTTCCGTCATGTGCTTCCTGATTCCCGGCTATCTCATTGCTCTGCTGCTGACATTGTACACCCCGAAGATCTTCACCTCCATCGCCTTTGACTCCGGCGGTGTGGCATCCGGTCCGATGACCGCGACCTTTTTGCTGCCTTTTGCCATGGGCGCCTGTGAAGCCATCGGCGGTCCGGACAGAATCGTCGCCGATGCCTTCGGCGTGGTGGCCATGGTCGCCATGACCCCTCTGATCACCATTCAGACGCTGGGTGTGATCTATAAAATCAGAACGCAGAGAGAGAATGCCGTCAGACAGCATATACAGGATAGGATCAGTAATTACTCTGACGAAGATATTATCGAATTGTAAAGGAGGCGGCTATGGAAGTTTTACACCTTGTTATGGCGATCGCCGACCGGTATACCGCCGAAAAAGTGATCAGTCTCTTTCAGGAGAATAATGTTTTTACCACGGATGTGGTTCTGGGGGAAGGCACCGCGCCCATCGAAGGACTGGAGTATCTCTACCAGAATCCAAGAGAAAAAGCCATTGTTTTCGGTGTGATCACCGAAGCCGGCGTCAGCCCTCTGATCAAATCCTTCAAGCGGAAGCTGTATATCGACAATCCCGGAAACGGTATCGTCGTCACCATTCCGCTGAACAGCGTAGGAGGAAAACGCAGTCTGGAATACATTTTAGACGGTCAGACGCTAAACCTGCAGGGCAGGAAGCGAACCGCAGAAAAAGGAGGAAGAATGTCTGTCAATACGGATTTTGAATTGATCTTCGTTATCGCCAACGAAGGCTATACGGATATGATCATGGATGCCGCCAGAAGCGCCGGCGCTACCGGCGGAACAGTCGTCAAAGCCAAGGGCACCGGCGCCGACTACACCGAAAAATTCTTCGGTTTTTCCATCGCCAGTGAGAAGGAGATCCACCTGATCGTTGTACCGGCGCAGGGCCGCAACAACATCATGAAAGCGATCATGGAAAAAGCCGGACTCAACAGCAAAGCGCAGTCCATCGTCTTTTCTCTTCCGGTGAGCAACGCTATCGGACTGCGGCTCCCGGACTAAAAGGCGTCTCTGACACCACATAAAAAAAGGCTACGGCACCAGCTGAATGATCTTCAAATGATCTTCATCTGCTGCCGCAGCCTTTCTCTATTGAGACTGCCGGCTGCATACCGCCTCGATCAGAGGGCGGATATAGCTGCGGTCTACATAATCCGCTCCGTGATCGATGGCTCTGAGCAGTTCTTCTTCTGACCCGGTGATCTCTGCCGGTTTTTTCCCCGCGATCATCTTTCTGACTACACCCATCAGCGTTTTATCCAGACCGGTAATCTGTGAAGGATCATAAGCGCCGCGGAAAAAGAAGCAGGGAATGTCCTTCATTTTTTTCTTAAAGTTGATCTCCAGGCACTGCTTCTGATTCTCCTCGTCATCCACGTTCAGCCCTACAGCAAAGACGAAGAGCCGTTTTCCCTGAAGCCGGCTCAGATTTTTCTGAATGAATTTTAACCCCAGTATGCCGCCGGCATGAATTGCTCCGCCGAAAATGACCGTATCGCAATCTGCAATATCCCGGTAACTGCATTCCTTTTCCCGGTACAGCCGCGCGCCGGTCTCTTCGGCGATCCACTGGGCATATCTTTCTGTGCTGCCGTACTTACTGCAATACACTACTGCAATGTTTTTCATATTCGTCTCCCTGTCATTTATTTACTGAGTACACCGATCAGTCTGTACATGTCCATATCGATCTCTCTGCTCTGCTCCATCGCCTCCGCCAGATCATAGGCGGTGATCTCTCCGTTTACGATGCCGATCGCCTTGCTTCGCGAATCCTCTCGCAGCAGTTCCACGGACTTGGCGCCGCTGAGCGTTGCCAGCATACGGTCGCTTAACGTCGGGCTTCCCCCTCTCTGTAAATAGGAGAGCACCACGACCCGGGTTTCCCGTCCCGTCCGGTACTGGATCGTTTCTGCAAGCTCCGCTGACGAGATGCCGACGCCTTCGGCTTTGATGATGATGCTGTGCTGTTTTCCCCGGTTTGCGCCGATAACGATCTTCTTGCACAGCTCGTTAACATCCGTTTCCACTTCGGGGATCAGAATCCCCTCTGCGCCTCCTGCAAGGCCTGCATAAAGGGCGATATCGCCGCAGCGCCGTCCCATGACTTCGATGACCGTCGTTCTTTCATGGGAAGAGGAGGTATCCCTGACCTTTGTCACAGCATCCAGAACCGTACTTACCGCCGTATCAAAGCCAATGGTAAAATCCGTATAGCCCAGATCGTTATCGATGGTACCCGGCAGACCTATGATCCGGACGCCTCTGCGATCAAGCTCGCAGCCGCCCCGCAGGGATCCGTCGCCGCCGATCACGACCAGACCCTCGATACCGAAGGTCTCCAGCATGGATACCGCATGGCGCATTCCCTCCTCTGTCCGGAACCGCTCGCTCCTTGCCGTCTTCAAAATGGTTCCGCCCCGGTGAAGGATATCGCCTACGGAATTGCGGTCCAGCTGTCTTATCTCTCCATCCAAAAGTCCTTCGTAGCCTCTGTAAATGCCGAAGACCTCCATCCCTGCTTCTATCCCGCAGCGGACGACCGCCCTGATCGCCGCGTTCATTCCCGGTGAATCGCCGCCGCTGGTCAATACGCCTATTCTTTTCATGTTTCTTCCTCCTCTGCCTTATCTGAAGACCGGACGGCCTTTGACATTCGGCCTTCCGACAACTTCCGCAATAGTATCGAACAGTTCCACCGTAGGACGGACACCGCTGTTTTCTGCCGTTCTGACGATTTTTCCATTCTGGAGATAAAGGAGAACCGGCGTATCGCCCCTGTGCTCCCGGAAAATGGCCTGCAGCTCACGCAGGATCGCCTTTTCATCCCCTTCCTGAGGGATCCGCACCTTCACCGGTTCCCGCGTCCGTCTTCCGTTGTCGCCGGAGCCGGATTCGACCCGCGCATGGCGTTTCTGACTTTCTCCGCTTCCTCTTTCCGGATCTTTTACATCGATATGGAGTTTTTCCTCCACCTCTCGGATACCTACCACCGAATCGGCCAGAAGCTTTGGCATCTCCTCTTCCTTAAAATTAAGCTTTCCCTTTACGGCCACTACGTTATCCACCGAAACGGTCTCTCTGCATCGTTCATAGACATTAGGAAAGACCACTACCTCAACTTCTCCGTAGAGATCCTCCAGATCCACAAAGGCCATCATCTTGTTGTTTTTCGTGACCAGTGTTTTTTTCGATGTGATCATTCCGGCCATGATCACCGTCATGCCGTCTGCGATCCGTCCTTCTTCTGCCTGTCCTTCTGCTGCTCCGGCCAGCTCCTCACTGGTCACCGTGGCGATTTTTCGGATCTGCGGCTCGAACTCCTTCAGCGGATGATCGGTAATATATACCCCTACCATTTCCTTCTCCATGGCCAGAAGCACATCCCGGCTGAAATTGGCCACATCCGGCAGTGTTCCCGATGTATCGCCGCTGTTCATTTCCTCGCTGCTGATCTGAAACAGCGATACCTGTCCGGCAATATTTTTCTTCGCGTTATTCTGGGCAGACTCCACCAGTCCTTCGTAAACCGAAAGATGTGCTGCCCGGTTAGGCGCAAGACAGTCCAAAGCGCCGGCCTTAATCAGGCTCTCCACGGCTTTTTTGTTGACTTCGCTGATTTCCAGATTGTTGATGAACTGGAAAATGTCTTTCGGCTTTCCCTTCTCTTCCCGTGCCTTGAGGATCGCATCGATAGCCGCCTCTCCCACATTTTTCACGCCAAGGAGACCGAAACGGATCTTTCCGTCTTCTACGGAAAACTTCTTCTGGCTTTCATTGATGCTCGGCGGCAATACTTCTATGCCCATCTCCTGACAGTTTCGGATATATCTGGAGATATACTTGGCATCTCCCATGACGCTGGTCATCAGCGCCGCCATAAATTCTACCGGATAATACCGCTTGAGATAGCCGGTCTCATAGGCGACCACTGCGTAAGCTGCGGCATGAGATTTATTGAAGGCATACTGGGCGAAGGTCTCCATATCGGCAAAGATGCTTTCTGCCGCTTCTGCCGATATGCCATTGCGCACACAGCCTTTGATCTCCACGTTTCCGTCTTCATCATCCTTGCCGTAGATAAAGTATTCTTTTTCCTGCAGCATGACGTCCTGCTTTTTCTTGCTCATGGCTCTGCGCACAAGGTCTGAACGGCCATAGCTGTAGCCGGCCAGATCGCGGACGATCTGCATTACCTGCTCCTGATAAACAAGGCAGCCGTAGGTAACGTCCAGAATCGGCGCCAGCTCCGGCGTCACATACTGGATCTTATCGGGATTTTTCTTGTTTTCGATGTATTTCGGTATGGAATCCATCGGACCCGGCCGGTAGAGAGAGATTCCCGCGACGACGTCTTCAAAGCAGGTCGGCTTCAGATTTTTCATAAACTGGGTCATGCCGCCGCTTTCCAGCTGAAAAACGCCGTCAGTATTGCCGGCGGAAATCATTTCATAAACCGCCGGATCATCGTAACCCATTTTCGCAAAATCAATGACGACTCCATAGTCCTTCTCGATCAGTTCCAGGGCGTCACGAATCACAGTCAGGTTGCGCAGCCCCAGAAAATCCATCTTTAAAAGTCCCAGTTCTTCAATGGTCGTCATGTTGAACTGCGTCGCGATCCCTTTGTCCGACATATACAGCGGCACATACTCATCCAGCGGCAGTTTGGAAATGACCACACCTGCGGCATGAGTCGACGCATGGCGCGGCATACCTTCGATCGCTCTGGACATATCCAGCACCTTAGCTACCCGGGGATCTTCATCATACATCGCCTTCAGCTCCGGGTTCATGGCCAGTGCCTTGTCAATAGTCATTTTCAGGTCGAAAGGAATCGCCTTGGCGATCTTGTCGGTTTCTGCATAGCTGAGATTCAGCGCTCTGCCTACATCCCGCACTGCGGCTTTTGCCTTCATGGTTCCAAAGGTGATGATCTGCGAAACATTTTCTTTGCCGTATTTGCGGATCACATAGTCGATCACCTCGCCTTTTCTCTCGATGCAGAAATCGATATCGATATCCGGCATGCTGACTCTCTCCGGATTCAGAAAACGTTCAAAAATCAGGTTGTAGCGGATCGGATCGATATCAGTGATCTTCAGACAGTAGGCGACGAGACTGCCGGCCGCCGAACCTCTCCCCGGCCCCACCATGATACCGCGGGTTTTGGCAAAATTGATGAAATCCCATACGATCAGAAAATACTCTACATATCCCATGGATTCAATAACCGAAAGCTCGTATTCCAATCGCGCAGATAACGCCTCTCCGGCATCGGGATACCGCTGCGCAAGACCGGCTGCACAAAGCTCCCGCAGATATTCCCGGTTCGTCTTTCCCTCCGGCGGAATGAATTCCGGCAGATGGTACTGACCGAAGGTGAATTCCACATTGCAGCGGCGGGCGATCTCTCCTGTATTATCAATGGCCTCGGGCGCATAGGCGAAAAGCTTCCGCATTTCGTCTTCGCTCTTCAGATAAAACTGGTCGTTAGGAAAGCGCATACGCTTTTCATCGTCGATGGTCGTGGCGGTCTGGATCGCCAGCAGAATATCATGCGCCTCTGCATCGCTCTGCCGCACATAGTGAACGTCATTGGTCGCCGCCAGGGGGATATCCAGTTCCCGGGAAAGCCGAACGAGACTCGGATTGATAAAAGCCTCTTCTTCCAGTCCCTGATCCTGCAGCTCCAGGAAAAAGTTCCCATGTCCGAAGATTTCGTCCATGGCCATGGCCTCTTCCTTTGCTCCGGCATAATCCCGGTTGAGCAGACAGTTCTGCACTTTTCCGGCCAGGCAGGCCGAAAGCGCGATGATGCCGCGGCTGTGCTCCCGCAGCACGTCTTTATCGATTCTCGGTTTATAATAATATCCTTTGGTAAAACCCAGAGATACGATCTTGATCAGATTTTTATAGCCTTCTTCATTTTCGGCCAGCAAGACCAGATGACCCTGATACTTATCTCTTTCTGCATCCTTGTCCAGCATCGTTCTTGCCGCCGTATAGACCTCGCAGCCAATGATGGGCTTTATTCCCTGCTTTTTACATTCTTTGTAAAAATCGATCACGCCGAACATCACACCGTGGTCGGTGATCGCCAGAGAATCCATGCCCAGTTCCTTTGCTCTGGCCACCACGTCCGTAATTCTGGCCGCTCCGTCAAGAAGACTGTATTCTGTATGAACATGCAAATGTGTAAAAGCCATTATCTCTCCTTCTGATCGTACTTTTCTATAATGTAAGACAGCGTTCGCAGCGCCCAGTCCAGCTTCTCCGGCTCTGCATACGC
>CALXJA010000158.1 GCA_944388465.1 uncultured Emergencia sp.
TCTGCATAGAGACAGATGCAATTCTGCGTATGGGAATCGTTTTTCAGGAAAAGGAGAAAAACATTTCTGCGGTACGGCTGCTCTGGGAATATACTGCGTTGAAACGAGCCGGTGCGGATATTGTATATCTGTTTATGGAGGACAGGGCGGAAACCCGTCCGGCGCTTCTCCGGCTCGTGCACAGGGCGTCAGCCTGTGGATTTTCCTGTGTTGCGGCACTTGCCCGCGGTGTGAGAGCAGAACCGGGAAAGCGGGATTTTCAGCTGAAACCGGTACGGATCTTTTCTGCCTTTCGCGGAGAAGCGCTGGTTTTGCACCGTTACATCATGACCGGAGACAAATGGCGGCTGCAGCAGGAGGGATATCGTTTATCCGGACAAGGCGTACAGGAACCGTATATGGACTTTGGGGATCTGCGCGCCTGGGATGACAGGATCACCGTCGGCAGCATTCTGGAAGCGGCCGGAGCTGTCCTGCCGCCGCATCTGGCTCATCTTTGTGATTTTTCTGTAGCATTGATCTGCGCCCGAGCCGCGGAAGCGGCGCCGGGAAATCTTTTCTTTCTGCGGCAGCCGCAGGAAAGCGATGGCTGGCGGGGATCCCGCCGGATATTCTTGTGGAGGATGGCATGTAAAGCCTGGTTTAGAGGCTGCACCCTGATCCTGGCGCCTTGCCGTCTTCCGCCGTTTATTCCGCACGTGATAATAGATGATGTAAGGGAGGCGCATATCTGTGCGATACGCTGGTACAGAGAGCAGCTGCCTGTTCGGGTAATTGGCGTTACCGGAAGCACGGGGAAGACTTCCGTAAAGGAAATGCTGTTTCAGGTTCTGAACGGCAGTTTTTCCGTGCAAAAAAGCGAACGAAATGCCAATGTACAGGCGAAGATCGGCGCGAATTTGCAGAGGATCCCTGCCGGAACGGAGATCTTTATTCAGGAGATCGGGGGCGGAAGCCCGGGCGGCGCTTTGCGGCACAGCCGTATGACCGATCCGGATATCGCCGTTATCACCAATATCGGAACCGCACATATCGGTAATTTTTCTTCCAGAGAAGAGTTGTTTCGGAATAAACTGGGCATACTGGAGGGTATGAGCGAAGGCGGTCTGCTCATCGCCAACGGTGACGATCCATTTTTGGGGCAGGAAGCTTTTCACGTTCCTGCTGTCCGCTTCGGCATGGAAAACCGAAACGTGGAATATTTTGCGGAAAATGTCTGCCTGTATTCCTGGGGCTCTGTTTTTGACATTCTGCATGACGGACGGCGGACTTCTGCGAAGGTATGTATTCCGGGGAAGCATAATGTATATAACGCTTTATGCAGCTTTGCCGCGGGGACACTGCTGGGAGTTCCCGAAGAAAAAATCCTGCAGGGGATCGCAAGCTTCCGATCCTCCGGCAGCCGGCAGAATCTTTTCATTATCGGCGAATACCGGATTTACGCGGACTGCTATAATGCATCGCTGGAGTCGATGGAAGCCGCCCTGGCTGTATGGGATGGAGCGGAGATCGGAGACGGACAGAAAAAGCTGGCGGTGATCGGTCAGCTGACGGGTCTGGGAAAAAGCAGGAAAACCATCGAACGCGAGCTGGCGTCGTTGCTCTGCCGGCAGACTGCAGGGGAGATCCTGTACTATGGAGAAACAGACCGTACATTGTCTGCCCTGTACGGAGCCGCCGGAATAGAAGTCGTGAAGAGCAGGAGAAAACTGCAGCAGTGGCTGGAAGCACGTATCCGGCCGGGGGATTTTCTTTTATTCAAAGGCAGCTCTAAAATGAATCTGGACGAGGTCATTGATTTTTGCTTCGGTACAGATCTGGCGGATCAGCGCCATTTGGATGAGGCTGCTTATGCGGAATGGGAACAGAGAGGGATCCTCTATCGTTTCTTTTCTTCCTACGGCAGTATCGTCAGCTGCACCGGCAGGAAAAAGAGAATACAGATCCCCGGACGGCTTTTCGGACAACCGCTGCTCAAGCTGGGAAAACGATGCTTTGCCGGCTGCCTATTTTTAGAACAGCTGCACTTTGGCGGACATTTGCTGCGCATAGGGGAAGAAGCTTTTTGCGGCTGTACCGCTCTGCGAAAGGTCTCCGGCACCCGAAGCGTAAAGGTGATCGGCAGCGGGGCTTTTGCCGGGTGCTGCCGTTTACAGAATTTCGACTTTGGCGGACATCTGCTGGAAATCGGCCCGGAGGCCTTTGCCGGCTGCGCCGGCCTGCAGGAGATTCATCTGCCGGCGAGTCTGCGCGTTGTGCGCAAAGGGGCTTTTGCCGGTTGCCGAAACCTGAAAAAGGTATATCTTCCTGCCGGTAATGTCCGCATAGAAGAAGGGGCTTTTGCCGGCTGCGTCAGCTTGCAGGAGGTATGGGCTGATCCTGAACGTATACAGATCGATCAGGGTGCCTTTTCCGGATGCAGCAGAATGGATTTTGTCGATATCAGGAAAGTGTGAGGTGAAGACATCATGGATAACCGGCCTGTCGGATTTTTCGATTCGGGCATAGGCGGTCTGACCAGTATCGCCTATGTCATGCAGAGTCTGCCGCAGGAGCGGATCATTTTTTTTGGCGATACGGCGAGAGCGCCTTACGGATCGAAATCGGCGGAGACGATACGGCATTTTGCGTTTCAGATCGCCCGGTTTTTGACTGACCATAACGTGAAAATGATCGTCATTGCCTGCAATACGGTAAGCGCGATCTGCCTGGAGGAGCTGCGGGAGGCGTTTCCGGAGATTCCCATTATCGGCGCGATCTCGCCTACGGTCAGAGTAGCGGCTCGCTGCTGCAGGAAAGGAGCACATGTCGGCGTTATTGCCACATCGGTTACGGTGAAAAGCGGCGCGTATGAAAAAAAACTGCGGAAACTGCGGCCGGATCTGTCAGTGAAGTCTGTTGCCTGTCCGGCTTTTGTGCCTCTGATTGAAGAAGGCATCATTGATCACGAGATCATGCGGCAGACCATCCGGTATTATCTGGATGGGTTCCTTAAAGAAAACGCGATCACGGATCTGGTGCTGGGCTGCACCCATTATCCGCTGATCGGCGGGCAAATAAGCAGCCTTTATCCGCATCTGCGGCTGATCAGTTCCTCAGAGGAAGCAGCCGGCGCGGTAGAACGGGAACTGAAAAAAAGAAACATGCTCTCCGAAGTCCGCAGCGGAAATCATGTTTTTGCAGCCAGCGATGTCTCGGATGCGTTTCTGCGGATGGTGGAAAGGGTGTCTGCCGGGAAAAAAGAGATCGCCGATATTCATTTCTATAATCTGGAGCTGTAAGGAAGAATGCCGGCAGAGGTACATTCTGGGAATATCGAAAAATCTGTTTTGCTTTTGCATTTGCGGATAAATATACAGAGAATCAATTTTTGATCTGTACGAGAAACGTATGGGGAAAAGAGGGGTAAGGATGTATATTGATTTTTCGAAACAGAGCAGGGCGATCCGGTTTTTCTGGAACCAGCTGGTATATATGTGCCTTTTGTTGATCGCTTCAATACGAGTATACCTTGGCGGAAGACCGCCGTCGCCGGTAAGACCGGGAAATACAGAAGAAGTGCCGTTTCCGTCAATAGCGCTTGCCGGCAGCCTTCTGCCGGGGGAAGAAACGGACGGGCGCAGGATACTTCGCGCGATAGAAAAAGAAACGCAGAGCAGCTGTATTCTTGCGTACTGGCCGCAGGAACCACAGGACGAGAGAGCAGAAGATGCGGTGACGGGCGTGCGTTTTTTTAACTTATGGAAATGTGACGATGCGATTCTGGATCTGGGCGGGCTCAGAATCGGAGTCTCCGTCTTTTCTGCAGAAACAGGCAGGAGATCGCTTTACCGGCTTTTGAAACGCCGCAGACTGCTGCAGAAAGGCGGGGCGCAGATGACGGTCGCCTATGTGCGGCGCGGAGAAGTTACATACGGCCAGTTCAAGAAAGATCTGAAGCGGATTGCGCGATCCGGCTATGATGCCGCCGCCGGGGAAAGCGTTTCGGTAAGAGCGAGAAGAAACATGCGGACGCTGGGCTTTTCGGCGACCAGTATCTTCTATGGACTGGGTGAGATCTCCCCGAGAGGCTGCCGGAAAAACGGGCTGAATCCTTCTGTGGTGGTTAAGCTGGCCTTTGATCCGCAGCACAGACGAATCGCACAGCAGGGATATTTTCCGGCTTTTATGCGGCGGGAAGGGGACTGCACCTATACCTTCGGAATAGGCCGCGCGGCAGAAAGGCTTGCCTCTTCCGAACGACAGGCGCTTTACCGGTTTCTGCAAAAAAGAATGAAAGGCCTGCGCAGATGGAGCGAGCTGCTGTATCTTCGGGATGTTTTTGCCGCTCTGGGAGAGAAGCTGCCGGAAAAGTATGCGTTTTTAGCTGATTATACCGTAAATTACCTTTGCTCCCGGACGGTGGAGCTGGCTCCGGGAAACGTATTCTTTTTCCGACAGCAGTTCCGTGAACGCAATGATGAAAAACCGGAAAGCGAAATACGAAGACTGAAGCTGGCTTTTCGGGCGGCCATGCGGCAGCCGCTGTTTATTTTTTCCTATCGCAGACTGTGGCCGGGACTGCCGCATATTGTCGTAGCGGATGGGATTGAAGCGCATATTGCGGCTGCGGCACAATACAGAGAACGGTTGCAGACGGTATTTGTCGGCATTACCGGCAGTGTCGGCAAGACTTCGACAAAGGATATGCTGCACGGTGTGCTTGCGGAGAACTTCCGGACGGAGAAAAGCAGTAAAAATGCCAATGTGCAGATCCGCATCGGCGCCAATCTGCAGAAGGTTTCTGACGGCACCGAGATCTTTATCCAGGAGATCGGGGGCGGCAGACCCGGCGGCGCTTCGCGGCACAGCCGCATGATCGCTCCTGACGCAGCAGTGATTACCAACATCGGGACGGCACATCTGGGAAATTTCGGCTCGCAGGAGGAACTGGCGGAAAATAAGCTGCAGATTACAGAAG
>CALXJA010000159.1 GCA_944388465.1 uncultured Emergencia sp.
GAAACCAGGATCATGATAAAATTTTAGGCTTAAATATGGGAGCGGATGATTATATGACCAAACCCTTCAACCCTCTTGAGCTTATTGCCAGAATCAATTCCAATCTGCGCAGATTTTATCAGCTCAGTGACGGTAATGCGGGTTCACCGTCGTATCTGAAGAACGGAGATCTTCTCGTCGATCTGGATCGGATGGCGGCATCGCTTGGCGGCAGGGAGCTGATGCTGACACCCACAGAGCTGAAAATCCTGATCCTGCTGATGAAGCATCCGGGACGCGTGTTTACGAAAGCACAGATCTGCGAAGCCGTCAATGGCGAGTATTACGAAGCAGATGAAAACGCTATTGTCGTACATATTTCAAAACTGCGGGAAAAAATGGCCGATGATTCAAAGAATCCGCAATATATCCGGAACATAAGGGGGTTGGGATATAAAATTGAGAAAAAATAAAGATCACCAGTCAAAGGGCAGATTCATCACCATGGTGCTATGGAGATATGTCATATTTTCCGTAGTACTTTTTCTGCTGCTTGCCGTGGTATTTTTTGCCGCACTGTGGAATTCCGGAAGATACAGCAATGTTCCGTATATCCGTGAGCTGACCGCGGAATTTGACGGCAAGGCGCCGTCGGAATACGAGAGCATTGATATAGAGAAACGTCTTGGAGAAAAAGGTTATGTTCAGGTGCTGGATGAGAACAATACCGTGATCTATTCCAATGAGCGGGATCGGATCGGAGAAACGTATACAGACTACGAACTGGACTATATTCCCGATTACAATGACCATTCCATTGTTACTGTAGAGCGTTTTCTAGGCAGTGACGGAGAAGAACGGGTAATTACCACTTCTGTATACGATGAGGATGGCAGTGAACTTAAAAATGTCGTATATGTTGTCGATGATGATCTGAACGTCCTGTATTCTTCAGAGTTCAAAGATAAAAAAAAGCTCACAAAACGGGAATATGACCTGCTGACGAGAAACTCTTCTTCGCGGTACGTGCTGTCGAAAGGAAGCTTCACCGACGATCAGGGACAAAGACGGACACTTCTGGCTTACAGTCCGAAAAATTTCAAAAGTAATTTTAACCGGATAAAAGAGGCGTTTCTGAATCTGATCATGATCTTCTTCAGCATTTATGCGCTGCTGATCGTTCTCTTCTCCCTGTGGATCAGTATGAAGGTAAAAAAACCGCTGAAGCTGCTCAATACGGCCATGCGTGATATTACGGAGGAAAACCGGGGAACACAGCTGCAGTACAAGGGCTCTCGCGAATTTGTCGAACTCTGTGAGAATTTTAACGGTATGTCTCGCAAACTTTATCTGGCAGATCAGGAAAACCGAAGGCTGCAAAGAGAGCAGCAAAAGATGATCGCTGATATTTCTCATGACCTGAAGACGCCGATCACGGTCATCAAGGGCTATGCCGGTGCGATCTGCGACGGTGTGGTCACGCCGGAGGAGCAGAAGACCTATTTGCAGAGTATTTATAAAAAATCTGAGGTTCTGGCTGAGCTGATCGATGAGTTTCACGAATTTTCAAAGCTGCAGCATCCGGAAAGTCAGTATCTCTTGATCCGGACGGATATCTGCGAGTTTACCAGAAAATATTTTGCGGAAAGCTATGGTCAGTTTGAGCTGAACGGGTTTATGCTCGATGCGGATATTCCGGAAAGGCCGGTGTATGCAGAACTGGACGTAAAAAAATTCAAGCGGGTATACGATAATATTTTGGGAAATTTCTTCCGGTACAACCAGCCGGGCAGGACGTTTTACTGCCGTGTGGAAGAGCTGTCCGGCAGGGTGCGGATCATTCTGGGCGATAACGGAAGGGGCATACCGGAAGCGATCCGCAGCACTCTTTTTGACCCTTTCGTGGTCGGAGAAAAAGCGCGGACCAGCAGCGGCTCCGGTCTGGGTCTTTCGATTGCCCGAAGAATTACGGAGGGGCATGGCGGAACGCTGTATCTGCAGGTGCCGCCGGAGGAAGGTCTTGCAACGGAATTTGTCATAGAATTATAAACTGCTGCCGGCGGAAAGCCGGCAGCAGTTTTTATCTGTCTGTTTCTGACTGTATTATCTGTTTTTAAATTCCGGCTGCCGCTTTTCAAGGAAGGCGGCCATGCCTTCGGCTTTGTCATCGGAACCGAAGGCCGCGGTAAAGGTTTCGATCTCAAATCTGCTGGCAGATTTCATATCCATATCATAGCCGTTGTTGATGGCGGTCTTGGCGGTGGCAATCGCGATCGGCGCTTTGGAGGCGATGGTTTTTGCCAGCTTTTCGGCTTCTGTCATGAGTTCTTCGGCAGGAACGACCTTTTCGACCAGACCGATGCGGAAGGCTTCTGCAGCCGGAATCATTTCCGCAGTCATGATCAGATATTTGGCCATGCCTTTGCCTACCAGTCTTGCCAGTCTCTGTGTACCGCCGAAACCGGGGATGATACCCAGTCCCACTTCAGGCTGACCGAATTTTGCTTTTTCGGAGGCGATTCGGATATCACAGGCCATGGAGAGCTCGCAGCCGCCTCCCAGGGCGAATCCGTTTACAGCGGCAATGACCGGTTTCTCTATAGATTCGATCAGATTCATGACCTTGTGTCCCATGGTCATCATCTGCCGGCCTTCAATGGCGTTTAACTGATTCATCTGTGAGATATCTGCACCGGCGACAAAGGCACGTCCTTCTCCGGTGAGGATAACGGCACGGACATCACTGTCGTCTTCTATTTTTGTGAAGACATCGTACAGCTCGTGAAGAACGTCCATGTTCAGTGCATTCATGGCTTTCGGCCTGTTGACGGTTACATAGGCAATGTTTTCCCGACATTCAAATTTGATGTTTTCGTACATTTTGGATTCTCCCTTTCTCTTACAGAAATGTTTCGTTTCTGAGAAACGCTTCATTGTTAATAATATAACATTTTCGGCAGGGCATTTCAAGCCTTTCCGCAAGATCAGCGCTTCTGCGTTTTTCTACCCGGAATACCGGTATTCTGCTCAGGCATCGCGGGAGAGAACAAGCAGCAGGCGCCCGCCGGTAAAGGAAACCGAAGCTTCTTCTTCGGTGATTTCATTGCTGACGCCCAGTGTGGTAGCATTGCTGAGGGTAAAATCCGTCAATGGGTACTTTACCCCTCGAAGGGTAATTCCGCAGACCGCATCTCCATAGCTGATGAGACCCAAGTAGGGGAAGGAGCTGCGCGGAATACGGACAGAGCCTGGAGACAGCATAAAAACATAATTCTGTCCGTCGGCAATGGCCAGGTGATGCAGCCGGCCGCAGTATTTGGCCAGGATACCGATATTGCCCATGGTGTGGTCGAAGCGGCCGCCAAGACCGCCCAGCAGGGTGATCTCCTCATGACCCAGGCTGACGGCCAGGTCGACGGCGGCTTCACTGTCTGTCATGTCTTTTTCCATAGGCAGTTTGATGACATCTTCTCTTGCAGGCTGTTTTGCCGAATCGTAGTCGCCGATGAGAATATCCGGAACGAGATTCAGCTGCTCTGCAATCAGCAGACCGCCGTCTGCACAGATGATGGTATCGTAGTCTGCAAAGTCGATCTGCAGCCGGCTCAGTCTGTCCACGCGGGCGGTAATAATCAAGGCTCTTTTCATGCTGTCTGTTTCTCCTTTGGTGTCGGTTGTTTGTAAAGAACTATCCGATATCTGTATTATGTGGTCTTTCTCCGCGGTAAGGAGTTTTACCGCGATTTTATTTGTAATTCCTTTCCGACTATTATATAATATTTCTGCAGTTAATAAAATAAGGAGATGGAAAATGAATCATATTATCGTAAGGGAGAGCTCTTCGGAGATCAGAGCCATTGCCAGGAACGCCCTGCAGGGAAACTGGGTCAAGGTGGCGGCGGGTATTCTGGTCTATTATGTGCTGACGGTAACGGTACCGGAGCTGCTGGCTGTTCTGATCCCGGGAACCATGATGAGCTACTACAACGAATTTATCGGTGAAAGCTACAGCCTGTCCTATGTGGCCAGTCTGTACAATCTGCTGCTGAGCGGCGCTTTCATGCTGGGACTCAATAGCTTTCTTCTGGCTTTTTTCCGCAACAGAGATATCAATCCGGGATATATCTTCAACGGTTTCGAGTACTTTTTCAAAGCGCTGGGACTGATGGTCATCATGGGCATACAGGTCTTTCTCTGGTCGCTGCTCTTTATCATCCCGGGAATTATCGCCGTTCTTCGTTACAGCCAGGCGTTTTTCATTCTGGCAGAGGATCCATCGAAGGGAATTATGGCCTGCATCAATGAATCGAAATATTATATGAACGGAAATAAAGGCAAGTTTTTCTGTCTTTCTCTTTCCTTTATCGGCTGGGCGATTCTTGCCATGGTGCCGTTAGCCTTTTTGCCTTATTTCAGCGGAGTTTTGGGGATCATTGTGGATCTGCTCTATTCTGTTCCCTGGTATTTCTTCCTGACCTATTCGTATACGGCAAGGGCAGCGTTTTACGATCTGGTAAGCGGCAATCTGATGGCGCGCCCGCAAAGCGGCTTTAATGAAAGCGATTATCATTTCTGATTTTTCTGTGTTATATGCGTATGAACTCCGGCGAGCTTTTGCCGGAGTTTTCCTTTGCCTGCAGGAACTTCTGACAAGCGGCGTTTCATACATTAAAAGAGAAATGCAAGATTGGAGGAGTTGCTTTGGCTATTACACGTCACTATTTCCCCGGAAATAATACTCCGGAAGGATTTTTTTCCTACTATGAATATATCCTCGGGCAGAGAGAAGCGAAAAAGATCATCTGTATCAAAGGCGGACCGGGAACCGGCAAGTCGACATTTCTTAAGAGGGTGGGCAGCAAGCTGTCGGAAAACGGCGAAAACATGGATTTTCTGCATTGCTCGGCGGATGAACATTCTCTGGACGGCATTGTTCTGACCGATAAAAAGATCGCTTTTATCGATGGAACAAGCCCTCATATGATCGATCCCATCACGCCTGGCGCAGTGGATTCGATCATTAATTTCGGCGAGTTCTGGAACGAACGCAGAATTGCAGAAAACAAAGAGGATATCCTCAGCGGCAACGAGGAATGTTCCCGGTGGTACAGGCTGGCCTATAACTATCTTGCCGCGGCCAAATGTGTCTGCGGCAATCTTTCCGCCGTTCACGAGGAAGGGATAGAGATTTCAGAGATCTATAAGCTGGCAGCGGATATCATCGCCAGAGAGTACAAAAAATATGATATATCCATCAAGGCGGGATCGGTTAAGCGCTTTTTTGCCACAGGCATTACGCCCGGAGGCACGGTTTCCTATGTCAAAAGTCTTCTGGGAAGGATGAAACGGATTTATCTGATTAATGTTCCGGAAGGGTGCGGCAACACGACGTTTATGAACATCCTGCTGGATGGCGCGGTGTATCGCGGTTTTGATACAGAGTGCTTTTACTGTCCTATGGATCCTGCGCGCAAGATCGAACATATGCTGATCCCGGAACTGGGGCTTGCTTTTGTCACGACGAATAAGTGGCATGATCTTGAGCCGTGGGAACTTTCGGAAGACGAAGACGACGCCCGCGAAATCATCATGATCGATATCAGCGACTATCAGAGTGTATACTTTGCGGAAAAGCACGCCGGACTTCTGCGCAGACTTTCTGAGCAGTATGCGGAATTGATCGGGGAAAGCATTTCGGCTCTGGCAAGGGCAAAGGAATACCATGATGCGGTGGAAAAGCTGTACATCCGCCATATGAACTTTGAAAAGATCGACGCTCTGGCGGAACAGACTGTGGAAAGTCTGCTCTGCGTAAAAAGGTGAGTGAAAGATCCAGGTGAAAAGCAGAGTGAAAAAGCAGAGTGAAAAGGCAGAACCGGTGCGGGCATAAAGTGCCCGCCGGTACGTCTGCTTTTGTGTATCCGGTCTGTGTGCACGCTTTCAGCAGACCGGTCAGCCGTCGCCTGCTGAAGGCGCGCATCGTGCAGGACGATCCGGGGATATCGGCAGCGTCAGCTGAGCAGCGTATGTTCCAGGAGGATTTTCAGACCGAGCAGAATCAGGATCACGCCGCCGAAACATTCGGCTTTCGCTTTGAAACGGCAGCCGAAGATACCGCCGATCTTTATGCCCAGAGCAGAAATAAAGAAGGTGATGACACCGATCGTCGATACGGCGGCCAGGATATTGACCTGCAGAAAAGCAAAGGTGATGCCGACCGCCAGCGCGTCGATGCTGGTGGCAACAGCCATGGGAAGCATGGCGGCAAAGCGGAAGGAGTTGCTGACTTCTTCCGCTTTTTCTGCACGGGATTCGCAGATCATATTAATGCCGATGAAGCAAAGCAGGATAAACGCGATCCAGTGATCTACAGCAGATATGTATCCGGCAAAGGCGCTGCCGAGCAGATAGCCAGCCGCCGGCATCAGCGCCTGAAAACCGCCGAACCACAGTCCGCAGATGAGCATTTGTCTGGCTCCGGCCCGCTCAACAGACAAGCCTTTACAGATAGAGACGGCAAAGGCATCCATTGCCAGACCGACGGCCAAAAGCAGCAGTTCGATTATTCCCATATGATTCCTCCTGATGTTGCTGCCGTCAGCTTGCCGTATGCTGTGCAGCTGACGGTAAAGTGTATGATTTCGATTCACAAAAAAACTCATGTATAGAAAACAACCGTTCTACACATGAGTCTCGTCTTTTAAGATAAGCCAGGCTGACGCCAGTATGTTGACCTACCACACATCAATGTGCTGACTACTCCCTCACAGAATTTTGCCTGTTCATCATAGCGCAGTTTTCTGCTCTTGTCAAGAAAAAGTCAAATAAGGGATGATTTTTAGGCTTCGGGAGTCTGCAGACCCCGGCTATTGCCGTCTGCGCAGCTTTAGGATCGCTTCCTGCATATCCTGCGGAAGCGGCGCTTCCACGGTCATCGCTTTCCCGCTGGCCGGGTGGCGGAACGAAAGACGAAAAGCATGCAGAGCCTGTCTGTCTATAAGTTCCGGTTCTTCTCCTCCGTAAAGGGTATCGCCGGACAAAGGATGGCCGATGTGTGACATATGTACTCTGATCTGGTGCGTGCGGCCGGTTTCTAACAGCAGCTCCACCAGGCTGTGACCGTCACCGGACGGAAAACGTTCCCGCACTTTGACATGAGTAACGGAAGGATATCCGCCTTCTGTCATGACGCCGCGCTGCACCTGTTCGGGGTCAGGCCGGCCGATGGGCAGGTCGATGGTGAAGGCATCCTCAGCGATCAGTCCCCGGGCGATGGCGATATAGTGCTTTTCGGTCGTGTTGGCTTTCATCTGTTTTGTAAAGTCATCCTGGGCATGAGAATTTTTGGCTACGACCAGAAGGCCGGTAGTGTCCATATCCAGACGGTTGACAAAGCGGATCTTGAAGGACTGGTGCGTATCTTCCATGTATTTCATCAGTCCGTTGGCGATGGTATGAACAGGATGACCTTTTGTCGGATGGACGATAATGCCGGGCTGCTTGTTGATGATCAGCAGATCGTCATCTTCATATACCGGCTCAATGGGGATATCTTCCGGCGGAAAGTCGCTTTTTTCTTCCGGAAGATCCACAGAGAGAACGTCGCCGGGCTCCGGAGTGATCCAGCCCGGAGTCGGCTGACCGTTGAGATAGACCAGATGCTGAAACTTGAGCTTGGACAGCAGTCGGGAAGAAAAGTTGAATTTCAGCCGCAGAAGACGTTTGATCGGAAGTCCCGCATCCTCTTCGGTAACGATATATTGAAATTTAGCCATAAAGCGGTTAACCTCACAGAAATTTGCTTTTTACTTTTGTCCAGAAATCGTAGTTTTCAAACCGCATCAGGCTGACCTGGATATCGGAGAAAGAAACTTCGATTTCCTGGATCTCCTTGTAGTCGTTCATATAGCCGTCATAAACGATGGAGACGCCATCCTGTTTGCTGCCGGCATCGGTGACTACGCCCAGAGACAGATCCGACGGAAGCAGAATACTGGATGTAAAGGAGCGGTAGGCGGTGGTGTTCATCGGTGCGATGGGCGTGACCTGCAGGATCTTGAGCCGGGGATCGACGATACTGCCTCCGAGAGAATAATTGTAAGCCGTACTGCCCGCCGGTGTGGCGATCAGAAGACCGTCGCCGGAAAACCGTTCGATAAAGCTGCCGCCAATGGAAATATTGAGGTGTATGGAACAGGTAGACCGGCCTTTGATGATCACCTCGTTGAGTCCTACGTGACGGCTGACACCGTTTTCGGTCTTTACGGATACCTGGACGGTAGACAGCTGCTGGATGGAATACCGTCCCTGACTGTAATTAAAGATAAAGTCGTCCAGCATGGAAGGCATGATCTCCTGGAAAAAACCGAGATGACCGGTATTGATGCCTATAATCGGCATATCCGGAAAATCGAATCGATGTATGGCTTCGAGGAAGGTGCCGTCGCCGCCGATACAGACAAGAAGATCTGCATCGGCATTGTAGGCGGGAAGGATAGTAAAGCCGGAACCATCCAGTTTCTGTTTTAATCGTTTTTCGGTTTTCCTGGACATTTCACTGTCGTTGGCATAGATAAAGATTTTTCTGTTCATAGCTCCATATTTTACAGCATCCGCTCAAATTCTTCAACGAGATCTTTAAAGGTTTCCATTGCCAATACTACGGGTTCTTTGCTGCCCATATCCACGCCGGCGATCTTCAGCAGCTCGACAGGATAGTTGCTGCTGCCGGTTTTCAGAAATTCCAGATAAGCATCTCTGGCCTGATCGCCTTCTTCCAGAATTTTTTTGGAAATTGCGGTTGCTGCAGAGTAGCCGGTAGCATACTGGTATACATAAAATCCACGGTAAAAATGCGGAATACGCGCCCATTCGTAGCGGATGTATTCGTCGCTGCCGAGAGCAGAGCCGAAATAAGCGCGATTCAGCTTGTCGTACTCTTCGCAGAGCCATTGCGCAGTCAGACTGCCGCCGTCTTCTGTGAATTTGTGTGCCAGCTGTTCAAATTCGGCGAACATGGTCTGACGGAAGAGGGTCGTGCGGAATTCTTCAATATACATATTGAGCAGGTATTTTTTCATCTGCGGATCGTTTTCTTTACTCAGCAGATGATGCATCAGCAGAGCCTCGTTTACTGTGGAAGCAACTTCTGCGGTAAAAATCGAATGATCGCCATAGGTAAAAGGCTGGTACTGCCGTGTATAGCTGGAGTGCATGGAGTGTCCCATTTCATGTACCAGGGTGAATACATCCTGCAGGGTATCGGTATAGTTGAGAAGAATATACGGGAAACTGTCGTAGGAACCGAAGCTGTAAGCGCCGCTGGTCTTGCCCTCGTTTTCATAGATGTCGATCCAGCCGGCTTCTACACCTGCGGAAAGCCTGCTGACGTATTCCTCGCCCATAGGCGCCAGCGCCTCCTTCATGATGGATACGGCTTCATCAAAAGGAACGACCCGCTTCGGCAGCTCTACGAGCGGAACGTAGATATCGTACATCTTCAGTTCGTCGATGCCGAGCAGTTTTTTTCGCAAAGCCGTATAACGGTGGAGGACAGGCAGATATTCATGAACGACAGAAATTAAGTTATCGTAAACTTCTTCCGGGATATTGCCGCCGGAGAGGGCTGCTGCTCTGGAAGAAGAAAAGTGCCGTATTCTGGCGCTGACAACGTCGGTTTTGACATTATAGCTGTATGTGGCGGCAATGGTATTGACCAGTCCCTTATAGGCCTCGTAGACGTGGGTGTAAGCGTCTTTTCGGACCTGTCTGTTGTGGGATTCCATCAGTGAAATATAGCTGCCATGGGTCACCTCTGTTTTTTCGCCGTCTTCATCGGTGATAAAGCCGAACTTGATGTCGGCATTGTTGAGCATAGTGAAAATCGTGTTTGTCGCATCGGTTACTTCGCTCATCTGTGCCAGCAGGTTTTCTTCCTCTTTGGAAAGGATATGCTGTTTTTCCCGGAGCAGATCTTCTATGACAAACCGGTATTGCTGCAGGCCGTCTTCGGTATCCATATATTGCCGCAGCAGATCTTCCGGTGCAGAGAGCAGTTCCGGTGTGAAAAAGCTCGTAGAAGCAGAAACCTGGGCAATGATGGCGTTTACTTTGTCGTGCATGGCCTGCTGTGCAGAGACACGATTGTCCTCATCCAGCTTCATACGGGCGTAAACGTAGGCTTTCTCCAGAACCTGCCAGAGCGCGTCTCTGAAGCGGAAGGCTTCGGCAAGCCTGGCGGCGCTTTCCGTCAGGTGTCCCTGAAAGGCAGAAAACTCCTCGGTCATGGCAAGTACACGTTCAATATCCTTTTGCCATGCAGCCTCGTCGGGATACATCGCTTCTATGTTCCATTTGTATTTCTGATCTATGTCATTACGATTTTTTAATTTCCTGTTTCCCATTTTTACCTCCTGTAGTATAATGATAGTCCATGAATAGTATAGCACAAAACAGAAAGGATTAACATAAATGGATAACAGACCGATCGGTTTTTTTGATTCCGGACTGGGAGGCCTGACCAGTATCGTACATACGATGAAACTGCTTCCCAGAGAACGAATCATTTTTTTCGGTGATACAGCCAGAACGCCTTACGGCTCGAAATCGCCGGAAACAATCCGCCAGTTCACCATGCAGATCGGCAGATTTCTGGTCGAACAGGATGTCAAGATGATCGTGATCGCCTGCAATACGGTCAGTGCAACGTGTCTTACAGAGCTGCGGCAGGCCTGCCCTGCGATTCCGGTTATCGGCGTTATTTCTCCTACAGCCAAGGTAGCGGCAAAGATCTGCAGCGAAGAGGATCGCATAGGGATTATCGCAACCAAGGTCACGGTCAAATCCAACGCCTACGAAAGAAAGATCAATGAGAAACATCCGGGGCTCCACCTGTTTTCCAAAGCCTGTCCGGCATTTGTGCCGCTCATTGAAGAGGGGATCATCGACAATGAGATCATGGATCTGACCATCCGCTATTATCTCGATGATTTTATCCGGGAAAACCGGATCAACACGCTGATTCTGGGCTGCACCCATTATCCGCTGATAGCCGCGAATCTGAAGCGGATCTATCCCGGCCTGCGGATTATCAGTTCTTCTCAGGAGGTAGCCACGGCAGTGCAGATCGAGTTGAAAAAAAGGGATATGTTTGCAGAAGCCGTGTCGGGGGAGAGTGTGTTTTATGCCAGCGATCTGTCCGAGAACTATGTCAATATGATCAAGATGATTCTCGGCAAGGAAGAAGAGGAACTGGACATCAAATTTAAGAATTTGGACATTTAAACAGCGGAGGAGACACTTATGGATAAAGAAGAGCTTTACGCCTTGCTTGATATCGAGGACGGGACGGATTTTCAATACTTTGAGAATTTCGCCGATCTGGCAGAGGCAGAGGGCAGGATCAGTGAGGAAGCGATGTATGCGCTGATACAGGAAGCAGATCCGAAGATTTTCGCCGAACTTTGCGAGAGCTATTTTTACGATCTGCTGGAAAATATTCCGGATGAGCAGATCGATCTGTACAATCTGCTGGAGAATATCAAGCGTGTTCTGATCGGTATGGCAGAAGGGATAAGACGCGGGGAGGAGAATGCGCAGCGGCGTCTGGCGGAAGAAATGGATCGTTTCCGCCTCTGGTATTCTGTGGAAAGCCGTGTTTCCTGCACCACTTCGGCTGGCGAGGAAGTCTGTCTGCCGGTCAGAGATGCGCTGGTCAACTTCCGTCTGACCCGATTCGGCGGCGAAGAATGGGATTTCGATTTTTCTGCGGCATTAGATTATGAGCTGGACGAGTATAGTATGACCTACAGCGATCTGTACGAAGAAGAATGATCCTCTGCGGGAAGCAAAGCGCTGCAAAATCCGGCGCTGCCGGCTCGGAGGAACGAAAAACACAGCTGCGCATATACTAAAAAGAAAAGAATGTATATGCCTCTTCGGCCTTACATAAGATTTTGCCGGAGAGAAGGAGGTCTTTTATGGGAGAATTCCGAAACGATTGCTGTGAACCGGCTCCGGATTGCTGCAGACCGCAGCGGTGCACCAATGAATGCTGCTGCAGCAGTGAAAGCGGCAGCGGCTGGGGAATACTGATTCTGCTGATCATCCTGTATTTTCTCTTCTGCAGCAACAACGACAGAGGAAACGGGCTATTCGGCGGATTGTTCTAAAATGACAGAGGTCTGTCTTTTCGTGTTTTGCAGAACAGGAAAGGGCAGACCTCTTCCTTTACTGCAGAAACGGACTTTTTTTCAAGAAAAGAGGGTAATAGTCCGCCTTCATGGCTGTCTGTGGGGAGGAAACGGACGATCTGAACGCAAAAAAGCAAAAAAGTCCGCGTTGAGAAGAATGAAATGGTTAAAAATGGAAGAAAAGCCGAAAAAATAGAAAAGGTAAACAATATAATAATATAAAATAGGATTGCCTTTTCTCCTGTAACTGGCTCAATTTTCCTGTTGGCGCGGACTTTTTTTATAAATTTATATGTTTCAGTCCGTTTTACCGGAAACGGGAACAGCTGCCGCGGCGGTTTTTACTGATTTGCAGGAAAAAGTCCGTGCCGGGCAAAATAAATGATTCATCATGACGATGTGCATGACCGACGCAGAGCAGATCACCGGGCTTCGCCTGTGAAGACCGTGAAGTCAGTCAGACAGCTCAGGGATTCAGCGGCGCTTCCTGGTGCTGCTGAATTATGGAAGATAAGTCCAGCGGATAAAGGCATCGCTGATATATACAAGAAGATAGCAAAGCATGGAAGCAAGCAAGCCAGCAATACAAGTTTACTGTAATCATGTTTTTGTAAAACAAAGACAGCGATGTCCGATTCGACCGTTGCGGCAGGAAGAGGGGGATGGTATAATGAACGCGTTGACGAAAAAAAACGAGGCGGCGTTGCCGAAAGGAAGCGTTGCTTCTTATGACTTTTAGCGATAAAGACCTGGAGGGAACAAAAGATGGAACAAAAGAATTACAGAATTGGATTAATCAGCTCTTTGTGCTGCGGTCTGATCTGGGGACTGCTGCCGATTTACTGGAATGCTTTGAAGCCTATAGATTCCTTTGTCATTATCTTTTATCGTATGGTTCTGATGGCCATTGTCTGTTTTGCTGCCTGTGCTTTCCGCGGCGGTGTTAAGGGCGCGTTTGCTCCTCTGATGGAAAATAAAAAGAAACTTCCGGTTTATCTGGCGGCAGGTATAACTATTACCTTAAACTGGAGCATATTTATCTGGGCGGTCAACAGCGGTTTTGTGATCCAGACGAGCATGGGCTATTTTCTCGAGCCTCTTGTCGTCTGTCTGTTCGGTATAATCTTCTATAAAGAGAGAGTAAACGGGTGGAAAGCATTTTCTCTGGTGCTGGCTATAATCGGTCTTCTGATCATGATTGTCGGTTACCGTCAACTGCCATTGATCGCCATCGGTCTCGGTGTTACCTTTGCCATCTATTCGGCGATAAAGAAGAGCGTATTTCTGAGTCCGCTGCAGTCACTGCTGTACGAAACCGTTTTTCTGTCTCCGGTGGCGCTGATTTTTATTTTCCGGGCGGAGATGAGCGGAACCGGCGCACTGGATGCCGGCGGCATGGGGAAATTTTGCCTTTTGCTTCTGGCCGGACTGGCCACCGCCGTTCCTCTGGGACTGTTTTCCTTTGCGGCCAACAAGCTGCCGCTGATTACGCTGGGGCTCACGGAATACATTTCCCCGTCCATCAGTTTGCTTTTGGGAATCTTCCTTTTCAAAGAACCTTTCGACATTATACAGTTCAGCGCTTTTGCGGTGATCTGGGTAGGCCTGGTCTTTTTTACCTACGGTGAAGTAAAAGAGGTCAGAAACAGAAAGCAGGAGGAAAGTGGACATGCAGCATAAGAAACTCAGCTTATTTAATATTGCCGCCTTGTATGTGGGTTCGATCATGGGGGCGGGATTTGCCTCCGGACGCGAAGCCTGGCAGTTTTTCGGCGTGTTTGGCCTTCAGGGATATCTGGGCATTGCGGCGGCCGGTCTTCTCTTTATGGCCATGGGGATGATGGTGGCATATATTGCCAGAGCCATGGGAACGGATGATATGGGAAAGATCGTTCTTTTTACTGAAAATCCCAGATTAAGCAGCGCTATCGGCTATTTTATGGCGGCGATATTGTATACCGTAATCATGTCCATGTCAGCGGCGGGTGGTTCTTTCCTGCAGCAGCAGTTTGGATTGCACAAGGCGATAGGCGGAGGCATCATCACTTTGCTGGTCATTTTTACGGTTCTGGGTAATTTTGATCGGATCTCCCGTATTTTTCGCTGGATCGTACCTGTTTTGCTTTTCATCGATATTCTGCTCTGCATAGTGGTCATTTTTTCCGGTTTCGAGCAGAGTGGTCAGACCTCGGGTTTTCCGGTAAGCTCCATGGCATCCGGCTGGTTTCTGGCCGCCGTTCTTTTTATCTCTTATAATACGCTGGGAATGATCCCCATCGTGGGCGAAGCGTCGCTTTATGCTAAAAACGGACGGCAGGCGGTGTTCGGCGCCGGGCTTGGAGGATTGCTCCTGACTATTCTTACGCTTCTTTTGGTGACGGCGCTGCGCAGCGATATGGCTTTTACGCAAAACATGGATCTGCCGATGCTGGCTTATTCTGCCCGGGTTTCCCCGCTGGCCAATATCCTGTTCGGTACGGTTCTGTTTTTTGCCATTTATTCAGCGGCAGCCAGTACGTATTATGGATTCACCACGAAGCTCAGGGAAGGAGATCGGAAGAAGTATCTGATCGTCATCTGCGCCGTGATTGGATTCATCTGCGGGCTCAGCGGGTTCAAGAACCTGGTCGCATACTGGTATCCGGCCGAAGGCTATTTCGGGCTGCTTATTGTCCTTCTGATCACCGTCAGCTTCTTTCGCGTGCTGCGGGCGGAGAAACAAAGAAAGAAGGAAAATGAGGAAAAAGACACTTATGGCTGTTTTCCCGGCCATGACAGATGGAACTATCCGCAGGGACTGGTCAGGGTCACCGCCGGACATGGCGGAGAGTCGATTTTGGTTCTGTGCGGAGAAAAAACGGTTCTCTATGACTGCGGCATGGCTTATTGTCACCGGCAGCTGATTGAAAATATTGAGGACGCTTTGCAGAACGCCGGCAAAACGACACTGGATCTGGTGCTGCTTTCGCATACCCATTATGATCACATCGGCGCACTGCCTTATATTCTGGAAAGATGGCCCGATGCCGAAGTCTGCGGCGCAGAAAAAGCGGCTGCCGTTTTTCGCAGCCGGGGCGCGAAGGCTACGATGAAAAAGCTGGGAGAAGCGGCCAAAATGCTCTATGCGCCTGAAGCAGAGCCGGTCAGGGTGGATACGATGCGGGTAGACCGCATCGTTGGCGACGGCGACCGGATAGAAATCGGCAATGATCACTATTTTTCTGTATTAGAGACCCGGGGGCATACCGATTGTTCCCTGACCTATGTGCTGGAGCCGGAAGGGCTCATGTTTACTAGCAAGAGTACAGGCGTGTTTATCAATCCGCAGAATATGCACACTGCAATTTTAAAAGATTATCAGCAGACCATCGATTCGGCTGAAAAGTGCAGGCGCTTTGGAGCAAAACGGCTGATCAGCCCTCATTACGGCTGCTTGCCGGAGGGTTTTACCGATGCCTATTTTGCCATGTATGAGAGAATGGCAAAGGAAGAAAAGAATTTTATCCTTGACCTCGGAAGGAGAGGTTTCGACGAAGAAAGAATTATGGAGAGGTACGAAAAGCGGCTGTGGAGCAATGCGCGGGCCGAAGAGCAGCCAAAAGAGGCTTTCCGGGAAAACGCCAGATATATTATCCGTCATCTTCTTCAAACCTATGGAGATCTGCGGGAGAACGCCTGATCTGCCAAACCTGCAGAAGGGAAAAAATGTGATGATACAGACAAGCTTATTGACAAATAGACTGATTCTTTTGTAAACTATAAGCAGGGTAAGCAAGGATGCGGTGCGAAATGATCTGAACAGAAGTACTTCTTCGCACCGCACAACAGATAGAACATAAAAAAATGACAGGAGGAGGTTCATTATGAATTATGAACAGCTGAAAGAGCGGATCTTTGCGGAGATCGAAAAAAACCGCGCGGAGCTGACAGCGCTCAACGATGATATCGCCGATCATCCGGAAGTATCAGGACAGGAATACGAGACTTCAAAAAAGATCACCGAGCTGCTGAAACGGCACGGCTATCAGACAGAATATCCTTTTGCCGGACTGGATACGGCGTTCAAAGCAGTTTATGGTGAAGATCAGCATAAATACAAGGTTGCCATACTGACGGAATACGATGCACTTCCGGAAATCGGCCACGCCTGCGGTCACTGTCTGAGCGGATCGATCAGTATTCTTGCCGGCCTTGCCACCAGAGAGCTGCAGGATGAACTGGATACAGATATTCACATTATCGGTACGCCGGTCGAAGAAACAGAAGGCGCTAAGTGCGAGATGGTCAAAGCAGGCGTCTTTGACGGTTATGATATGGCGATCATGGTTCATCTGTACAACGGAAATCTGCTGACACCGAAGCTGCAGGCTCTGGCTTCCTTCATGTATGAGTTCCATGGGAAAGCCGCGCATGCCTCGTCTTCGCCGTGGGATGGTTTCAATGCCTTTAATGCCGCACAGCTGATGTTCCATGCCGTGGATATGCTGCGGCAGCACAGCAAACCGGATGCGCAGTTCCACGGAATCATCTGCAACGGCGGTGAAGCGCCGAACATTGTACCGGAAGAGGTAACGGCAGAATTTTATATCCGTGCGCTGGATAAGGATTACCTGCAGGAGCTGATCAAAAAGACAGATGCCTGTGCGGAAGGCGCGTCGATCGCCACGGGAACAACGTGGAGCAAATATCCAACTGCAGAAGTATACGACAATATGAAGGCGAATGCCACGGGTCTCGATACGCTGAGAGAAATCTACGAAGAACTGGATCTGCCGCTGAACGGGGATACGGAAAAGATTTTCGGTTCCTCGGATGCCGGAAATGTCAGCTTTGTCTGCCCGGCGTTCCATCCATGCCTGCAGGTTGTCGATGAGGATGTCGCGATTCACACCCGTGGGTTTGCTGAATGTATGAAGAGCGACCGCGCGCACCAGGGACTTGTTTCCGGCGCAAAGATCATCGCTCTGCAGATTCTTAAAATTTTTAGCGACGAAGAAAAGATAAAGGCGATGAAAGCGGATTTTGCCGCCAAATAGCAGGCTCTTCGTTTACAGAGTTCAAGAGGCGAACGAATCAAACCCGGCGATCTGTGCCGGAAAACGTATTTACAAGACCGGACAGCGCGCAGTCACAGACCGTACGCCGTCCGGTTTTTCGTTACTTGCAGGCAGAAATCATGTTGAGGAAGAGGAGGCGAATCGATGAAAATAGGTATAGTATGCGCCGGGGACGGAGAAGTGCAGCCGTTTTTACAGATGCTGAAGGAAGAAAAAAGGACGGAAAAAGCCATGCTGCTGTTTCATGAGGGCAGGATAGAGGATACGGAAGTCGCGGTGCTCTTTTCCGGAGTCTGCCGGGTCAATGCAGCTGTAGCCACGCAGCTTTTAATCGATGCCTTTGACTGCGGTGCTGTAATCAATGCAGGAACTTGCGGCGGTATCGATGCGAAGCTGCAGCTGTTTGATACGGTCGTTTCCACAGAAGCCGCCTACAGCGATGTGGGAGACGACATTCTGACAGAATTTCATCCATGGCTTGATTCGATTTATTTTCCGGCAGATCCGGGGCTCGTCGCAGCTGCGCGGAAAGCCGCGCAGAAAAACGGATGGGAGGATCGGGTATATTTCGGCAGGATGATTACCGGGGAGCAGTTTGTAAAAGAAGAAAAACGTGCGTATATCGCAAGTAAATATGCGCCTCTCAGCGCCGATATGGAGACGGCCGGAGCCGCTCACGTCTGTTATGTGAACCGGATACCGTTTCTGTCGGTTCGCTCCGTTACCGATACGGCCGAACATGACGGCGTGGATGCCTTTGAGGAAAACTGTGAGAAAGCTTCTTTTGCAGCGGCTGATTTTGTTCGCCTTTTGCTGCGGGAGCTGTGATCTTGTCTTCACCGGAAAGGAAACAGTAAAGGCCGGGAACCTGGAAACAGGCTCCCGGCCTTTGTGCTGCATGTGGGATATAAACTCTGTTTTAAATCGTCCCGCTTCAACGTTTCGGCTGAGGACGTTTTGGCGGAGCTTCGCAAGTATCCTCTGCTTCCTCACGGCAGTTCTGCGTATCGCATTCTCGTATCCCCGAAGGGAAGAGACTCGGAAATGTCGTGCAGATCGCATTGTGCTGCAGGGGTGCTTCTGCATAGCCGGTGGACAATACACACAGCTGTACCGGTACGACGATCTTCTTTTCACAGGTCAGACAGATCGCGACGATCAGATTTCCGCTGACGCGGCCTTCTGCATTGACCGTCAGATCTCTGCCGGTGTTGTTGGTAGCCAGACGGGCTTCGCAGGCAGAATTGCAGAATTCGGTAAAACGCGGAAGAAATGCCGTATCCATGGTTGACGGCAGGCAAATCTCGAAAAAATTAGTGAGAACCATAGGCTGTTCTTTTTCTGCCATATTGACATTGGCGCCTACAGTGAAGACTGTTTCGTTGCCGCAGCTGTCGCAAAGCAGCAGATCCAATTCGATGACCACATTGCCGTAAATAGAGACGGTCTGCGTGCCGAAGACAGGTGTTCCCATACACTTTTCGTCGCAGTCAGAGGTTTCGGCATACATGATCCTTTCGGAATATGTACCGTCTGCGCCGACGACACGAAGATCATTTCCTTTCGCATCCTGGAGAAAAGATGCGCCGGATATGCTGGTATCCACATCCAGGGTTAGGTTTTTCGGATCTTCCACATTAGCGGGATTGAAACATCTTCGGCAGCGGATATCGATCACGCGTTTGATCCGGTGCGAAGGTGGGACACAAGGTGAGAAGACCTGTTCGTTGAATGTCTTCATTCCCTGCAGATTAAATCGAACAGCGTCAAACACCTGCTGCACATAAACCGGTGCCGTGACGATGCTGCTCATATCACCGTCAAATTCACACAAACTGTTGCCGTTACAGCAATTCTGGTAGAGGTCCGGTGTTACTTTTGTGCCAAAGCAGCTCATATTATTACCTCCTTGCAGATTACATAATCTTTCGTGATTAGTATATGATTCGGCTCTTTTTTGTGTTACAATACCCTTACCCTTGAATACAGAAGACGCAGGACGTCAATCATGAAGAAGAGAGAAGGACGAGATGAACGAAAAGAATACCGATATTGCAGATAACGAAGAAAAACAGCAGTCGGAGACAAAACAGGGCAAGACAGTCATTTTGCTGCTGATTTTGATCCTGCTGGGCGTTTTCGGCGTGATTGTTTTATTTACCGACTTTTTGGGTAATCATTTTGGTAAGGCCGTTGAAATAGCCGTATTGCTTATGATCGCGGCAGTGCTGCTTCTGCTGCTGCGTAAAAAATAGACAAACCAGAAAAAGGAGACGATATCGATGATTGCAACAAAGAAGCTGAGTTCCGGCGTCAGAATTGTCCTGGAACAGATCCCCTACGTGCAGTCCATTGCCATAGGCGTTTGGGTTCGAGCCGGAGCCATAGACGAAGAAGAAAAATATGCGGGTATTTCCCATTTTATCGAGCATATGCTGTTCAAAGGCACAGAACACAGAAGTGCCAGACAGATCGCCGAGGATATTGATCGCATAGGCGGACAGATCAACGCTTTCACCGGCAAGGAAGCCACATGCTATTATGTGAAGGCGATAAGCAGCAGCTACAGGAAAGCGGCAGACGTCATTATCGATATGCTGACCTGTCCCCGCCTCGACCGGCAGGAAATGAATAAAGAACGGCAGGTGATCTGCGAAGAGATCAAGATGACCAGAGATACACCCGATGATCTGGCGCATGATACCATTACTTCGCAGCTCTTCAAGGGAAGTCCCCTGGGGAAATCCATTATCGGCACACCATCCTCGCTGAAGCGGATCACTCGCGGCGTCATGGAGGACTACCTGAGAAAAGAGTATACGCGAGACAGCATCGTTATTTCGGTAGCCGGAAATTTCGATGAAGACGATATATGCGGTTATTTTGATGATAAATTTCAGAGTCTGCAGACAGAAAAGCAGGAGAAGACGGCAGTCGCAGAACCGTATGCACCGTCCTGCCGCGTGATCACAAAGGACATTGAGCAGTCCCATCTCTGCCTGGCGGTAAAAGGGGTGTCTCTGGATGATCCGCGCTATTATCCGTTTATGATTCTCAATAATATCATGGGCGGCAGTATGAGTTCCCGCTTTTTCCAGGATATCCGTGAAGAAAAGGGACTGGCTTATTCTGTTTATTCCATGGCCGGGGCTTTCAGCAACGATGGCTATTACAATATCTATGCCGGCGTCAGCCACGATAAGATCAGAGATACCGTCGAGGGTATCCGGGAGGAGCTCGCCGATCTGGCGGAAAAGGGCGTGACAGAAGAGGAACTCGAATCTTCACGGGAACAGCTGAAGGCCGGTTATGTCTTCGGGCAGGAAAATGTAGCAGGCCGCATGTTCAAAAATGGAAAGAATACCATCCTCTGTGGAAAGGCTTTTCCGCAGGAAGAGGTACTGGCCGGTTTTGACGCGGTAAAGATGGAAGATATTGAATCGGTAAAGACGATGATCTGTGACTTTTCTGCGTATTCTGCCGCAGCGGTGACCCGCGACCGGCTTAACCTGAAACGGATTATGGGAGGCAGGAGATGAAGGTGAGAATTGTCAGTAAAAGCGGACTTATTCCCCGCTATGAAACGGAAGGTTCCGCCGGATTCGATCTTCCGGCCTTTCTCGATGAACCGGTGAGGCTGAAACCGGGTGAACGGAAACTGGTTCCTACCGGGATCTTTATTGAACTGCCCCAGGGCTATGAGGCACAGGTGCGGGCGCGCAGCGGTCTGGCGGTCAAATACGGTATCGGTCTGGTCAACGGCATCGGTACTATAGACGCCGATTACCGCGGTGAAATCAAAGTACCGCTGATCAACTGGGGCGAAGAGGATTTTGTGATCAATAACGGAGACCGCATTGCCCAGGTCGTGATCTGCCGCTTTGAACAAGTGTGTCTGGAACCGGCGGCAGAACTTGATCGTACAGAAAGAGGCGAAGGCGGGTTCGGTCATACAGGAGTCTGATATGCTTTATCGTGAAGATTTAGAAAAAAGAGAAGAGGAAATGCTGTCCCCTCTGGCCTGCAGGTCTTCCCGGTCTGCAGGCAGACGCATATTCGAGGAGCCCTGCAGATTTCGCACGGAATTTCAGAGAGACAGAGACCGGATCATTCATTCTAAAGCGTTCCGGCGTTTGATGCACAAGACGCAGGTCTTTCTTTCTCCGGAGGGAGATCATTACCGGACCAGACTGACACATACACTGGAGGTCTCCCAGGTAGCGAGAACGATTGCCAGGAATCTGGGGCTCAACGAAGATTTGACAGAAGCCATTGCCATGGGGCACGATCTGGGGCATACGCCTTTTGGACACAACGGCGAGATGATCCTCAACAGTATCCATCCGGGAGGGTTCCGTCACAACGAGCAGAGCCTGAGAGTGGTAGATGTGCTGGAATCAACGCCAAGACGCAAAGGCATGAATCTGACATTCGAGGTGCGTGACGGCATCCTCAATCATACCGGCGATCTTCCGGCGGCGACACTGGAAGGGCAGATCGTTAAGATCAGTGACAGGATCGCCTATATCAATCATGACATCGATGACGCGGTGAGAAGCGGAGTGATCACGCTAAACGAGCTTCCGCGGGAGCCCATCGCTCTGTTTGGACGGGGGCACAGAGAACGGATCAACGCCATGGTGGAAAATGTCGTTCAGTTCAGCGACGGGAAGACGGAGGTCAGAATGGACGATGCACACCGCGAGCAGCTGAACGTTCTGCGTGATTTTATGTTTACTCATGTTTACCGCAGCCAGAAGGTAAAGAAGGAAGAAGATCTTGCTCGGATCGAAGAAGTGATTCGTTCTCTGTACGAGTACTTCCTTGCCCATCCGGAAAAGCTGCCGCAGGACAATTCTGATCAGATCGAAAACGACGGCATCCATGTGGTGGTCAAGGATTACATAGCCGGCATGACCGACCGGTATGCCCTGGGGCTCTATGCCGAGCTTTTTTCGGTACAATGAGAACAGCAGCTGCGGAAAGCTTCGGGATCCGGGTACGTCGCTTCCTGTCCGCTGACGGTACAGACGATGCAGAAACGCAAAAAAATTTCAAGAAAAAAGAGGAAAGAGTAGTTTTGTGCAGAATAATATCTTTGGAGTGACAAATGCGGAAGGGTAGATGATAAAATGGGTTTTTCCAATCAGTCAATCGAAAAGCTGAAAGAGCAGATCAATATCATCGATGTCGTTGGCCGCTGCGTTCCTCTCAAGAGAGCAGGCAGTAATTATAAAGGTGTTTGTCCATTTCACAGCGAAAAAACACCTTCTTTTGTTGTTTCAGAGCAAAAGCAGATCTTTACCTGCTTCGGCTGCGGTGCTTCCGGAGACGTCATCGCTTTTGTAGAGAAGTATTATAATCTGGATTTCACCGAGGCCGTGGAAAAAATCGCCGGAGAATACGGCATTCAACTGGAAAAAAGCACTTACGGCGATAATCGGGATGTCTACTATCAGGTCAACCGTCTGGCGGCAAACTATTTTTATCGTGCGTTTACGGAACGGGCGAACAAGGGCTACGCCTATATGAAGCGGCGGGGGATATCTCCTGCTGTTCTGAAAAAGTTTGGCATAGGCTATGCGGATGAGCAGTGGGACAGCCTGTATCGCTATCTGCTCGCGCAGGGCGTTGAGAAAAAGATCATTTTAGAATTGGGTCTGGCCGCAGAGAGCAAGGGCAAGTGCTATGATAAGTTCCGCAATCGGGTGATGTTTCCGATCATCAATACGTCGGGAAAGGTTATCGGCTTTGGCGGCCGCGCCATTGACAGCAGTGACGGACCAAAGTACCTGAACTCTCCGGAAAGCCGGATCTTCCAGAAAAAAAACAATTTGTACGGACTGAATATAGCAAGACAGAGCGCAGGCAAAACCGGCTATCTGATTCTGGTGGAAGGATATATGGATGTGATTTCTCTGTACCAGAGCGGTATAGAGAATATTTCCGCATCCCTGGGAACGGCGCTTACAGAGAACCAGGCAAAGCTGATCAAGCGGTATACCAAAAACGTGATTCTGTCTTATGATGCTGATGGAGCAGGACGCGCGGCGGCGCTGAGAGGAATAGAGATCCTGAAGAAAGAAGACTGCCGGGTGAAGGTGCTTCATGTAAGCGAGGGCAAGGATCCTGACGAGTACATCAAGAAAAACGGCAAGGCCGCCTTTCTGGAACTGGTGGAGAATGCGCTGCCTTACGCCGATTATAAGCTGGAATCGGCAAAACTGGGAATGGATCTGGAAACCGATGAGGGCAGGATCGAATACAGCAAAAAAGCCGTAGCGATCCTGGAGGAACTGAGTCCTGTGGAACGGGAGGTTTATATCAAAAAACTGGCCAGAGAGATGTCTGTTCCGGAAGCGGCAATTCGCATGGAACTTTCGGATGCCGGCGAACCGGCGAAAAATCCGGAAAGACGGAACCGGCAGCCGGACGTTTCCCGGGAAAACACGGAGGTTTCGCCTGTTGAACGCACATTGCTGAAGCTGATTCTGACAGAAGAGTCTTATATCGACAGGATTGCGCAGATGCCCGATATTTTGCAGAGCGAATTTGCCTCGGCAGTCTGGCGTCTGGCTTCAGACGAATATCATCAGAACCGGTTTGTCGATCAGAACCGTATTTTGGACAGTCTGTCGGAACAGGATGCGGCACTGCTGCAGGAGATCATCGATCAGGTCATTGTAGGCGGCAACGAGGAACAGGTTTTTGCCGACTGTGTGCGGACCTGGAAGAAAAATCTCCTGGCGAAGGAGGAGCAGCGCCTGATTCTGCAGCTTTCTCTGGCCGACGAGGAGAATAACCAGAAGCGTATAGAAGAACTGACCGATCAGTTAATGGATATACAGAAAAAAATGAAAATCGAGCTGTAGGGGGATATAGAATGAGCACAAATGAGAAAAAAGAAACCAGCAACATCAATGAAGCGTTTGCCGGCATGACACCGGATCAGATCAAAACGGAGCTGATCAGCCAGCTGGTAAAAAAAGCCAAATCAAAGAAAAACGTTTTAACCTATTCAGATATGGCGGATTACCTGGATGCCTTCGATCTGGACAAGAATGCCGTTGATGAGATTTACGAGGCATTGCTGTCCAAGGATATTGAGATCACCAGTGAGACAGAGCCGGAAGACTTCGCTATAATGCTCGATGATGATGACGATATTGACGGAAACGAGGAGGAAGACGGCATTGTCGTCAACGAATCGGGAGAGATCGATATCGAAGCGACTTTGCCAAAGGGAATCGCTGTAGACGACCCTGTACGGATGTACCTGAAGGAAATCGGTAAAGTGCCTTTACTCAGTGCAGACGAGGAGATCGAACTGGCAAAGCGTATGGAAAAAGGCGATGAAGAGGCCAAAAAGAGACTCTGTGAGGCAAATCTGCGCCTGGTCGTCAGCA
>CALXJA010000160.1 GCA_944388465.1 uncultured Emergencia sp.
GGTCGTCTTCTTGACTGTAGTCGTCTTCTTTTCTGTTGCAGCTGTCGATGCGGACGAAGTTTCTTTCTTTACGTTCTGTTCGGAAGTCGTCTTTGCCGTACCTTCTGTTGTTGCCGCCTCCGCAGCATAAATCGAAATCGATGAGCAAGCGATGATGGTAAATGTCAAAAATATAGAAAGCAGTTTCTTTGC
The DNA here is from genome assembly GCA_944388465.1 of uncultured Emergencia sp. GTDB lineage: Bacteria > Bacillota > Clostridia > Peptostreptococcales > Anaerovoracaceae > Senimuribacter. Next base: position 193 of record CALXJA010000160.1, read on the forward strand.
CATTTTTTTCTTCTCATCTTTTTCTTTTCTCACATGCGAAAGGGAAGTGTCCCTCGCGCTTTACCTATTATAATCAAAGGTCAACGGTATTTCTTAAGAAAAACTAAGAATTCACATAGACTTCACACAAGATCAGGCTAATATGGTTAATTTTCACAAATTTTATTAAGTTTTTTTGTTTTTAAAACTCTAATGTATGCAATTCTCTTTCTTAATTTCTTAAGAATCCTTAAGAAATTAAAGACAGCGTCAAACAGATAAGCGGAAATGCACCCGTTATATCCGCAGAAAAAAATCATGCCCGCTGCCGGCTGCAGACCGGTAACGGGCATTTTCCATTTACATTACCTTTTGATCATTCTATATATCCGTTCTCTGTAAGAAAATCTTCCATATACGCTGCTCTTGCCATCGCCAGATCCGCATATCCTGTAGTATAATTCCCCGAATGCACCGAACCCGATCCCTGGTTGTATGCGGTAAGCGCCAATCGCATATCGCCAAATTCCTCCAGTTTGATCCCCAGGTATCTGGCGCCAACCTTGATACTGACGGCCGGATCAAAGAGCTGCACGGGATCATAACCGGCATTTTCCGCCAGTCCGTCTCCGGTCTGCATCAGTCCTTTATAATTTTCGCAGCTCACTGCATCGCTGTAATACGTGCTCTCATTCTGGGCGACAGCCATGACGATCTTTTCGTCTACGCCGTATTGCTCCGCATACTTTACAAAATTCTCCGCCATAAGCAGCGCCTCATTTTCCGGCACATTACTGTTGACATGCCGGATATAGGCGGATAGTCCCCGGATATAGGCCTCGTCCTGCTTCTCCGCCGCAGAAGCTTCTGCAGCCATCGCCGTTTTCGTTACCGTCTGTGCATGGCTTTTTTCTTTCTCATGATGTTTAGCCGCAGCTGCCTGTGCATCGCTGCCGGCCTTTATCTCTGTGGTAAACCTGTCTTTCTGTATTTCATCTGCAGCATAAATCGAAATCGATGAGAAAATTGCTATAGCCGCTAAAAGCCACACAACGAACAGCTTCTTCGCCATATGTCTCTCCTCTCTTTCTTTTCCTGTTGCCGATCTGATCGACTCTATTATTATAGGTATCATATGTGGGTAATACACTGCAGCCGCTGTTCTTTCACACTTCCTTCACATTTGCGTTCTATTTTTTGTTTGTATCACCGGTATTCCGTTTATTTTTTTATTCCGATCCAATAATTGTATACAATATTATTTCATTCTTGCGAAAAAAGGCCTTTTCCACTATACTGTAAACAGAATCGAGATGTCCCTCCGGTTCACACATCGGGCCGAAGGAATATCCCCCGCAAGAGGAGGAAGAGAACATGAAATTTTTGATTGTGGACGCTTTTACCGAAACCCTTTTCGGCGGAAATCCGGCCGGCATCGTCCTGCTGCCCGAGGGCGCAGATTTTCCTGCAGATGAAGTCTGCGTCACGACTGCCGCAGAGCTGCGCTATTCGGAAACCGCTTTTATCCAGGAGCTCGGCCATAACGAATTCAAAATCCGCTATTTTACCCCGGCTGCGGAAGTCGATCTCTGCGGTCACGCCACCATCGGCTCTTTCTGTGCGCTGCTTCATCTGGGAAAGATCAGCGATAACTGCACCTGCATCAACCATACGCTGGCCGGAGATCTGGAAATCACCGTCAAAGACGGCTTTGTGATGATGGATATGGCTTCTCCGGAGGAAATTGCCGTTATCGACGATCCTGCGGCTCTAAAGGAGCTTTACCACGTCATGGGCGCCGCCTATGATCCTGCACAGATCAAGCTTCTGCCGAGACTGATCTCCACCGGTCTTCCGGACATCATGATGCCGGTAGCTTCCCGCAGCGACCTGGAAGCAATAGAACCGGATATGAAGGCGCTGTCCGATCTTTCTGCACGGTACAAGGTGACCGGCGTACACGCTTTCACTCTCGAGGCCGAGGAAGGCGTCACGGCGCACACCCGAAACTTCGCCCCTCTTTATGATATTGACGAAGAAGCGGCCACCGGCACCTCTAACGGCGCGCTGACTTACTATTTCTACCTGAACGGCCTGATTCAGGCAAAAGACAGCTGCAAAATCATACAAGGGGAAAAAATGGGCAGACCGTCGGTTATCCTGACAGAGATCGACGCCGGAGGAAACGGCTGCAAGATCAAGGTCGGCGGCAGTGCTGTCGTTCTTGCAGAAGGCGAGATCAATCTGTAATAACCACCGGTAACGGTACATCCGATTTATATCGTTTCAACATAAAAACCACCGGTTCAGCTCGGCAAAGAGCTGAATCAGTGGTTTTTCTGTTTCTTATCCTTTGTTTTCTTATTGCTGCATCTGCTTCGGAAACCGAGACCTATTTTACTCTGACCTTGCATTTTGCCGTCAGCAGATTATCGGTTTTCACGGTAATGGTCACAGTGCCCTTCTTCTTTCCCCAGACCTTTCCGCCAGCCGTTACTGTCGCGATTTTTTTGTTGGAAGACGTATAGGTCACTTTTCTGCCGTAAGTTCCGGTTTTCGACAAGGTCGCCCGAAGCTTGAAATAGTACCCTTTCCGCAGGGAACGGTTCGTATAGTTGAGCTTAATGCTGTTTGTGGCATCGGCCGTACAATTAACCTGATACAGTGTGTCGTTTCCGGCGCTGTCCACGGCATAGACCGTATATACACTGGGAACGCCCATTACCTTCGTCCCGGTATTTTTCTCATTCAGTGTCACCTTATAGCCGTTTCCTCTGCGGAAAAACGCCTTGTCCCGATCTCCCCGCACGTATCTGACCGACGGTTTTTTCCCGCTGTTATCTGTAGCCGTGATCGTCAGTCTCTGCTTGTAAGAACCGCTTACCGGCGAAACCACAGCTTCGATAACCGGCGCCGTCTCATCGGGCACAAACGCATCTGCCGGATATGCAGAAAGCGCTTTATAGACGTTGAGACTTTTCTTTCCCGCTACTTTCCCCGAAAGTGCCGAACGAACGTCTGCTTTCTCCAGCAGCAGCGCTTTCAGATCTGCCGCGCTGATCTGCCGGTAATAGGAATGGAGCAGCGCCGCCGCTCCGGAAACAAAAGGAGCCGCCATAGAAGTCCCGGTCATGGAATCATAGCGATCTGACGGGATAGTGCTGAAAACATCTGTACCGGGCGCAGCGATATCCACGTAACGGCTGCTGTAATTGGATAACCGGTGCAGACTTCCTGCCGGCCGCATATTACCGACACAGATCACGTTATCCAGGTCGTAGCAGCCAGGATAAATCGGCAGGTGCGTCAGATTAAACCCGTCATTTCCGGCCGCGCAGACAAAGAGCATATCCGAATTTTCCACAACCTCCCGCAAAGCGGCGTCATCCTCATAAGAACCCATGGACAGGTTGCAGATGTCCGCGCCATTATCCCGGGCATAGAGAATCGCCCGGATCAAATCAAAGGTCGAACCGGTGCCGTCTTTTCCGCTTAAAACCCGCAGATTCATCAGGACGGTGCTCTCACTGCAGGCGCCTACCCCAGTAATACCGATTCCATTTTCAAAAACCGCACCGATGGTGCCTGCACAATGGGTGCCATGCTGGTATTCTTCGGCATACGGCGATTCGCTCAAGGGTCGGTCAACCGTAAAATCATACCCGTTGACATCATCGACGTAGCCATTTCCATCGTCGTCTCTGCCGTTTCCGGCAATTTCGTCTGTATTGATCCAGACATTCGCTTCCAGATCCTCATGGGTATAGTCAAAACCGGTATCGATGACCGCTACCACCGTCCGTTCCATGCGCGGCCGGTTCTTTTCTATAAACTCAAGCGCACGGTCAAAGCTGATGTCTGCTCCGCCGTCATGATTGTCCAGCCCCCATTGCACCGGGTAAAACGGGTCTTTTGCCACGGCTGAAGTATAGACATAATTGGGCTGAAGTTCATAGTCCCCCAATTCCTCATCTAAAATATGCTGCAGCTCATCATAGGAAATATCCTGTTCCGTTTCCAGCAGCGCCAGTTCTGATCCTGCCAGGGTGATCCTCTTAATTCCCTTTCCCGTCTTTAAAGCAGACAGGCCATGCTCTGCCGTCAACACATATTCTCCGGAAATCTGCGTCGTTTTCTCGCCTGCAGTTTCATTGCCGGTCTGACCGTAAGCCGCTTCCGGAATCTGCGATAAAAGCAGAAAAGCGGATAATATCCATATACCCGCACTTTTCCACCATGCTTTGCTCATGCTCCATCGATCTCCTTCATCTATATTAAAGGCTGTCTTTCTCTTTTCCGTCCTCTTTCTTTTCTGTCTCTGCCACTTTCTTTTCCTGCTGCCGTTCCTCTTTTGCAATATTCACGGCCTTGATATGCGGCATCTTGTGATTGGGATCCGTGAGAAACACATACAGATAGATCCCCGCAATACCAATCAGCACCACGGCGTCCTTAAACAGTTCCCGGCTGACCAGCACAGCCGCCATACCCATGATCGCACTGATGCCGTACAGCATGAGCACCGCTCTTCTCTGTCCGTAGCCCAGCGCCATCAGATGATGGTGAAGATGGCCTTTATCCGCTTCCATGATCGGCCTGCGGTTGATCAGCCTCCTGAAAATAGCAAAAAAGGTATCAAAAATCGGGATCCCCAGCACAATAACCGGCAGCACCACCGCAATGACCGTCGATTGTTTCAGCGGGCCGACCACCGACATGGCGGCGATCATAAAGCCGAGGAAGAGAGACCCTCCGTCTCCCATAAAGATCTTTGCCGGATAAAAGTTAAACGGCAAAAATCCCAGGCAGCCTCCGGCAACAGATACCATCGCCAGGCAAACGATCATCATCCCGTACTCATCGCCATGGATATAGGCAATGTAAGCAATGCAGAGAGAAGCAATCGCCGCCGTCCCCGCTGCAAGGCCGTCTAATCCGTCGATCAGGTTGATGGTGTTGGTAATGCCCACGATCCAGAGCACCGTCACGATAAAGCAGACCGCCGTTCCAAAATGCAGGGTGCCGTCTCCAAAATAATTGGTGATAAACCGGATGCGCAGCCCCATATAGTACATCAGTACTGCCACCACAAACTGACCGGCGAATTTTACTTTGGGATCGAGATTTTTCAGATCATCGACCACACCCAGAATATAGATCAGGGTGCCGCCAATAAGCACAGGCACCACCTTATCATTCTGACCGCCGAAAATCAGCAGTGAGATCGTGGTGCCGATGAATATCGCCAGTCCGCCGAAACGCGGCATGGCCTTTGTATGCATCCGCCGGCTGTCTTTCGGAATATCCATAGCGCCAATCTTAGGCGCAAGCCTGATGGCCACCGGCGAAAAAACAAAAGCCAGAACAAAGGCCGTGGCAAAAGCCGCCAGAAGCACCGTCCTCGTAATTTCCATAATACTCCTTTTATTTCAGGAGGAAAACGCGCAAGGCCGTAAAACTGCTCCCGCAGCAATAAGCAATACGGCGGAGTTTCCCCCTGTATTCCTTCCATCGGTTACCGCCCGTCTGTCTTGTACCTTGTGTCTCATGCATTGTGCAGGCGGTGATATTCTATTCTGTATCGGTCAGAGTCCGCGAAAGTGCGGCTATTGCCGCCGCAGGCGGAAAAAAGTCCGCTGCCGCACGCTGTACGCTGTACGGCGATCTACATCGGCCTGTTCAGCATAACGATCTTCAGACCTGCTTCGTCCAGGATTTCTACGGAAAGATCGTCCGGATAACCCTCTCTGACCACGATCCGTTTCAGTCCGGCATTGACGATCATCTTGGCACAAATCACACAGGGCTGATGGGTAATGTAAATGGAACCGTCTTCTATGCTCTGTCCCAGCGTCGCGGCCTGAATGATCGCATTCTGCTCCGCATGTAATGCCCGGCAAAGCTCATGGCGCTGCCCGGAAGGGATCTGCAGCTGTTCTCTCAGGCATCCGCCCCGTTCGGCGCAGTGCGCAAGTCCCCGCGGCGCGCCGTTATATCCCGTCGCAATGATATGCTTGTCCTTCACGATCACCGCGCCGACGTGACGGCGAAGACAGGTGGATCTTTTGGCGGTCAGTTCCGCCATCTGCATAAAATATTCATCCCAGCTTGGTCTTTCGTCTATTATTGCCATATTTACTGCCTCTCTTTCAAAACTTCCCGACTGAATCCCCGTAATATACCTCTTTCAGATAAAGTCCTCCCGGCGGCGCGGTATGACCGGCCCGCCGCCTGTCCGCCGACTGGATGATCTCCGGCATCTCCGTCGCAGACCGCATTCCGCTTCCGACTTCCACCAATGTGCCGGCGATAATACGAACCATATTATAAAGGAATCCGTCTCCGGTAATTTCCATGACGATCTCATCATCTGCGGATTCTGTGATGTCCAGACGGGTAACGGTTCGCACCGTAGTCTGACGCGGATTTCCTCCGGCAGACTGAAAACAGGCAAAATCATGGGTTCCGATAATTTCGGCGGCAGCTTTGCGCATCGCTTCTTTATCCAGCTTACGCTCTACCTGATAGCAGTAATTGCGGCGAAAAATATCCGGCTCCTGCCGATTGAGGATCACATAACGGTAGGTTTTTCCTTTTGCGTCAAACCGGGCATGAAATTCCATCGGCACTTCTTTAACCTCTGTGATCACAATATCTGCGCAGCGAAGCCTGCTATTCTGTCCGCCGCACAGAAGATTATTGGCAGCTTTTTTTATCCGCTTCACAGGGATCCCGAAATTTCCGCTGAAAGAAGCTCTCTGACCCAGTGCGTGAACGCCGGCATCGGTTCTGCTGGTTCCGTTTAGCTGGATTTCCTGCCGGCACAGATGAGACAGTACGGCTTCCAGTTCACCCTGAACCGTGCGGCGGCCGGGCTGACGCTGCCAGCCTGAAAAACCGGTGCCATCATAACCAATGGTCAGTAGAACATTTTTCTCCATCGTCGTTTTCCTCTGCTTTACCGGCTCGGAAGCACGATCTGCTGATTATCGCGGGACTTCCGGTAAAGAATAAATTTACGGCCGATAGCCTGTACAAATTCAGCATTCAACTGCGGTGCTACCTGCAGCGCTGTTTCTTTTGGTTTCAGCAAGCAGCCCTCCTGAATCTTTACTTTGACCAGTTCCCGGTTTTCAAGCCCGTTGTCGATCTCTTTGATGATGTTTTCGGTAAGTCCCTGCTTGCCGATATATACAGTAGCGTCGATCTTCTGCGCCAGTCCTTTTAAATAACTTCTCTGTTTGCTCGTTATCATATACTTCCCCTGTCTGTCTGTTTCTCATGCAGGAAAATTTCTCTTCCTTTATTTCCCGCCCCACGGCGGGCTCTGATCGCGGGAGCGATTCAATGGACGCTTCCTTGCGGCAACGCCGCTTTCCCTCGTCCGGTCGTATACGCCCGGACGCTTTGATCGTGCGTCCATTATACCACAAACCGGCAACATTCTACAAGGCTGTGTTGCCTCC
>CALXJA010000161.1 GCA_944388465.1 uncultured Emergencia sp.
TCCGCATTCAGTCGGCAGATCAGATGAGCGGTTCGGATGAAGACTGCTGCGAAGTTTTTTTCTTTCTGCTCAACGGCGTGATGATCAAAAAGGAGAATTACAGTGCAGACGACTACCCGCGCAAAGTAGAGCTGGCATGGAACACCTTCTGCCAGTGGGCAAAAATAGAGTAAAAATTAGACAATAAAAAAAGAGTCGGCAAGGCCGCATAAAAAAGCAATGTTGACTGAAATTCCATTTTCCCTGTTTTTTGTCAACATGGTCATCCTTTACCGCCCAGAAACCGCGCCGTGGCGCTGTCAAATTGTAGAAGGGATCGCCGGATCTTCGCGGACTTCCAGGGCTCGCGGACTTTTTTCTGCAAATCAGCAAAAAGCGCCGCGACAGCTGCTCTCTGCTGACATCAAAACGGACAAAAATGTAAAAAGCAAAGAAAAAGTCCGCGACAGCAGGAAAATCGAACCGGATGCGGGGAAAAAGGCAATCCTATTTTATATTATTATATAATTAATCTTTGCTTATTTTTTAACTTTTCTTCTATTTTTTACCATTTTATTCTTCTTTACGCGGACTTTTTTGCTTTTTTACGTCCATATAGTCCGTTTCCTCCCCATAGACAGATGCGAAGGCGGCCTAATGCGGACTTTTTCTGAAATAAAGTCCGTTTCTGCGGATTCTCAGGTTATCGAGCCGTTGTGCTTCAAGAAGTCTTTCCTGCGCAGGGCTGTTGTTTCCTGTTCGTCACAGGCAGCACAGGTCAGCCACGGAGAAGTCGAAGATATAACCTTGCTTTCATTCGTTTTCGTTGAAATTTCAATACAGGAAGATGATCTTGCCAGGGCTTCCCCATAGCGCGCGGCCTCGCGTTGTATTTTGTTCAAGCCAAGACAAAACCGCTATAACCGTTGAATTTTCAACAGTCATAGCGGTTCTTACTGATCTTTTTATCCTATCAGCCAAATGCGATTAATACTCTTTTCCGCAGGCCTTTTTCGCCGTTTCGCAGAGCTGTGCAAAAGCCGGAGCGTCGTAAATCGCCATCTCGGAAAGCATCTTTCTGTTGATTTCGATACCGCTCTTTTTCAGACCATCCATCAGTCTGCTGTAAGACATGCCGTTCATTCTGGCAGCTGCATTGATTCTGGCGATCCACATCTGTCTGTACTGTCTTTTCTTCAGCTTTCTGCCTACATAAGCAGATCTCAGCGCTCTCATCACGGCCGGATTAGCCGCTCTGAACACCTTGCTCTTTGCACCGTAGTAGCCCTTCGCCTGCTTTAAAATCTTCTTATGTCTCTTATGCGCGTTAACGCCTTTTTTCACTCTTGCCATATTTCTTTACCTCCTCAATTATTTCGCCATGGATCTTAACATTCTCTTGGTATCAGCACTGGTCAGTGTAGTAGCCTTCCGGAGACCTCTTTTTCTCTTCGGAGACTTTTTCGTAAGAATATGGCTCTTGTAGGCCTTGTTTCTCTTTACCTTACCGCTTCCGGTCAGTTTCATTCTCTTGCATGCGCCTCTGTGGGACTTCATCTTATTTTTTGCCATGATGATTTTTCCTCCTATGTTAAATTAAATAGTTTACTTGTCAGCCTTTGGTGCCAGGAACATGGTCAGGCTTCTTCCTTCAAAAGTAGGCTTTTTATCCATTACGCCAACCTCACTGCAGCATTCGGCGAATTTTTCCATAACTTCGCGACCCTTGGCCGTATGGTCTCTTTCCCTTCCGCGAAAACGGAGGCTGACCTTGACCTTGTCGCCATCCTTGAGGAATTTGCAGGCGGTTTTCGCTTTTACCTGGATATCGTGATCCTCGATGAACGTGCTCAGTCTGATCTCTTTGACCTGGATGGTCTTCTGCTTTTTCTTCGCTTCTTTTTCCCGCTTCTGCGTCTCGTACCGGTACTTTCCATAATCCAGAATCTTGCATACCGGCGGTTTGGCGTTAGGCGAAACGTTTACCAGATCCAGCTTTTTTTCTTCAGCTAAAGCAAGGGCTTCTTCCCTGCTCATGACTCCGATCATCGTTCCAGTCTCGTCGATGACCCGCAGCTCCTTATCACGAATTTCTTCGTTGATCTTGTTTTCCTTGCTAATTGTCAGCACCTCCTGTGATACTTCCTGCAATCCAGATGTGACGGAAATGACCGGCCGCTGCCTCAAAGTTCGCGCTGAAGTTCTTTCCTAAACTATTCCGTCAATATCGGCTTCCTGCAATTTCCGCATAAAAAAAGCGGATAAGTCCATCCGCTTCAAAACACGCAAAACCGCGTATCGTTCAACATGATTAACCCAGCAAACCTGCGTCTGAAAGGTGAGAAGCGGATAACTTCTTCTTCATTTACCCGAATACTATAGCATTTTTTTGACCCTGTGTCAATAAAAATTTAGAAATATCCCCGGTGCAGCATGTCGTCATTCTGCCCCCGAGAAAGGGAAAAGCAGTTTCCGCTACCAGGGGATGGCCAGCAGCACCGGCAAGGTCAGGAAGGACAGCGTCGTCGTCACGATCACCCCTGCCGTGCCCAGCTTTTCATGATTTTCGTGCTCAATACAGCCCATAGACACCATGGTTGCCACAGGCGTACCCATGGAAATAACCGCGATTCCCCGTAAAATACCGGAATATCCAAACAGGGTCATTACGCCGCAGGTAATGGCCGGCAGCAGGATCAGCCGGACAAAACTGACGAAATACAGTCGTTTTTCTCCGCGGAAAAGATCTTTCAACGAGTAAGCGCCAATGTTGGAGCCGATTACGATCATGGAAAGCGGCGAAGCCAGATCGCCCAGAAAACTGCAGGCATCCGCAGCGCCGACCGGCAGACGGATGTCAAAAAAGAAAAAGATAATGGCCGCCAGCGAGGCGATAACGCCCGGGTTGATGATCTTTTTCAGCGAAAGCTTCTCCCGTGCCTCATCCTTTCTGCTGAAGAGACGCAGTCCATAAGTATAGTACAGCAGATCAAATCCCAGATTAAATACGATCAAGTGAAAAATACAGCCGCTTCCATATAACGAGGCCGCAATGGGATAACCGAAAAACGTATTATTGGAGAAAAGATAAAAGGCTTCATAAATTGACCGTTCTTCCTTTTTTACCCGTGTCAGTGCGTTGATGAGTTTGGAGAAAAACGGAAGCGCCAGATAAAAGCAGATCCCCAACGCAATATAGCGGGCAAACTCACCCTTGTCGATATCCTCCGTGCTGTCCATCGAGACCACGATCAAAAGAGGTAAACAGATATTGATGATAAAGTATGACAGTTTCTGATTGATCTCGCTGTTGAAAATTCCCTTTCTGCTGAGATAAAAGCCAACGCCTACGGCCAGCAGCAGTTTACAGATCGTTGCTATTACCATAATCATTACTCCTGAAGCGCTATATTTTCCGCGATATACTTTTCTTGCATTTTTTAACGCAGGCTCTCTGACAGGCAGCTGACAGGCTGTCCGGCAGCGCCGAACACTATTGTACCATATTCCTCAGCAGATTCAAGAAATAATCCATACATTCTCCTGTACAGTTCCCACAGAACAAGCGTTTACTTTTTGTTCGCTGTATGGTATGATATAGAATAAGAATATTGAATTTTAAAGGGGAGACGCCAATGAATGCGTTAAAAGAAAGAGAACAGCGAATACTCGAGTTCATGAAAGAGGAGATCAGAACCAAAGGCTATCCGCCGACAGTCCGGGAGATATGCGCCGCACTGGGCATACGCTCCACATCTACAGCGCACAAGGACATTGCCAGCCTGGTCAAACAGGGCTATCTTCGCAAAGATCCATCCAAGCCGCGGGCGCTGATGATCGTAGAGACAGAAGAGGAACCGCCGGCGTTCCTGCCCGAAGAGCGCGAAGATATCGTCGATATTCCGGTAGTCGGCCGGGTCGCCGCCGGTACGCCTGTAATTGCTGAGCAGAATATCGAAGATACGTTTCCGGTTCCCGCCCGGTACGCCATCGGAACGAATTTCATGCTCCGTGTCCGCGGCGAAAGTATGATCAACGTGGGGATCATGGATGGCGATCTGATTCTGGTGCAGCAGCAGCATACCGCACACAACGGAGAGATCGTCGTTGCCATGATCGACGGTTTCGAGAGCGAAGCCACGGTGAAGACATTCTACAAAGAAGACGGTCATTTCCGTCTGCAGCCGGAAAACGACACCATGAGCCCGATCATTGTCGATGATGTGACGATTCTGGGCAAGGTCAAGGGTGTTTTCCGCTATCTCAACTGATTTTCCCTCTCGCAGTCTGTCCCGGCCGCTTCGAAACCGGGTGTGCAGAACTTGCGCAGAGATACACAGGCAAATCCCACTTACCCCCCCTTTTGGAGCAGAGTCTGCATTCGCTCCCCTTTCGGCTGCAGGCTCTGCTGTTTTTTCGGCTCAGGAACAGACAAAACGAGTACATGAGCAAAATGAGCCCGCCTGCAGAAACAGAAACTGCCGGCAGAAACAGAGCCTGCCGGCAGAAGTACGTCAGTGCAGCTTTCCGTATCCCTTATCGAAAACCGCATAAAGCTTCAGCCTTCTATCCAGTACAGCATATTGCCGTGTTCGCGGACGATCTGCACAAGGTCTTCGGTTCGCATCCAGATGGTCGCGGTATTGTCATTGGGATGGATACCGATCAGCCCCGGAGCCTCCAGAAAGGCGCTGTCTAAAAACAGTTCTGCCCGGCGCTCCGCATCGTTGAGCAGCCCCAGAGGCGTAACGGATCCCGGCCGCAGCCCTAAAACGGACAGCAGATCGCGTTCTGAAGCAAAGGATAAGGGACGTGTATGAAATCTCTGTCGGAATTCCCGCAGATCTACCCGCCTGTCGCCCTTGACCGTCAGCAGATAGTAGTGCTGCTTTTTATCGTCCCGGAGAAACAGATTTTTCGCATCCGCACCCGGATAAGGCATATCGATCGCCGCTGCTTCTTCCATGGTATATACCGCTTCATGCTCCGTAATCTCGTACCACAGTTGCCGGGCGTCCAGATAATCGTAGATCTCCTGTTTGTTCATTTCTCTTCTCATCTCGTCAATAGCTTTTTTATCCCCTGGTCCAGCCCGTCAAGGGTCAGCTCAAACATCGGAAAAACGCCCCTGACCATATTGATCGTCTTAGAACCATAGGTCCAGTCCCAGCGACCCTCTTTGATCGGATTCAGCCAAATACACCGTTTGTACCGTTGTCTGAACTTCTGGAGCCAGACGATACCCGGTTCCTCATTATACACATACCAGTCCTGATTCCCGCCTACCGCCATCAATTCGTAAGGCGACATCGCCGCGTCGCCTACAAAGATCACTTTGTACTCACTGTCCAGATTGCCGAAGACCCAATCCGTTTCGATCCAGTCCCCCCGCCGGCAGGATGGGCCGGTGAACAGGTAATCGTACACACAATTATGGAAATAGTAGGTCTTCAGATCCTTTAAATGGCTGGACTGGTGCACAGCCTGAAACAGCTGGTTGCACAGCCTGCTGTAAGGCGCCATGGAACCGTCGGAATCGATGAGCAGCAGCAGTTTTACCGTATTTTTACGCGGTCTCTCATAAACAAGTTTCAACATGCCGGCATTATTGCAGGTCGCATCGATGGTTCCTTCAATGTCCAGCTCTGTCCTGGCCGCGTCCACTCGGGTGGAAAACTGCCGCAGCTTGCGGAAAGCCATCTGAAACTGGCGGATATCCAAAGCGGTATCCTGACGGAAATCCTTGAAGTTTCTTTCACCGGCCACCTTCACTGCCGATTTGTGGCGGCTATAGCCGCCCACACGAATACCGGCCGGATTGTAGCCGCCGTGTCCCATCGGCGATGTCCCGCCGGTACCGATCCAGTAATTGCCGCCGTCGTGTTTTTCCGTCTGCTCTGCCAGTCTTTCCCGGAACATCTCCATCAGCTGCTCAAAGTCGTGCTCCTTAGCCCAGGTCGGCATATCGGCAATATCACGCTCCAGTTCGCCCTGATTCAGCCAGTCCCAAAGCTCCTTCGGAATATCATCTGGCGTCTGGATCCCTTGAAAATACTCGGCAAAAGCCATGTCGAACCGATCGTAATCCGTTTCTGATTTGATCAGAACGTTCCGGCACAGATAATAGAACTCCATGAGAGAATTCATGGCCAGTCCCCGGTTCAGCGCATCGGTCAGGCAAAGCCATTCGTCCAGAGAGACGCTCAGCCCGCGAGAGCGAAGCAGATAAAAGAAATCAATAAACATGTCTCTGATCCCTTACTGCATCGATATCCTGATTTTTCTTCAACAGCACGCCGATATACGGTATTTTCGCTGTAATTTCCTTTACGTTTATACCGCCCAGCTGCAGCGCCTGAATCCAGTCCAGCAGCTCCGAGGTGCTGGGTTTTTTCTGAATCTGCCGCATGTCCCTGATCGCATAAAACGCATCCATAGCCGCGTGAACCAGTTTTTTATCCACATCGCCAAAATGTACGCGGATAATCTCCGACATCTTCTCTCTGTCGGGAAATTCGATATAGTGAAAGATGCAGCGGCGCAAAAAAGCGTCGGGCAGTTCTTTTTCCGCGTTTGACGTGATGATCACGATGGGACGGTGTCTGGTTCTGACCGTCTCCTTCGTTTCCGGAATATAAAACTCCATACGATCCAGTTCCCAAAGCAGGTCATTGGGGAACTCGAGATCCGCCTTGTCGATCTCATCAATGAGCAGCACCGTCTGCTTCTCGGCGGTAAAGGCTTCTCCCAGCTTCCCCAGATGGATGTAGCGGCGGATATCCGAAACATCGCCTTCACCGAACTGGCTGTCGTAAAGACGCTGTACGGTATCATAGACATAAAGTCCCTCCTGCGCCTTGGTCGTCGACTTGATTCCCCAGATGATCAGCTGCATATCCAGCGCCTGGGCGATAGCCTCAGCCAGCATGGTCTTGCCGGTACCCGGTTCACCCTTTATCAGCAGCGGTTTTTCCAAAGCGATAGACACGTTGACAGCATTCATCAGCTCCTTAGAAGCCACATAATCTGCACTGCCTGTAAATTTCTTCATTTCTCAAACTTCCTCTCTTTTGTTTTCCCGAGCCGCCATCAGGCAAGCCGCGGCACTATGCGCCGATAAACACCGGCACCAGCAGCGGTACGCAGACACATTCGACCACGCCGATGGCAAAGGAGTAGACGATGATATCCTCTCTGGTGGCTTTTTCCACGATCGGTATACAGATATCCATCGCCGCAACGCCTGGTAAAGCCGTCACCTCGATAAACCCGATCTTTTTTGCCAGCGCCGGTATGAGTATGATCCCCGCCAGCTCCCGAAATACATTGTGCATAAAGGAAATTGCCCCGGCAATGACGTGACCGGCATTGGTAATGGATACCGGCGCAAAGGTATACCAGCCGTAGCCGAAGCAGACGGCCAGAGATTCCCGGATGGTCAGACTGTCCAGAAGCACTCCGAGAAGCACGCCGATCAGCACCGTAGAAACCGTTACCGCCAGCGGAAAAGCCATCACGCGCAGACCGATATGTTTAAGATGTGCGGCTACCGTGCCGCCGAGTCCCATTTCCAGACCTACAGCGCCCAAAAGCAGCGTGATCCCCGCAGTCATGATATTGCCGATAAGCAGATTGAATCCGTCCAGATCTCTGATCTGGACACGGACGATGAAGAATCCGGCAAGAAGTCCGGCAATAACAAAGATGATGATGACCCGGGTCATGGCAAAAGAAGACTGCCCTTTTTCCGCTTCCTCTTCAACGATCTCTTCTGCTTCATCAAGCAGACTTTCGCCTTTTCCCGTCTTCAGCCTGCCGTATTTATCCATGCGCAGCAGCTTCCGCGTCAGGGTCACGCCGAAAACCGTGCCGGCCATCAGCACCACCGTGACCAGCAGCGACTGCAGCCCTATCGTTCCCAAATTTGCAATGACCTCCTCGTTGGAGCCCATACGGACACCCATCAGGAAAACCAGCAAAGCGATACAGGCCAGCATCAGCCCGTTGAGAAAGCGATATCTCTCTGCATGACTGCGCTGGCGGCTGCCGATAAAATAGCACAGCGCCATAGCGCCCCAGTATAAAGCGATATAGGCCATAAATCGTCCCTCCTGCATTGCTGCGCACAGAGCGCAAAATCATTCTACAATAAAAACGGATACCTTTCGCACCCGTTTTTGTTTGTCCACTCTATTTTATACGGATTTGTTGATCATTTCAATGAGATTTCCAATGTATTTCTCATAATCGGAAAGCGCCAGAGACCAATTTGCCAGACAGCCTCTTCCCTTTGCCGTGATACTGAAGATCCGTTTCGGTTTTCCGCCCTCATCATTTTCATCAAGCTCCCAGCGAGAAGTCAGCAGGCCGGAACTTTCCATTTTCTTTAAGTATCGATATACCCCCGTAGCGTCAGGAACCTTGTCTTCGAAACGCGGCTGCTTTCCGATCTCCTTCAGAATGGCAAAACCGTGCATGTCGCCGCCTGCAGCAAGAATACACAGAATCAGCGGCTGCAGCAGCTTATCCAGATTTTTCCCCTGGCAGGGGCAATCCATATCGATATACATCTTTCTCTCCTTACTTATGAATCAGATCGCTGCCGTAATGAGAATCAAAGAACGTTTTTGAATACTTTTCCAGCTTCCATTCCGGCACCTTGCATTTCGGGCATGGTTTGACCGCCCATTTATTTCTGAGCCATCTGGCTGCTCTGGAATTTCGGGAATTATAGATGCGGATCGTCTTGCCGCAATGGGTCGTGATCACCGCATACCGGCCATAGGACTCGATCGTCTTGATCCCGTGCAGCACGCCGCTGCGCGCCGGCCAGAGCTTCATTTTGTTGAGCAGCACAAAGAGCTCCACGTTTTTTCTGTAATATCTCTTTTTACTGTCGCTCATATCAGATATAGAACCTTCCTTCTGTGATTCGCTTTGAATTTTCCGTGATCAGGCTCAGCATACGGATACCTACAGAGGAAATAACGACGATCTCTGTTTCTTCGTCTCCGTCCCACGGACTGATGACCAGATTGTTTACCACGCCGCTGACTTCTACGGTTCCCTCGTCGGTTCTGGCAAAACCCTTGATCCTGTAGCTGCTTCCTGCAATCGAACGGAGAAATTCAACCAGCTTTTCTTTTTCGATCGGCTCGTCACAGTGAACGATAAAGGTGCTCGGACGGCTTTCGTAGGTGTTGGTGGTTTCTTCGCTGTCTGCCGTATCCGGTGCAAAATGCTCGGTGATCTCTTTGATATCCACGTTGCAGTGGGTTGCCGCATAGATCTTCACCGCCGGATTGATTCCGGCAACTTTATCCGTAATATCCTTAAAGGTGTTTTCATCGATCAGATCCATCTTGTTGACGATGACGGCATTAGCATGCTTGACCTGCCGTTCGAGAGCAGGCAGCATATCGACCAGCTCCAGAAAGCTGACGCCGTCCACTACACAGATGCTGCCGCTGATCTGCAGATTATCATTCGTTTCTCTGCGGATACCCGCTACGATCTCTCCCATATTAGAAGGATCCGCCAGGCCTGACGCTTCAATGAACAGATATTCAATATCCGTCTTTGCCATCTCGATGAGTCCGTCTACAAATTTATCCTTTATACAGGCGCAAAAAATCGAACCGTTGGAAAGCTCCGCAATATCGATCCCCTCTCTGCTTACCAGCTTGGCGTCAATATTGATCTTGCCGAACTCATTGATGATCACACCGATCTTGTGATCCTTGTAGGTATCTAACAGGCGCTGCATCAGCGTTGTCTTGCCCGCACCCAGAAATCCGCTGAGAAGTACGATCTGAATCATGCTCTGCTTTCCTTTCGTTCTGTATCTCCTTATGGCTGGTAAAAAGCCGCGCTGCAGCTTCCTCCGCCTGCCTTTTCCTCTCCGGATCGTGAAAACGACCGTTTCGGAAGATAAAAAAAATGGCGAGGTGCCCGGGAGTCTCACCCGGCTGCATAGATTTAGAGTCTATGTGATCCATACGATCCGCACCCCATATCGATTTTCGGGCAGACACTGCCCGAAGGGACGGGACCTCCGCTCCTGCCCCTGCTAAAGAAGGCACTGCGCCAGCATCACTGCCGTGCCGATCTCCAGATTGTCGTGAATGCTCCGCGGTTCAAAAGCTGCGGCCGCTTCCTCATCCATGGAATACGGTACGCCAGGGCTTGCATACAGCACGTCTTCGGCAAGATCTTCCCTGCCGAGCCAGCCTCCCTCATTGGTAAAATCCAGGATATAGTGATAATTTCTGATCTCTTTTCTGTCTGCAGCGACTTTGTACGGCACACCGGACAGCTTCTGCCGATCCTTGTCATAAAGTACAAAATCGATGCCCTTCTGAGAAAGGATCTCTGCCGCTTCCCGTCCAACAATACCGTAACCGATCTGCAAAACCGTTCCATGCTGCAGATCCTCTCCCGCCATAGAAGCGAGCGCCTCCAGAGAACGGATAAATCCGGCCGCAGTAGCGCGGTTGTTGTCGGCGATCTTTCCGTCGGCGGCATTTAACCCGATATAGCGGTCGTCGTCAGCCATGAAGAAAAGAGAACAGCCCTTCTGCCAGCCTTCGTACATGCCTTCTACGTCGCTTCCCTCCGTAACCACGGCTTCGATTCCCATAGAACGAATGATCGCGGCTACGGCTTCACTGAAGCTGCCGATGACACCCTGTCCCTGGGTGACCGGAACGACCGCTGCTTTTTTCCCTTTTCCGACTCGCAGCAGCATGTCTTTATCCGCATGAAAAACGCTGGCTGCCAGATCACAGAGATCCAGCCCCGTTTTTTGCTGCAGCAAACGGTTGTAATCCGCCATGCCGTCGATCATATAGTCTACCCATTCGGTCTTCAGTCTGGTCATCGGTTATGTCACTCCTTGCCTTCTGTCGTCAAGCTATATATTCAGCGGCTGACCGTCGATAAAGGTAATACTCCGGCCATAACGCTTAATGGTGCGGCTTTTTTCCAGAGCCATGGTCAGTCTCTCTATACCGAAGCCGATACCGACCCAGGTGTCGAAAACGCCCCACTGACTGTCCAGAAAATGCGGTCCATAGGAACCGGATGCCACTTCCATCCCATTGATCTCAATGTCCACCGTGCTGCCGTAAACCGTAGATTCTTCCACAACCAACTCGTATTCCTCTTCCGGCACGCCCAGCGCCTTCATTGCTTCGTGAGCCAGACGCTTGAGCTCGTCCACCTGCTGTCCGTCCTCCACGGCTGCCAGCTCTACACAGTTGAGCATGGTAAACTCATTCATGTGCTGCGCGCCCTGGGATTCCTTCCGGAAGCAGGAACCGATCTCATAGATCTTTACCGGTTCGCCGCTGATCCTCCTCAGCTCGCGCATCACCACATAGAGGTTCGGCGCCAGCATCGGCCGCAGACATCTCTTTTTGTCCAGCCAGAAAACCTGTTCGGAAAGATGATGAAACTCATCGATCGTCATCTTAGCCAGCATATCTTTGGTGATAATGGTCGGTGTCACCACCTTGGTAAAACCTTCGCCCATCAGCCACTGTTCGAGTCCGTTTCCAACCTCCACGCTGCGCGGCATATGCTTGTCTGTAAGAAGGCGTCTGATCTCCTGACGGCTGCAGCGAACCAGTTCTTTCTCCATCTTGCGGAAAGCCTGATCTCTCTCGGCTGCATCAGCAAATTCCATCTCTGCGGCATCCTTTGCCCCGTTCAGTTCTCCCAGTCTTTCTAACTGCGTCACCGTAAACTTTTCCATCGCTTACCTCCATATCTATAGTAACACAGCCAGTATTGGCAAGCTACCAATATTTTTCTCTTTTATGGTAACAATTTTAGGTGCTCTTTCAATCTGCTGCGGACAGCCTGCAGTTCCTCCTCTGTGTCTGCCGCATTGATAAAGATCCCGCGAAAATCATGCCGGTCTTCGTAGTCGCATACCGCGATCTGACTGGACGCAAAATCCCGGTAAAAACGCAGAGGCGCCGCCTGCGTCATCATATGTTCCCCTTCCTGCAGAAGCTGACCGTCCTGGCGGCGATAATGCTCGTAAACGCTCCATCTGCGGCGATCCTCCTGCTTACTGCAGAATGTCCCCTGCAGAAAAATGTCAGCAAGCTCTGACAGAAAATTCATGCCCGAAGAAGCCAGAACGGCCAGAGGCGTCTGGCTGGGCAGTCTGGCGTCGATCTCCAAAACCTTTAGCTGTCCTTCGTCCGCAATGACCTCGACGTCCATGATGCCGCGGAGGTTAACCAGCTCAGCCAGCCGGCAGGCGATCGCCGCAAAGTCTTTCTCCTGCCGGGGCGAGAGGGGACAGGGCGCCGTCACCGCGCAGCAGTCGTAGACCGCATCCATATGGATCTGCGTAATCGTATAGGTTCGATAATTTCCCGGCATCCCGATCACTTCGATAGAATAGGATGGTCCTGTCAGATATTCCTGAACAATCCAGTTTTCGCCCTCCGGACGCGAAGAAAGAAACGCTTCCACTTCAGCGGCGGATTCTGCCCGGCGCACGCCCGCAGAACCGCTTTCCTCTGACGGCTTGATGATATATGGCGGTTTTCCCGCGGGATAATAGGCCGGCGCCGGTATGCCGTTCTGGTGAAACAACCGGTCTGAACGAAGCTTGGATTTCGTGATCTGATATGCCTGCGCGTCAAAAGCCAGGACGAGTCCCTCTCGCGCCGCAATCCGTTCCACGGCTTCCAGCACCTGATCGTTCTCGTTGGCCGGTAAGATCAGATCGGCTTCTTTCAGCGCATCAATCACCTGCGGATCTTCCCTGACGATGTCTCCGCAGACAAACCGATCCGCAAGGCGCGAAGCCACCGCCCGGGGATCGGCATCGATGAGAATACTCTCAAAGCCTGCCGCCGCCGCCAGACAGACGGCTTCCGTTCCCTGCAGCTTACCGCCGACAATCGCAATTTTCATCTATTTCACCTCTCTGAGAAAACGCCGGTATTCGTCTTTTGCGGCTATGCGCAGACCCATCTCATCGAGAATAGCCGCAGCCTCTTTGACCGTTCGTCCGCCTTCATCTACATCCATGGTATTCTGCGCTACGCCCATGAATCCGGATTTCGGCGGGATAATGGATGTGATCAGATTTGCTCCGGCATTGATACGATCCTTGAGTCCGCCAATGCCGTCTACATCGAGAGACGCCGGAATCAGCGCCGTAGGATAAAGAAGCCGCATCAGGGCAATGATCTTCAGTTCCTCCAGCCTGTCCGGTGTCCTGCAGTTTTCCATCGGGCTTCCCTCCTGCGGAATAAAGCTCATGACCCGTACCTGACGGGCGCCGATCTCGCCCATGATCAGCAGGGAGTCGGCAATATCCTCTTCCTTTTCGCCAACGCCGGCCAGAAGTCCTTCTTCGATGAACATGCCCTTTTCCTTTGCGTACAGCTTGGCATTCATCCGTTCGTCATAGTCCTGCCCTACTCTGAGTTTTGCAAACAGCTCCCGGTTGTGGGTCTCCTGATACAGGGCGTAGAAATCCGCCCCCGCATCCGCCAGCTTATCGATGATCTCCCGGTCAACAACACCGGGAGAAACCATGACCGGCGTATCGTACTCTTCTTTGATCCGCCGCACGATCCGCGCCAGAGTCTCAAAGCCGTCATTGTGATATGCCGGATCTTCGCCCATCGTCAGGTCGATCAGGTCGACCCCCGAATCGATCAGCGCCTTCGAAATGGCAAGAATTTCCTCCTCGCTCTTTCGGTAACGCTCGATACCGTTGGATTTTCTGTAATAGCAGAAGTTGCAGTTATTTCTGCAATACGTGGTGAAATAGACAAAGCCGTAGGCGAAAATCTTGTTTCCCTGAACTTCATCCCGTATTTTTCTGGCTGTTTCAAAAAGCTCCTGCAGCAGCTGCGGGTCGTCGGAGCGGAGAAGCTCTGTCAATTCCTGCCTGCTGAATGTTCTTTTTCGCAAATCCTGCATATCCTTCACGTCCTTTCCCTCTGTCTGGTTGCCGTTGATCTGTTCCTCGATCAAAACATCATCGCCATCATATACTGATCCTGGAAATCGCTTCTGCCTGCCAGTTCAATATGCTGAATCTGTGCCGCCACCGTTTCGGATTCCTCTCTGCACCGCTCCGAAAGCAGAATCATCGAAGCGCCGATACCTGCCGAATTGCCCAGAGAAACGATTTTTTTCTCGTCGATCTTCGGCAGAAGTCCGATGTTGATAGCGCTCGTATTGCGGATATAGTTGCCGAAAGCGCCGGCAATGCTGACTTTCTCCAGAGTTTCCACCGTCAGGCCGATCTCTTTCATCATGATGGAAATACCGGCAGAAATAGCCGCTTTAGCCAGCTGTACTTCCCGCACATCCTTTTGGGTGATTACGACATCGTTTTTCCCGTCTTCACTGAAATACAGCACAAACTCACTGGCATTGCCGTCTTCCCGAATATGCTTGAGCACGCCCTCGGAAACGCCTTTTTTCTCCAGTTTTTCACGTCCCAGCAGTCTTCCTGTCTTATCCACGATACCGGTACGAATCAATTCGCCCACCGCGTCGATGATGCCGGAACCGCAGATCCCGACCGGCTGGCAGTCGCCGATCACAGAGATCGCAGCGCCATCCTCCGTGATGTCTACGCGCTCGATCGCACCTCTGGCTGCCCGCATTCCCTGTTTGATGGAACTTCCTTCAAATGCCGGTCCTGCGGCGGTAGAACAAGCTACGGCTCTGCCGTTGCCTGTCAGTACGATCTCACCGTTTGTACCGATATCGATGAAAAGATGACCCTTGTCGCACTTCATCAGATCGGTGGTAATTACGCCGGCAGTAATGTCCGAGCCGACATGGCCGGCGATATTTGCCGCAGTATACACCTGTGCAGAAGCGTTGCCATGAAGCCCCAGATCACCGGCCGCAACCTCTCTGCCTGCGGTAAATGCCGGAGCAAACGGCGCAAGAGCCAGCGAAGAAGGATCGACCTCCAGGAAAATATGGCTCATCGTCGTATTTCCTACTACGGTAAACTGATAGATATTTTCCGGCTGCACCTTTAACTCGCGGGAAAATTCATCGATGGCGCGATTGATGCAGTCGATGACCGCTTTGTGGATGATTTCCAGATTCCCCGCTTTTTCCATGACGAAGGTAATACGGGAAATGACATCCGCTCCGTAAGCGCCCTGCGGATTGGTCACGGCAGAGATCTCTTCCATCTCTCCGCTGCCCAGATTCCAGAGCATCACAACCACAGTAGTCGTGCCGATGTCTACAGCGACGCCGTAATTCTCTCTTTCCGTATTGCCTTTCTCCACATCGATAACCTGACCGTCACGCAGCGTTACGGTGATCTCACCGCCTTCGTCCAGCACGCGCGGCAGTTTTTTCAGAGCGCTGTAGGAAAACCGCAGATCTTCCCAGCCCAGCGCTTCTGCCGTCCGCACCTCATCGCTGTGCTGATTGGCAAGGGACGCTTTTTCTACCGTTATGCAGTGCTTTTCGACCCAGGCTGCCGGTTCAAAGCCCTCTGGAAGATTGACCATGCGGCGTTTCCGCGAAGCCGTAGTCTCTGCCTCCGGCATTTCTACGACCATACCGTCAGATACCTTATGACAGCAGGCCAGGCGATATCCCGCTTCGATCTCGTTTTCGCTGAGCCGGTGGTGATGATCCATACACTCCGACAGATCGCCTTCCAGAATCTTTACCTTACATTTTCCGCAGGTGCCTTTCCCGGCACAGTTGCCGTCTATATTTACTCCGGCTCTGACCGCCGCCTGCAATATCGTATCGCCTTCCTCTGCTTCCCAGGTCACATTCTGGGGCATAAACGTTATTTTCATCGATTCACCTCTTTCTTCTTTGCTCTGACTGCGCAGAACTGACATCCCTGCTTGTTGCCGTGGCATCTCATGCACTCCGGCTCAGCCTTGATGTCGTTCCTGTTCAACACTATATATAAACCCGCACAGGTCTTCTGCGGAATCATCAGTCCACTGTCCTTGACCTTTACCTGTATCAGGCTTCCGTCCAAAATCCTGAAAAATTTCTTTGTCTCGATGACCGGCATACCGAAGTAGCCCGGTCCGAATTCCTCTGAAAGATATACGCTTTGCCCGGCAAAGCGTTTTTCCATATCCTTTCGGATATAGCCGTCTGTCAGCACCTCGATTCCGGCGTCGACATAATTGGTTCCCCAAATATCTGCATAGAGAAAATCCATGATATTTTCTTCGCTGGAAAAATAACATTCTCCCGCAGACAGCATATAGAAATAAACTCCCTCCACACATTCGGCAGGGATCTGTTCAAAATAATTGCAGGTAATATCCTGTCCGTTCACATGGATCACGCCGTCAGAGAAAACCTCCGGTTCATAGAAAGAAACCAGAGCCTGTATATTGATGCCCGCGACGCCGTCCTCTCTGACCTTCGCCCCCATTTTCATCATCCGCTGGTGTTTTTCCGTTTTCAGATCAAAACCGCAGGTCTGGATGAACCTTTTTTCTGCCAGCGGATACGCGGTTTGTTCATCAATGCGTATTAGTTCGTTAATCATTCTGACCTCTTACAGACAATAAGGTGATAGACCTCTTCCGGCCTACCACCTTACCAAATTCATTTGCTGTATAATTTATTTTTTCATTTTTGCCTGAGCTTCCTTGACCGCTTCGATCAGCTCTTCCTTGGAAGGAATGATGGAGATGAATTTCTGCTCTCCGTTGATGCACATGGTCGGAAGGTTGGCAATTCCCATTTTTCTGGTTCTGGCGATGTCTTCCTTGATGAAGTACTTGTAGACTCTGTAGTCTGCCATATCCTTCAGATCATCCCAGTTATCTTCTACGGAAGCCAGCATATAGGTGCAGGCTGCACACTGTTCCGGATCCAGCAGGAAGCACTCGATAAGAACTTTGTCAAGATTGTCATAATCCGGAATCTCAACATCGGAGTCGTCGATAACGACTTCGTAATTCTTGATCAGCTCTCTGGTGCTGTCCGGATGTTTAACGGCCTGCGCGCAGGCGATGGTGTTTTCGATCGGCGTATCATACGGCATATCGCAGCCCGGGCTGATGATCAGATTGTGATGATCAACAGAATCGATCAGGTCGATAACGCCCTTCATGTTGTCTTCCTGGTTACCGTGAAGCATGGTCGTTGTCAGAGGAATATTTCCGCCGATAGCAATATTGTACTTGTCGGTCGTTTCCTTCGCTCCGGCAAGGTTAACGTTTTCATCTACAGAAACGCTGTCCGGACCCATCTTGCACATAACTTCGATCTGCTTGGTTGCATTTCCGCATACGAAGAAGGAAGAGAACGCGCCCTTGGAACGGATATAATCAAATACAGCCGTAAATCCTTCGGAGAGCATCTTCTCGATATGCTTAGGAGATACCTGGGAGACCAGCGGGTCAACAACGGCGATGACATCCATGCCGGCGTCTATGTACATCTGTGACATGGCAATGGCAACCTGTGCACAGTAGTTTACCAGTTCCTTGACATAAGCGGAATCGGATACCATATCCATAAAGATGTCTGTTCCTCTCAGGTGAGACGCCAGAGTAAACGGTCCGCAGATCAGTCCGTACAGCGCTGTCTGATCACCGATCTCGGCTTTGACTCTTCTCATCGCGGAAAGGATCATCGGCAGTCTTCCGGATTCCGGAGTAGGGATCTTGCAGTTGCAAGGGATGGATTTCTCGCCGGAAAGCGGATGGCTCTTTACCGACGGCGGATTGTTCTCTGCCCACATCAGCTCGCAGCCCAGAATCTCTGCTTCGACCTGCAGGTCAAAGATGATTGGCATACCGTCCGGTGTATATAACTTGTTTGCCTCCAGAAGGCATTCTACCAGCTTATCCTCATCTCTGAGCACCTCTTCGGCGGTGTAGCCCTTCAATTTACCAACATGAACGCCAGCAAACGGAACCCATGGAATCTCGTTCGTCTGCTCATGTCTTAAAGTCTGGAATATAAGTTCTTTGCCCATTTCTTTTATTCCTCCATTTTATTCTTACTCTTATATTTTTTTTCGATCAGTTCCAAAGCGACCTTGACCGCTTCGACTGCATCTTCACTGTAACCGTCGGCGCCTATACGCTTTGCCCATCTCGGCGTACACGGCGCACCTCCTACCATCGTGATGAAATTATCCTTCTCTCCTCGTTCCTGAAGGAGTTTCTCCAGTTTTTTCTGCTCTGACATGGTAGACGTCAGAAGCGCACTGGTACCGATGATATCTGCGTTATGCTTCTTCGCTTCTTCCAGGATTACCTCAGCCGGAACCTCGCATCCCAGATCAATGACCTCAAACCCCGCAGTGCGCAGAGTGGAAGCAACAATGCTCTTGCCGATGTCGTGAACGTCACCGGCAACAGCAGCCAGAATCACGGTGCCTTTTTTTTCACCGTGTGCACTGTCAGTCCCATCCTGATCGAGGTATTCCAAAATCGCTCCCGTAGCGCTTTTCATCACCTCTGCAGCATAGATCAGCTCTGGCAGAGAGAGAACTCCCTTGTCAAACCGGTCACCAATCTCATCGTTGCCGGCTCCAAATCCGGACAGCAGCAGATCAAGAAGATCAATACCCGCTTCTCTGGCCTCTTCAACAACACGCAGCGCCTTGTCTTCATCGGCCTCCACGATGGCATCTTTCGCTTTTCTGAAAATTTCCTGCTTATCCAAACTGTGCCTCCCTCAAAATGCTGATTGAATGATAAAAATATCCATTATTGCTATTTTAGCATAATATTTTTGCTATGACCAGAGCAATACATGAAAAATTAAATAATTAATATTCCGCTATTCCGTCTCTCCGGCGCCGCGAATAAGGCAGACCGGGGACTTGGCGGCCAGCTGTTTCAGGAAAGCAGGCAGAACAGAAATCCTGTATTACTTTCTTGTTAGCGGCAAAAGTGCCTATATACACCCATAATAATTCAATATTCTGTAAATTTTACTTCAAATATGTAGAATAGGCCTACTCCTTGCAAACCTATTCTACATATATTTCCATTTTATATTTACAGTTTATTTCAAGCCGGCTCTTTCTTTGAACCGCTCTACAGAGTTGATCTTAATGTCCAGAACATCCTGGATACGGAATTTGGCTTCCATACCCGCATTAGCCTCTGCACACGGTTCTACGTGAGCAAGACCAAGGCCGAGTTCTTCTCTCTTGTCGGACATTGTTACAACGTCGCATAATTCTTCTAAAGATACGCCAAGCTTCTCTGCAACATATGCCTTTGCCTCGTTGATCTTCATCTTCTTGGCCAGCTGCATACGCATAACCAGATCTCCGGCTGTACGCATACCGCCCATGCTTGCTGCAAGAGCATGTGTAGCTTCCGCACCTAAAGGATCGCCTACGCCTATCTACAATCCGTCTACCTTACCGATCTCGATCAGAGCCTTGTCTGCTCTGGATACCACGTCGGCAGGCAGATTTTCACACATCGGGATACCGCATACGCCCATACCCGCATTAGCGTGTACCGGAATGTTCGCTACAGAAGTACATGCCTTGATAAAGGTGCACACTCTGGCGATGTTCCATGGGAAGGACTTGTTGCAGTTGGTATTGATTACCGCACCGAAGATGCTGGCACCGGCTTCCTCAACGACTTTAACCTGCTTATGCGGATAAAGTCCGGCAAGTCTGGTTCCGTTATACTTCAGTTTACCGTGCATACCCAGTACGAACTCTCCGGCCATACCGATCTCAACCGGCATATCCGGGAATTTTTCTCTGATGATTTCGCAGGCTTTCAGGGATACCAGGAAGTCTGCGTCACCGGCAGCACCGGAAGTATCCAGCATGAAACCGTCGGCGCCGACATCGTTCATCTGCTCAGCAACATAAACGATATCTCTTACTGCGTGCTCAACAGCCTCTTCCTGTGCAGCCATAGCTTCTTTGATCTTTCCTTCCGGAAGAAGTACTGCCCAGTTGTCTACCGGACCGTCTGGTTTCGTATAGAATCCCAGGTTCGGCATAGCGCCGTAGAACAGAGGCATTGTCGCTTTGGTCAGCGCCTGCTTCAGCACGGTGGCTTCTCTCTTTGCTACGCCTTTAACTGTCTTATAGTTGTAATCACTGTAACCGATATCTACAGAATCCGCGCCCAGTACTCTCTCGTGAATCAGAGAGTTGGTATCTCTGGAAGTAGAGATGCCGCACTTGGTGCTGATCTTGTCAGAACCGGAGTCGTTGGAAGTAACGATCTCCATACCCTGAGCCACGCCGACGATTCCGCCCGGCATCGTTACGATCTCGTAAAGATACTCGATCTCCTCGTCAGTCAGCGGATCAATTTTTCCTCTCAGAACCGCATCTTCCACACCGGCTTTGATGTCAGCTCTGATCTCTTCTTCAGTCATATGTACAATGGAACCATCGCCCATACGAGTGAAGAATTTCTTCTGATCGCTCATACTTAACTATCCTTTCACTATTTCTTTACATTTTGCGGATCAGCCGCCAGGTACGGCAGATGATCCGCAGATAAATTAAAAACTATTTCTTTTTGGCTTCGAATCTGGCCAGCTCTTCGGCTTCCTCTTCGCCTTCCACAACGATATCGTGAATCCTCTTCTTTACATCGTCAGGAAGCGGAGTAACCTCGTAGTTTTCCAGAATGTCGATGGCCTTGGCTCTCGTCGCTTCGGTCATCGTCTTCGCGCCCTTCTTTTCCCAGGTTTCTCTCTGCGTACGATCGATAAACTGCGTCGTAGAGAGCTCCTGTCTCATGTATTTTCTGGTATGTTTCTGTGCCAGGTAATTGTTGGCAGGCCCTACTGCCTTAATTACGTCAAGAGCAATCGTATCGTCATTGACCGGAATACCCTGAAGAATTCTTCTCGTCATTCTCACGATTTCCGCGTCGCAGAGCAGCTGCTCATAGCTCATCGTCATACCCATTTCCATCATGCCCATACCGTAGATGACATTGCTGCCGGTCAGAGCAGGGAGCATATTGGTCATTGTCTTTTCGTGTCCCAGCTGGACATCGAAGCATTTGCTGTCTGCCTACGTGCCGCCTACGTTAGTAGGAATGCCGTAGTAGTGGCCGAGCTGACCGACGGCAGCGGAGCACATCGCATGTTCCGGAGCGCCGACCGGTGACTGTGCGGTCTTCATGTCCATAATCGTGGTGGAAGAACCGTACAGGATCGGGTTGCCCGGGTTGATGATCTGTGCCAGAACGATACCGCCCAGAATTTCTGCATTGGTGCATACCAGCGTTCCAGCCAGTGTAGCCGGAGTAGTCGCACCGCACAGACCCATGGACAGGATATCGATCGGAAGTCCGTGTCTTGCGCTGAGGATGATGATGCTCGTCTCGTTCTCGTTGATCTCCAGCGGGGAGTTCGGGCACGCACCCATAGCGACGATCGGTCTTT
Organism: uncultured Emergencia sp.; assembly: GCA_944388465.1. Taxonomy (GTDB): domain Bacteria; phylum Bacillota; class Clostridia; order Peptostreptococcales; family Anaerovoracaceae; genus Senimuribacter. Next base: position 21,376 of record CALXJA010000161.1, read on the forward strand.
CTCTCAGCTTGTCATAGCCGCCCTGGATGATCGCTGCCATGTCAATGAATCTCTGTGTATTCTTGACACCTTCCAGGTCGTGAGCGAAGTTTTTGGTCAGATTGTTGAATACGACCTCAGCTTCGTGAAGGGATCTTACCTTCTGGTTAACGTCACCTGCGGTTACCGCGATGGAGAATACATTGATCTCCGGAATGGCGTCGATAAATCTGGCCACATTGCCCAAATCCTCTTTCGTGGATTCTCTCAGTTCTCCGGTATAAGGGTCGAAGATGAATACGCCTGTACCGAAGTTCTTGTAGGCGACCTTTTTACCACCGACAACGGTGTCGTTTTTCGGATCTCTTCCGCAAAGGGTGAATTCCGGCGGACACTTTTCGATGGCGTCATTGACCAGGTTTCTCGGGAATTTAACTCTGTCGATCTCATAGTCCACCTCGCATCCGGCTCCCGCCAGGATGTCCAGAGCTTCCTTGCCGTGCATCTGAAGACCGTAGTCTTCCATCAGCTGCAGGGTCGCTTCATGGAGGGCGTCTAAATCTTCATTGGACAGAATATTATATCCTGTAATATCTGTCTCGTGTGTAAACTTGCCCATTGTCTAACATTACCTCCATTTTAATGTGCTTCATTTTGAATATGCTTCATCATGACTGATGGAGTATCTGCTGTTCCGGCTTGTGACGGCCGGATCAAATTACAGGTCTGATTATAATTCGTCGATCCACTTCAGAATGAAGTTTACAGTATCGGAAGCGTCTTCGCAGTAAGCGTCAGCACCGATCTTTTCCGCCCAGCGGTTTGTTACCGGAGCGCCGCCGATCATGGTCTTCACCTTATCTCTGATTCCGGCTTCCTTCAGTGCTTCTTCGATGTCCTTCTGAACGGTCATCGTAGTGGTCAGCAGAGCGGAGCTTCCTACGAATTCAGCATTGTGCTCGATGGCAGCGTCTACGAAATTCTTAGCAGGAACTTCTCTTCCCAGGTCGATAACTTCAACACCGTTGGTCTTGACCAGAGAAGCTACGATACCTTTACCGATATCGTGTACGTCGCCTTCAACTGTACCGATAACCAGAGTGCCGTTGTGCTTTACTTCGGACATGTCCATCTTGCCTTCGATCTCAGCGCTGACAGCCTTCATAACCTCTGTCGCGAAGATCAGCTCAGGCAGGAAGATCTCTCCCATTCCGAACAGATCGCCCAGCTCTTTCATGCCGGCGCTGTATCCGTTGCTCAATAGTTCAGCCAGGTCTACTCCCTCAGCTTCTGCGTTTGCCAGGGCTTCCATGGCCATATCTTCGTCAGCTTCAACAATTGACTGCTTTGCAGCTTCCATGATTGCTTCTTTGCTCATGATTATGTACCTCCAAAATTGATAAACTGTTTTCCATAAAGACTACGCTTTTCTATTCTCTATTCTACCGTCTATCCTTGTACATGGTATATAGAACTTTTTAGAATTTTTAGTAGAATTTTTGTTACCTAAAATATTTACAATTTGCCCGCCGGTCTTTTTTCCCGGCTGCTTTTTTCCCTTCTCCCGGGGGAAGACGACCTGTGGGGCAGGCAGCGAGCAGGGACAGATGTATTGCGCAGAGAGCAAAAATGCCGTGAAAATCGTTTTACTTACAAAGATATCCTGCTTTTTTACGGTTTATTGTTTAAAATCGAAAAAGTCCGGAACACATCGCCGTCTTTCTGCACCGCCTTTCCGTCGTCTTTTTCTCCGCCGTTTTCTGCGACTTTTCCGCTTGCGGTTGTATTTTCGATTTTGCCATGCTATAATGCAGATGGAAATTTTCATAAAAAATTGTACAATTTCTACTTCAACGATGCAAAGGATGTACTGTGATGAAAAACTTTGTCATTCCAACTATGGACACACCGAAGGCCGATACGCTGTCCGAATATCTGATCAGCTCCATCGAGGCCTTTTCCAATATTACCGGAATTTCCGTCACCTATTTCAATGATCGTGACGAAATCGTGAGGGAATTTAAAACAGACGACAAAATCTGCAATATTTTCCCCGTCTATAAGGCAAAAGACAGCGCTTGCCGGAAGAATCTCGCTTCGGCAGGCCAGTTTGCTTCCCGCCTGGGCGAACCGTACATCTTTCTCTGCAAAGCTGGTCTCGCCCATATTGCCATTTCCCTGATCATCGATGAGGAGATCATGGGCTGCTTCGTTGCCGGTCCCATTGTGATGGGCGAACTCAGAGCCAGCACCACAAAGAATTTCTCGCACCTCAACGATCTCGACGAGGCTTCTTCCTCTGTAGCCAAAATGTTTATCGGCAAGATGAAGACCTATCAGCCGACGGAAATTTCACAGATCGCCCTGCTGTTTTACAACTGCATCATTACCTCTGTTTCCGGCAGCAATGATTACAGTACGCTGCGCCACCAGTACGACGAGCAAAACAAGGTCAATATCGATATTCAGCGCTACAAAAAGGAACATGTTTCTGTAGAATACCCCTATGATCTGGAGAATGTGCTTATCGACAACGTCAGCAACGGACAGACCGCTCTGGCCAGAAAAAACGTCCGCCAGCTGCTGGAGACCTTTTCCATTCTGGAAGCCGGCGATCTGGATGGTATCAAAGCCAAGACACTCTGGTTCTTTGCGATTATCATCCGAATGGCCAGCGAAAGCGACAGCAATCTGAATCAGATCATCGATACGGATCTGGACATCATCAACCGTATCAATGAAGCGGAATCCTACAACCGGCTGCTCAAGGTGTCCGAGGACATCATCGAAACGGTGGCAAAAAATACGCTTTCTTCCATATATAATGGAAGATCCCAGATCGTGACCAAAGCACTGCAATACATCAACAAGAATTACAAGGAAAAACTGTCTCTAAAGGATATCGAGGCCAATCTGCATGTCAACTCTTCCTATTTTTCTACTTTATTCAAGCAGGAGATGGGAATCACCTTTACAGATTACCTCAATTCCCTGAAGATCGAGCACGCCTGTCAGCTGCTGGAGCACAGCAATCTGAGCATCATCGACGTTTCCCTGTCCACCGGCTTCGACGATCAGAGCTACTTCACCAAGGTATTCAAAAAGGCAAAGGGACTGACGCCAAAGGCTTACCGGGCAGAAAAAGGGAAAAACGCCGAAGAATAGAAGTCTGC